>JBGUOO010000029.1:0-13390 GCA_045129775.1 Elusimicrobiaceae bacterium
GGGTGTTGAAGTTTTGTAGTTGGCTGCTCCCGCGGGCATTGGCCGCCCCGGCTCGGGGCTTGACTTGTTTTTTTTTTTTGTTACACTCCTACTATGCAGTAAACAGGAGAAAATAAAATGAAAAGTAACAAGCTTAAAATGAGTTATAAGTGGGGTTTTACACTTATTGAATTATTGGTTGTAGTTTCGATTATTGGTATTTTGGCGGCGGTAGCAGTGCCGCAGTATCAAGTGGCGGTAAACAAGGCGCGTTTATCTTCGGTATGGGCGATGATGAAAACCATTAAACAAGCCAATCAAGTCTATTATTTGGCGCACGGAGAGTATACCAACGATATTGATGCTTGGGATATTGAATTACCGGCCGGGTGGACGGCACTTGGAACAAAGGATTCCTCCGTGCGCACCATTGACTTACCTAATGGCGACAGATTCCAATTAGTGTCTGCTAGCGTTGCAGAAGCAAAAGATCCACGTGTGCAGGGGTGGACAAGCAGTTGTTCTGCCCGTTTGTGGACGGCGTATGGGCAGGAAGGATATCGATGTTATCCGGGAGGTACCGATATGGGGGCCCGTGTATGCAAAGCATTGGGGTGCCAAGGAACTGTTACAAAAGAAACGATGTTTTGTTCCCTTCCATACTGATCTCATCTTGTTTATAGAGAGATTTTTCAACAGTTTATTTCTTAGCGGGGGCGTTTTTGTCTTCGCACGTTACTTGTGCGCCTAAAAAGTAAATCTGGTTCTTCTTAAACACACACGAGAGTTTTTTGGCTTGCGGGGCCCCGTATGAGGTATCAGCCAATGTTTGAAAACACACAATGCGCGTGCACGTGTAGGTGTGGCCGCACTCCGGGAATGAAGACGAAGGGAAATTGGCAATAAACCACGAAAAATCCAAATTAAATTTTAGGGCTTGTAAAAAGTTTTCGCACGTTAAAGGCCCGGTAAAATTGCACTTGGGCTCGGCGGTGGCGTCCACGGTATCAACCGTTTCGTCCAGCAAAGTGTAGCGGTCTTTATCTATAGGGTCGCCTTGCACGCGGTACACGTCAAAACACGTAAACCCGACAGGCTGGTCTTTAGTACAGGTAAAGGGGTTTATAATATCGGCGCCGGGGCAAGTATCGGTTACTTTCAAGGCGTCCGTCGTCAAATACTGCGCTTGGGCACGCACGGTGCGCGGCTTATAAGGTTTTTGCTCCGCCCCATAGGCCCATGTGCCCAACAGTAATACAGCCAGCCATAAGTGTTTCATATAATAAGTATAGCAAATCAGGCAAGAGGTGGAGCAGAAATATCAAAAAATGATAAAATATAAACACTATGGCAAAACTGGTAAGAGGGTTCCGCGATATTTTTGAACCCCAATCAAACGCATTTACTGAATTGGAAAATTGCGCCCGCGGCGTATTTTCCGCTTACGGCTTTGGCGAACTGCGCCTGCCGACCGTGGAGCTCAAAGAACTCTTTGTTAAATCCACCGGCGAAACTACCGATATCGTCCAAAAAGAAATGTACGCTTTTGAAGATGCCGGGCACCGCCAACTGGCAATCCGCCCCGAGGGAACCCCCGGCGTGGTGCGCGCTTATTTAGAAAATAATTTTGTGCAAAATGCACCGGTGCAAAAGTTTTATTATATCGGCAATATGTTCCGTGCCGAACGTCCGCAAGCCGGAAGATACCGCGAGTTTGAACAAATCGGTGCCGAATATATTGGCAACTCGGCCCCGGCCGCTGATGCCGAAGTGATTTTGATGCTTAAAGATATTGTGGCTCAGTTTGGCGCTAAAAATTATGTGGTCAAAATCAACAGTTTAGGGTGTGACAAATGCCGCCCGCTTTACCGCCAGGCGTTAATTGACTTTTTGTCTAAAGAGAAAGATACCCTGTGTGAAAATTGTCAAACGCGCTTGGAAAAAAACCCCTTGCGCGTACTGGATTGTAAAATAGACGGCGCCCGCTTTGCGGGCCGTGTGCCCACGTTGCAACTGTGCCCGGAATGCCAGGAACATTTTGATACGGTGCAAGCCTTACTCAAAGGGAAAATAGACTATGTGGTGGACCCGATGCTGGTGCGCGGGTTGGATTATTATTCGCGCACGGTGTTTGAATTTCAAGCGGGCGAACTGGCCCAAAATGCCATTGCCGCCGGCGGCCGCTATGATACTTTAGTCAAAAATATGGGCGGCCCGGCTACGCCGGCTATCGGGTGGGCCATGGGGGCTGAGCGGGTGATTTTGGCCCGCGGCGAAGTGCCCACGCAACCGCGCAAAAGTGTGTATGTAGTATCGTTAGAAAAAAACTGTAACGAAACGGCTTTTAATTTAATGCAACAACTCCGCGCGGCGGGCATCCGCACCGAGGGGGGGCTGTTTGACAAAAATGTCAAAGGCCAAATGAAACAGGCCGACCGTTGTGGGGCCGGTTATGCACTTATTTTAGGGGGCGATGAACTGGCTAAACAAGCCGCCACCCTTAAAGATTTAACTTCCGGCGAACAAAAACAAATTGCGTTTGCCGAACTCGTTAGTGAGGTAAAAAAATTAGTATGAAAAGAACCAATTACTGCGGGGATATAACTGCTGCCCTGCTTAATACCAAGCAAACTTTATGCGGGTGGGTCCATGCCTACCGCAACCACGGGGGAGTGTTGTTTATTGACTTGCGTGACCGCAGCGGAATTTGCCAAGTGGTGGTAGAGCCCAACCGTGCATTTTTTAAAGAAGCTTCCACCGTGCGCAGTGAATATGTGATTGAAGTAACCGGAACGGTGGTCCGCCGGAAAGAGGGGACCGTTAATACCAAAATGAAAACCGGCGAAATTGAACTGGTGGCCGAAGATTTTAAGATATTAAATACTTCCGTACAACTGCCGTTTGAAATTGATAAGTCGTTTGGTGTGTCGGAAGAAGTACGCCTCAAATACCGCTACCTGGATTTGCGCAACCCGCGTATGTTTGCCAACTTATACCTGCGCCACCGCATTGCCCAAGCGGCCCGGCGCTATTTGGACGCCCACGGTTTTATTGAAGTGGAAACCCCTATTTTAACCCGCTCCACACCCGAAGGCGCCCGCGATTATTTGGTGCCTTCGCGCGTGCACCACGGCGAGTTTTATGCACTGCCGCAAAGCCCGCAAATGTTCAAACAAACCTTAATGGCCAGCGGCATAGACCGCTATTTCCAGTTGGCGCGGTGTTTTAGAGATGAAGATTTACGGGCCGACCGTCAACCCGAACATACACAAATTGATATGGAAATGTCGTTTGTAACGATTGACGATATCCACCAAATAGTGGAAGGGCTCATGCAGGAAATTTTTAAAGTGGCCGGCAAAGAATTACAAGTACCGTTTGTCAAATTGCCGTTTAGCCAGGCCATGGAAAAATACGGCTCCGATAAGCCCGATTTGCGTTACACGTTGCAAATGCAAAACGCCGCTGAGGTGTTTGCTCACACCGGGTTTAAAGTGTTTGCCGATGTACTGGCCCAAAACGGGGCTATTTATGCACTGCGCGGTGAAAAATGCGGTGCTTATTCGCGCGGGCAAATGGATAAACTGACGGAACTGGTTAAAAAGAACGGTGCTAAAGGGCTGGTGTGGCTCAAAGTAAAAGACGGCAAGCTGGAAGGTCCGTCGGCTAAGTTCTTTACCGCCGAAGAATTAAAAGCGCTGCAAACCTTAGTAGGAGCGCAGGAAGGAGATGCGGTGTTTGTCGGCAGTGATAACGATAAACGCACGGTGCAAAATTTTATGGGGGCGCTTCGTAAAGAGTTGGTGAAAAACTTACCCAAACAATGCGATTGGGCGTTTGCTTGGATTACAAACTTCCCCTTGTTGGAATATATCCCCGAAGAGGACCGCTGGGACGCCGCACATAACCCGTTTACGGCCCCGGTGGAAGAAGATTTGCCGAATTTGGAAAGTGACCCCGGCAGTGTGCGTTCGTACCAGTTTGACTTGGTGTTAAACGGCAACGAATTGGCCTCGGGCTCGGTGCGTAACTGCCGCCGCGATGTGCAGGAACGTATTTTGGCACTGATGAAACATTCCAAAGAAGAATCGGCCCGCCGTTTTGGCATGCTGTTAAATGCACTGGAAGCCGGCGCGCCGCCCCACGGCGGTATCGGCCTGGGGCTGGACCGTATTACGGCCCTGTTAGCCGGGGAAGAGTCTATCCGCGAAGTAATTGCGTTCCCCAAAACGGCACAGGCAGTCTGCCCGCTGACCGATTCCCCCAACGTGGTGGATTTGCAACAGCTCGTTGATTTAGGGATTACACTCATCAAAGAAAAATGACATAAACCCCGCTTCGGCGGGGTTTTTTAGGGCCTAGGTATTACTGGGGCTTTTGGCCCTGGTATTTGAGGGCGTTTTTGGGCTATACTATAAGTATGAACGAAGATAAAACCGGTTTAAAAATTACGTTAGGGGTGTTAGCGGCGCTGGCAATTGTGGCGGCTTTGTGGCGTGTGTTGGCGTACGAACCCGGCCGTGCTAGTGCTAAAGCACCTTCGGCCGTTACAACGGCCCGTTCCGGGTGGTCTTCGTCACAACGCCCGTTAGAACAAACAAAACGCCAAGAAATTTTAGATGAATTTTTAGAAAAAGACGCCCAAGATCCACGGGCCAACCCCAGCCGCCCCGTTGCTCCGGTAACGGTTGAAATCAACCGCCCGGTAGCTTATCCACAAACCCGCGCTTCGCACAAGCAGGGATATCCGGGGCGCACGGCTACCGGGGGCGGCAAACGCTACGTAGATACCAATTTTTACACGCAAGATAATAAACAACCGGTTGCGTACACGGCTCAGCCCCACACGGCTTATACGCCGCGCACGTACGCCGGGCCGCAAGCCGGGTTTACGGCATCCGCGCAAAGCCGTATGCAAGAAGAAAGAGCGAATATGTTGGCCCCGTATCTGCGCCCGAACCGCAAAGAAAAAGAACAAATGGATGCCCGGTGGGCCAAACTGTCTGCCGCTATTGACCGTGCCGTAGCACAGGCTTTAATGCCCAAAAGTAAACGTGCCCAAAATATAGAAAAATATACCACCGCCAATCATATGGCCGAAGAGAAATCTTCGGGCTTGACGGGCCCGTATGCCCCGGTGACCCAGGCCGTGGCGGCACAGAAAAATGAAATTGTGAAAAGTTTTGCTTCTGCCTTTGGCGGGCGGGCGGCCCAGCAGGCAAGTAGTTTAATGGATCATTACGCCCAAGAGTTGACCGGGGCGCTTAATATGCCCAACGCTACCCCCGAGCAGAAAGAACAAAAAGTAAAAGAAATTTCCAAAAAATACCAAAACGAAATGGATCACCTGGCCGAGAAAAACCAGTATGATAAATTTGTGGCCCAGCGCCTGGCACAAGATAATAAACAAAAAGCCGAGTTGCAAGCCCAGTATCCTAACCCGGAATTAAATGCTAAATTTAGCCAAATTATTGACGAAGCACGCGAAAAAGATTTGGCCCTGGCTACACAGCAATTATCTGCACAAGATTACTACAAAGCGGCCTACGCCAACCAATATGAGGCGCATACCAAGATGGAAGAAGCCGTGCGCCAGGCGGGGGAATCGCTTAGTGGGTTGCACCGTTTGGATGAGGAAAGGGCCCAAAAAGAATTGGCTTCCTTGCAACAGCAAGAAGAAGAGGGAAAAATTATAAGTGTGGCCCGTAAGGCACCTAAAGAAGACCTGGATGCCATGGCAGAAACATTGAAGGAAGAACGCAATAAGTTAGTGGGGCAAGTGGCGCAAGCGTATGGGGAAGACAAATCCCAAGAAATAAAGCAAATTTTAGATAATTATGATGCTAAAATGAAAGAAACCATGCAGCAGGAATTATCCCCCGCGGAGCGTGCCCAACGGCAACATGATTTGCGTGCCAATTCCAACCGCCAAATTTTACAATGGCAAATGGACCAGGTACAACAAATGAATATCCCCGACGAGCAAAAACAAGCCACCCTGGAAAAACTCCGCCAAGATTACAACAACATCAAATAGGTCCAAAGACTAAATGGGACTAGGACCTTTGGCCCTGTCGGCCTTGCCTACATAAAAGCTATCATATAAGAAATAGTAAATAAGGAGAAACCCATGAATAAGAAAGTTTTTGTTGTACTGGGTGTGTGTGCACTTTTGTCTGCCCCAGCTTATGCCCAGCGCCCGTTAAAAATGGCCAAACAAGTAACCGAAGCCATGACCGGGGCTGTGCCAAGTGCTTTTTCAAGTAAAGCACCTCTATCGTTTGTAGGGGGCGAGTATGTGGACCGTCAAATTACAAAAGCGCAATTTGCTGCTACAAACCCGATGTATGTTTCCAGCGCTAACTTGTTTAAACAGGTACAAAAAGCTCAAGGCGTGGAACAAATCTCCCTTAAAAATCAATTAAATTTGACGGATAAATTTAACCGTTTGGATGTGGCTGTAAAAACGTCGCCCTATAAACAAAGCACTTATTTAGGCACATTGTGGAATATGGACCCGGTAACGGACCCAACGGTTTTAGCGGTACCCAACGTAAAAGCCATGACGGATTTGTTGGATGTGCAACGCTATATGCAAATTCATAATAATATATTCCCGCAGCTTTTTTCTTTGGAAAAAGACGGAATCTTGCGTGTAGCCGAAGGGTTGGAAAGCCAAACGGGAAGCCAGGCTTTTATGGGCATGCTTAGCATTTTGGTTAAAGAGGCACAAGGGCTTGTCAGCCCGGTTATTGTAGAACAGTTGGCAACCTTACGTTTGCATGCACGTAACCAAGTAGATATTCACATGTTGATTATTCAGTTGGAAAATTGGCGCATGGCCAATAATGACCTTACCGGCGCCCCGAAGTTGCCCAGCGATATGGAAGGGGTTTCCTTGCGTAATAATGCTGAGGGGTTATGGTTGGCTACCGAAATCCGCTTGCTACAGTTAGCACCGAATATGGAATTGCCCGACGTATTAAAAAACGCCCCGGTAGTCCGCTGATATAATAGGTTTTAAAATTCAAAATCCCCGCCTTATAAAAATGGCGGGGATTTTTGATGTGGAAATAGAGGCTTAGTGTGCAACGCCTACAATTTGATTCCCGTTCCCGGTATAGCGGATATTCCCGGTGGCCGGGCGGGTGGAAGCCGGGCGGAGCACCCCGTTGTTCAGGTTGCGGCGCTGGTCTTGTTTAGGAGCGCGTGAGGCATTTGTAACCGTTTGAGAACGCGTCTGAGAAGTGTTAGCGCGGGGGGAAGAAGTACGGCTTTGGGCCTGGGCACGGGGCGTTTGCCCAGACGCGGCTGTTTTGTCGGCTAATTGGTTTTGCAGGTCGGCCGGTTGGGAAGCCGTTAGATGCTGGCTCATACATTCTTGCACACTTAATGTGGGCGGGCACTCAAAAGTGCTGTCATAATTTTGGCGTTTGTCATAGATATTTGCTTTATAACCCGCAAAAATTTTTTTATCATCCCCATTATTTAATTGGCCCCAAAACGCTTGCGATACTTGGCCATTATGGCCAAATTGGACCAGATGGTCCGTTTGTTCGTCCCGTTTGGTGGTTTGGTCTGCCCAAATAAGGCTATTTCCTAAAAATGCCATGCGGTTGGTTTGACCCTGAAAGTACGAATATATTACCTTCGCGCCGTATTTGTCTTTGCCTTCTAACGGGCGGCCTTGTTCATCCTTTTTAGTAACAGTAATAGGCATATTGACTACGTCATTGACCGAGTGAATGGGCCCGTGTTTGGCAACTTCATAGCTGCGTTTGGCGGCACCGGGAGATTGAATAGACCAACGGTTGCTACCAGCATCACGCGTGATATGAGTTTGTTGTTCGGCACCGACGCGTTTACCGTTTTTATATTTATCCTTGGATCCGTCACACAAACTATTCCATTCTTTGCCTTGGCGGTTATAAGCGCCGGAAGCATGGTGATCAATAATGTTAATCAGCCCCGTCGCATCATCACACGTAATGTGGCGGCCATCCGTATTATTCATAATACTGTTGGGGTAGCGCTCGCTGGACGAACGGATGCGGGATACATTTTGGTCGTGGGATTGGTCGCGGTCGTATTGTTCGTCTAACCCCAGGGTGTGGCCAACTTCGTGCAATAAAGTGGAATGCCAGGCTTGCTCGTTATGCGGGGTGAGGGGCATCATATAAATGGTGGGGAAATCGCCCCCAATTATTGCACAACCCTGGGAATCATCTCCGCACGATTTTTTGAGCTTTTCCGGGGAAACAATGACTACTTTTACGTCCGGATTGGGGCCTAAGCGGTTGGTGTTTACCCCTTGGGCTAAGCGATTATATAAGGGGCCAAATTCCTGCTCACGGCCTTGTTGGACAATCAGCTCGGCACTTTGTTTGAACCACGCATTATATGCTTGCGAAGTGGCTTTGCGGTAGGTCATTTTTTCGTTGGAATTAACCCCGGATACTTCAATATTGAGCCCCCGGTTTAAAGCTTTGTTTAATAAAGAGGGGTCATAGTCCTCTTCTTCTACCCAAGGCACGGCAAAAGCAACCATTCCTAAGACGGCACTTACTAAAACACTTCCCCACACGGCAAAAATCGTACGTTTCATAAGTTCCTCTTGGTTATAGTATAAGATTATTTCAGAGAAAAACAAGCACCTTCCCGGGAACTGAAAAAATAACTATTTTCTATTTCGCAGTGCGTTTGTAAGTGAACGGCCAAAGGTGTGTTGCACCAAACAATCGGCTATATGGAGTGTGGCTGGGCATTCAAATTGCGTTTTAAGATGAAGTTGGGAAAGGTCTTCATAGTACCATACCACTTTATCGTGGGAATGGGCCGGTTCGGCCCAAATAAAGGCTACTACTTTACCGTTGACACCCAGTTGAGCCATGTAATCGGTACGCCGGTTGCCTTGGGTGAGTGAATCGGCCGCAACAAGCGTATCCCCGTTGAAAAACAGACGGTTGGTTTGCCCTTGGAAATAAGAATAAATAATCCGATGGTTGTACGAATCTGCCCCTTCCAAAGGGCGGCCTTGCTGATCCCATTTAAGGACCCTGGGCCATATATAAAACAAATCACTGGGGGAGGTAAAGCGCGTTTGGGCACTGACGCGGTAAACCCGCTTGGGTTGGCCCGGGCGTTGCAAAATCCACTCCAAGCTGTTGTTGTTATGGATAATATGCGTTTCATTTTCAGCCCCTACACGTTTGCCATCCTGATAAACATCTTGCGACGCATTATCAAGGTGGGCTGGTAATCATCTTCCAGTACAAATGGGGCCGCCATGCCTAGCTGTACCAAGCCGGCACTACTGATTACAACCCCTATCACGCGTAATAAAAACTGTTTCATAACGCCTCTTGTTTGTTTAATGGATCAGATAGGCTGTTTGGCCGTCCACCGTGGTTTGCCCGTCCGGGCGCATGCGGGACTTGCAAAAACTCGTTCCCAGTACGTTTTCCGGCACGCAGGCTAAATCGCGGAAGTTATCCACGGTAGTGATTTGGTACTGGGCCGGGCCGGATTTACGGGTAAAGGCTACTTCATAGCAAGGTTGCCCTTCGGGCATGGTGGTGCGGCAGACAATTTGCCCGGTAAAATATTTTAAACCGTGTTTTTGCAGGCTTTCATTGGTTTTGGCAATATCTTCGGCACTGAGTTGTTTGCCGGTGGCCCAATGTTTTTGGTGGCCCCATAAAATTTTCAACTCCACCATGCGTGTATTTTCTACCGCGTTAAAATAAGACGGCACCGCTACCGCCACTAATATCGTGACGATAATGATAACTACTAATAATTCCAGTAACGTAAATCCGTTTTTCATTTTTCTATCTCTCTTATATAGTTTTCAATCAGTGCGCGGATTGTTTCCGGCGGCACTTGTAAGCCCAAGGACCAGGCGGCCTCGTGCAGTAATTTTTCCAATAAGTCGGGCAGGTTGCTTTGCAAATCGGTCAAGAACCAGTTGCGCTCTAAGTGCAAATAATCTTCCAGCACGGTGGATTGTTTGTTGCTTAGTAACGCGCGTTTGCCCCGGGCGTTGGAAAGTTTAAATTTAAATTGTAACGGCCCGCCAAATGAAATCTTTTCCAAAAATTTACGCGCAGTTATAAAAAACAATACGCAGTTTTGGCAAATTTTTTCCACGTGTAGGGTTTGCGATACATGGCCGTTGACCATTTCGTCTTGGCTGGCCACTTGTTTGTTCATTACCAGGCCATAGGCGTTAAATTCGGTCATCTTATAGATGCCGCGCGCGTTGGAAATGACGGCAATACCGTCTTGCACGGGTTTAAGCGGATAATCCGGGTTGGCCATAACACCGTACGGTGCGCGTGTGGCCGAGGCCGCCACCAGACCAGGCAAGTTTTTATAATCGGTTAGCGGCTCCTGCGGGTACATGGGCACTAAGCTTAGTGTACTGATGCTTTCCCCGTCAGCAGACACGGCACAAGTTTTTAAGTAATTATCAAAGTGGCTTTCGGCCTTGTCCACTAAAATATGGCGCAAACGCTCAGATTTTTGACGGTGGTCCAACAGCCAGGGGAGTTTGTCGGGGTGGACGATTGCTTCGGGCCGGGAAGATTGCCCCGTGCGCACGTAAGCGCGTTTTAATTTGCCCACCAGGTGTGGGGTTAAATTGCTTTGCGGAATATCAATGACTACAAACATACGGTCCCCGCGGCGGTTGAGGCAAATGTTTACGTCCACAAATACCACCGGGTCAATGTAGGTTTTGATAATGTCTTCAATAGAATTGCGGACTTTTTCGTGGTAAGCAATGCCTAAAAAGGGGGGGCAAGGTTTATCGTTTTTATCGTCTTGTACGCCCACAATAATGGTGCCGCCCATGGCGTTGGCAAACGACGCAATGGTCTTGGCAAATTTTTCGTGGTTTTTGGGCAACATATATTTGTAGTCCAGCTGTTTGTTCTCGGGCAGGCCCCGTTTACAAAAAGCTACCACGTCTTCAAACGTCAGTTCGTGCACCGGTTTATTAAAAAGCATAGTGCCCCCTGTAAAAAAACCCTTATATTTATTATAATGATTTAGGAAAGTTTATCAAGGACAACTTATGCCCAAAAAAACAATTTATAATTTGTCTTTTAATGAAACCCTTACGTACACGATTGACGGCCTAACGTATGTGTGGTTGCGTGTGCCGGGCGGGTGGAACTTAACCGTGATTAACGACAAAAGTTTAAGTAACGGTTTTATCCCACAAAGTAACGAGTTTAAAGAAACCCTGCGCGAACTGGAAAACAAAGCTACCGACGTGGTGGGCAAGCGTTTCTTAAAAAATAAAGCCAAAAAATAATATGAATAACAATCCCATGCGCAATTTGGCCGCCGTGATGACTGAAAAATTTATTGCCGCCGCCCCGCAAGCCGCAGCGCAAGCGCTTGCCGTGCTGGCTACGCATGAGGTGCTTTTGCTGGTGGGGGGGCTTAAAGCGCGTAGTTTGGTGGCGGTGTTAAACCCTATGGACCCGCCCAAGGCCGCGGCTGTTTTGCGGCGTTTGCCGCTTAAACAGGCGTGCTATGTGCTGACGCATTTAGACGTACCCCAAGCCGGTAAATTGTGGAAAGAATTTGCCACGCCGTACCAAGAGCGTTTAAAAAGTGTCTTATCCCCCGCGTTTGTGCAACTGTTACAAGCGGCCGGCGGGTTTGGGCCGGGGCGTGTGGGGCTCTCCATGCAGACCGATTTTGTGGCCGTGCGGACCGAAAATAAAGTGGCTGAATTAGTAGCGCGGCTTAAAAATTTACCGCGCAAAAAATTGCCACTCGTTTGTTTTGTAACGGGCAAAAATGATGAATTTAAGGGTGTTATCCCAACGGCGGAGTTAGTGTTTTTCAACCCGCAAGCCGTGTGTGGCAGTGTGATGAATAAAACGGCGCGCACGCTAAAACCGCAAGACGAATTAGCGGCGGTGCAAGCCGTGTTTGTGAAGGAAGAAACCGCGCTACTGCCGGTGGTTAATGACGAAGGCGTTTTGGTAGGGGCACTGCATAAAGAGGCTGTTTTATCGGCGGCCCCGGCTAAAAAAACGCTGTGGGACAAACTAAAAAGATAAGATCTTTAAAACGAAAAAAAACCCCCTGCTTAAATTAGCAGGGGGTTTTTTATAAGGTTAAAACCTTATTTAACTCTGCCGGCGGAACCGAATACGTTTTCGTTCTTTTCGGCGTACATTTTAATCAGTTCTTCGCGGGCAGGCCCGAGGTATTTGCGCGGGTCAAATTCGGCCGGTTTGGTGGCGAAGATTTTGCGGATGGTGGCGGTCATTACTAAGCGGCCGTCGCTATCTACGTTAATTTTGCACACGGCCGATTTGGCGGCTTTGCGCAGTTGTTCTTCGGGGATTCCGGCGGTGTTGTCGAGTTTGCCGCCGTATTCGTTGATTTGTTTTACAGCCCATTGCGGCACGGAAGAAGAACCGTGCAGTACAATCGGGAAGCCCGGGAGGCGTTTAGATACTTCGTCCAAAATATCAAAACGCAGTTCGGGCAATTTTTCGCCGGGTTTTACTTTGAATTTGTAAGCACCGTGGCTAGTACCAATGGAAATAGCCAAGGAATCTACACCCGTGCGTTTTACGAAATCTTCCACTTGGGCCGGGTCCGTATACGTGTGGTGTTCGGCGGAAACTTCGTCTTCAATACCGGCCAAAACGCCTAATTCGCCTTCCACGGTTACATCGTGCTGGTGGGCATAATCTACCACTTTTTTGGTCAAGGCCACGTTTTCTTCATACGGCAAGTGAGAGCCGTCAATCATCACGGACGAAAACCCATTATCAATACAATCTTTGCACAGTTCAAAACTATCGCCGTGATCCAAGTGCAAGCACAGCGGAACGGGTTTGCCTAATTCGGGCATCATTTCCACAGCGCCGCGGGCCATCCAGCGCAACAAGGTTGCGTTGGCATATTGGCGGGCACCTTTAGATACTTGCAAAATTACCGGGCTACCGGTTTGCACACAAGCGGTAACAATCGCTTGGAGTTGTTCCATATTGTTGAAGTTATAAGCCGGGATGGCGTAGCCGCCGGCCATAGCGTCTTTGAACATTTGGCGGGTATTTACCAAGCCAAGTTCTTTGTAAGAAACGGTCATTGTAAGGCCTCCTAAAAAATTTAACGTCTTTTGTACTATTTTATCATATTTTTAAGATCGTGCGGATAGATATTTTTGGATAGGAAATTTCAGTAAATTACAAAGAAAAACCTTGCCAAAATCGGTAAACCAAAGTTGCAGAAAGGAGTTTTTCAAAGAAATTTGAGGGCAGTTCTAGGCGCGAGGGATAGGTTTGGCAAGAAGTCCTCTTTGCCTTTGCGCCGCTGGACTTTTGCGGTTAGTACGCACTTTGTTTTGCGCAGGCATAGTAACTATGCCAAGCAAAAA
>JBGUOO010000030.1:0-20833 GCA_045129775.1 Elusimicrobiaceae bacterium
GACTTGCCACTCGCAGTACCTAGCAGTACAGCTTCGGGCAACTTACGGTGCAAATCTATCTCAAATCTGACAAATCAGCCTACTGAACATTTTACCCGGTGATGTTTTCCTATCACGGGTCAACATACGGCGGCTAATCATCTCAAATTTGAAAACAGGGTAAAACTTGCTTTTTCGGCGCGCTTTTCGGCCTCTGTGATGTTGCATTTTACCCACCCTTTTAAGGGTGGGTTTTTCGTTACAAATGATAATGCTTAGTAATCGTATGATTTCCAACCTTTTCCGGAACCACCATTGGAAGGAAGCTCTTGTCCGGTTTCTTGTCGGCAGGTTTTGGCTTGCCAAGATGATTCATCTTCGGTAAGCATTACGCATTTTACCTTAGAAGGATAATTGGTTGAATGTTGTTGATATATTTGGTAGTCCATGTTAATCAAAGAATTTCGGCATTTAATAAAAACGTTGAGTCGTTCGCCGCCACTAAGTCGGCACATACCCCAATCATACGTATATTCATCATATGTACGGTTTTCATCGTCTTCGTTAGTAGAAACGGGGGTGGGTACGTCAATATCTAATTCTTTAAAGGTGCTGGCATACGCTCCGTTTGCCAAGTAATACACTTCTTGTGCATTGGCTATATTTCTTACCAGTGATTTTAAAGTAGCATAGCGGCTTTTCATTACAGCTTTTTGGTATTGCGGCACGGCTACGGCGGCTAAAATGCCGATGATTAAGACCACTACCAACAACTCAATGAGGGTAAAACCCCGTTTTACGTTCTTCATAAACAGCTCCTATTTTAAATTTCAATTTCACTATTTATGAAACCCATACAAAAACGGCTGGCACGCTTGAGCCCAGTGAACGACCTCAAATACGCAAACAGCCGTAGTTTTTCGTCAAAGACGAAAAACATTAGGCACAAAACCAAACGGGAGCTACCCGTCTTTGTTTTGTACCTTTAAGCGGCTGTTTTTGGCGTTCACTGGGGCTTTTTGCAAAGCGCCCCGTATTCTACATACGGTTCCAAAAACAGGTAAAATTGTATCTATAGTATAATAAAAAAGGCTGGGTTTTACCAGCCTTTTTAGCATTTCCTTTTTGTTTTTTTATTAAATCACAATCAAGCGGATGGCCATAATAATTAGTATAATTCCTGCCACCAGTTCAATTTTTTTGCTAATCAAATTCTTCGTGTGCATGCCGCCTAAATGGCTGCCCAATAACGTCATTAAAAACGTCAACACCAGTAGCAGTATGACTTCGGGGAAGAAAGCGCGGTCCATGGTTTCCAGCGCGTACCCTACCAAAAAGCTGTTAAGCCCAATTAAGGCCGACACTTTAAGCAGTTTGCGCGTGCTGGAGGCATCTTCGTCTTTAAAACTCGGCGATTTTTCAATAGATTCCAACATTAGTTTAATGCCTAACAACAGCAGGAACGCAAACGCCACCCAGTTGTGGGCAAAATAGACCCAGTTGCGAAAGAAAATAATGCTAATCAAATAGCCGAGGCCGAAAAATAACACGTTAAACCCGGTAAAAAACAACGCCATTTTTACCGAAAATACACTCTTGTTTTCTTTGGTCATATTGACGGCGGTCATATTGGCGCTGACCAAATTGTCCGTGCAGATACAAATAAAAATAATAATTACTGAAATAATGCCCATAGTAGCACCTCTGTTTAAGATACCGTCATTCTACCAAATGCCTACGCCTTCTAGCAATACCTTCACCCCTAAAAACATAAGCACGCCGCCCCCCAGTATTTCCATGTTGCGGCCGAATTTTTTGCCCAAATATCCGCCTACATAAAACCCGCATAAACTGGTTACAAATACACACCCTACCAAAAAAAGTTGCGTCTGCCAAAAATGCATCCCCGCTAAAGAGGACCCGGCCCCTACAAATAAGGCATCTAAGCTGGTGGCCACGGCTAACGCCAGCTGGGTTTTAAGAGACGTAAAAAGGGAACAATCGGCGGGAGGGTGGGGGGAGAAAGCCTCTTTAATCATGTGTGCGCCGATCCATACTAAAATCACGCACGCCACCCACGGGCCGACGGAGTGGCTTACATGGGCTAACAGGGCGCTTTCAAACCCCAGCGCAAACATCATAAAATGGGCCAGGGCAAACAACAAGCTGACTTGTACCAATTGCCCCGCAGGCTGGTGCCCGCGGCTACACCCGGCTGATACCGTTACTGCCAGGTTATCCATAGAAAGCCCCGCCGCTATTAGCAAAGAAGATAATATATTCATGCTAAAATTATGATACCATTTTTAAGTAGAGTAAATTATGCAATCCATTACACAACTTTATAATATCGGCATGGGGCCTTCCAGCAGCCACACCATGGGGCCGCGCAAAGCCGCCGAACAGTTTTCCGCCGCGCACCCGCAGGCGGCCAGTTTCCGGGCTACGCTTTACGGCTCGCTGGCGGCTACGGGCAAAGGGCACTTGACGGATTTTGCCATTAAGTCGGGCTTTGAGCCGCGCCCGGTAGTGATTGTGTGGGAAAATGTTTTTTTACCCAAGCACCCCAACGCCATTTTATTGCAAGCGCTGGATAAAGCCGGCCACGTAACGGATGAAAAAACCGTTTACAGTGTGGGCGGCGGCGAAGTGCGTGACGATGCGTATATCCCGCATCAAAAACCGTCTATTTACCCGCACAAAACCATGGCCGAAATTTTAGATTACACCGCCCAAAAACGCATGCTGTTGTGGGAATATGTGGAAGAGTGCGAGGGCCCGCAGATTTGGGATTTTTTGGCCGACGTTTGGCAAACCATGTTGGAAACAATGAACCGCGGGCTGGAAAAGCGCGGTGTGTTGCCGGGATCTTTGGGGCTGGAGCGTAAAGCGCGGCGCTATTTACACAGTGCCGAGCACGCCCCCGCCTATCTGCGCCGCAAAAATAACTTATATGCCTATGCACTGGCCTGCGCCGAAGAAAATGCCTCGGGCGGGCAAGTGGTCACGGCGCCGACGTGCGGCTCGTGCGGGGTAGTGCCCGCCGTGTGCCGTCTGATTAAAGAAATTTACGAATTTGAAGATACTACCATTATCCACGCTTTAGCCACGGCCGGGCTGTTTGGCAATTTAGCCAAAGCCAATGCGTCTATATCGGGCGCCGAAGTGGGGTGCCAGGGCGAAATCGGCGTGGCGTGCGCCATGGCCTCGGCCGCCGCGTGCCAGTTGGAAGGCGGCGACAACCGCCGTATTGCTTACGCCGCCGAAATGGGGCTTGAGCACCACTTAGGTTTAACGTGCGACCCGGTGGACGGGCTTGTGCAAATCCCGTGTATTGAGCGCAACGCCTTAGCGGCCGCCCGCGCCTTGGATTGTGCTACCTATGCACTGATTTCAGACGGGGAACACCGCATTTCGTACGACGACGTTTTAGCCGCCATGATGCAAACCGGGCTGGATATGAAAACCGATTACCGCGAAACCGCCAAAGGAGGCCTGGCGCGGTTTTTCAAGAACAATTTATTGCGTTTAAAAAAACGCGCTTCTTTGCGGCGCATCCGTGCCGTCAAGAAAAACAAGGGAGAAAATCATGAATAAAAAATTTTCGTTTATGCAGTTTGCCTGCGTGCTTTTAGCATGCACGGCGGTAGTATCGGCCGGGATTGCCTGGTATGTGCATAGTTTAACCGTAGGCCTGGGGAAAGAAACGGTTTCCGTGTTAAAGGAATTTGCCGCACAGGATGCACAACATATAGAAATGCAAGTGGCGGAAGATTTAAACTTGCTCTCGGCCATTGCTTCTTCCATTGCGGTTTTGCCGGATGCCAATGAGGAAGAACTGTTGGAACTATTGCAAGTAGAGCGCCAACAAAACCATTTTAAAAATATGGAATTTATTCGCCCCAACGGGATTGCCCAATTAGACAGCGGGCAAACGTTGGACCTGTCCAACGGGGAAAATTTCCAGCGTGCGATGAAAGGGGTTGCCGGTATTTCTACCCGTGTATCGGATATTGTGGACGGCACGCCTATTTTGGTGGAAATGGTGCCGATATGGTACCGCGAAAAAGTGATTGGCGTGTTGGCCGGTACGCATCACACGGCCGAATTTGCCAAGACGCTGGATATGCAGTCCTTTAACGGGAACGGGTACTCTTTATTGGTAGAGGCCGACGGGGACAAAGTGGTGGAATCTTTCCACAAAAACGCTGTGAGCGGGCTGTATAACATTTTTGATATGCCCGACGACCCGGACCACCAACTGCGCCACCAGGTACTTTCCGATTTTAAAGACCGCAAAAGCGGCGTGGTAAAATATAAGTCTAAACAGCGCGGCGTGTTGTATGTCAGTTATCAACCGCTTAACATTAACGATTGGTACTTAATTTCCGTCGTGCCGGAAAAGTTTGTCATCCAGGTAACGCAAAACTTTATTACGTTGCTACCTGTGTTATGTGTGCTGGTGGCCTTGGCGGCGTTTTTGCTGGGGTGCTATATGTGGTATATATGGCCGTCTATGAAGCGAAGCATTACCCACCCCGAAGGGGAATAAGCGGGTATCCACACAGTTTACATATCAGTTCCCCTGCGTTTTACACGCGGGGGAATTTGTTTGTGTGGGTGGTTATTTGCGCGCAAAAAGCAAATTTGCTAAAATAGAAAAATAAGATAGCCGCGTGTAAACCACTTCAACCGATTTTATGGTGGATGTAGCTCAGCTGGTTAGAGCGCCGGTCTGTGGAACCGGAGGTCGCGGGTTCAAATCTCGTCATCCACCCCAGCTATCTTTACTCCGACGGTAATCCCGTCGGAGTTTTTTGCAATCCTATATCCCCCGGTTTTACCCGGGAGTATTTTTTGCTTTTTTTGTCTATTTGTTTTAAAAGCCTTGATTTGTTTTTTTTTTTTGGTAGATTTTAAGGGTAGCACCTATATAAACGGGGGGATATACCTAATGAATAAAAATGCAATACAAGGCTGTTTTTGCTTAAAAGCGGCGTTTATAAAAAAGTGTCATTCCCAAGTGTTTCTATTGGGAATCTTCCGCGTACTAAGCAGTTATGTAAAAAAGGGAAATTGCTTGTGTAATAACGGCAAGTACGTCGAAGATCCCCGATTACAGGCCTCGGGGATGACAGCTAATTGGACAACGGCGCGCGGGTTTACGCTCATTGAGTTATTGGTAGTTGTTTTAATTATTGGCATTTTGGCCGCCGTGGCGTTGCCGCAATATCAAAAAGCAGTTTTAAAAAGTCGCTTTACACAAGCAAAAGTGATAGCAAACAATTTAGCTACTGCAGAAGAGCTTTATTATTTAAAAACAGGCACTTATACAAATGATGGTAACATCTTAGACGTTGATGTATCCGGGTGTTCCAGTAGCACTAACTCTTGTGTTTTTCCTTGGGGCAGATGTACACTCCCTGTAAACGCTGCAGCAATTGAGTGTCAGTTATACAAAAATGGTTCCGCATATTTAGCTTATCAAATTTGGCTAAATCACTCTAACACCTGGACGGAACGATATTGCAAAATATACACAAATGATATAAATGATATAGGAACACAAATTTGCCGTGGCGAAACTGGCAGGAATACCTACTCAACGGGAGGAGAGGTTAACTCTTGGATTGCATATCGCTATTAACATGGTATACATCATTCTAAATCTCAATTCAATTTTACTTAATCAAAAATAATCAGTAAATACAAACTAAGTTAATTTAAACATCCGGCTCATACGCCCACTGTAACAAAGCCTGCCTTTGCCGTGGGCGGCACTCCACGTGCCCGGGCGGGCAGTTCTTTAAAATTTGCGCTTTATGGCGGTAAAAACTGCGCCAGCGCGCGATTTGGATTTTATCAATTTCCGGCAACCGCCGCCCTAAATAGTAGCGGCAATACCACTGAAACCAGCCGCGTACGTCCGGCCCCAAAATCCACCCGTTGCGCCGCCACAGCGAAAGCGGCTGGCGCGATTTGATGCCAAACTCGTTTAAGCTTACGTCGGGCCTGCCGGGGCTTAACTTCGCCCGTTTAAACCACGCCGCCGGAAATTCGCCCCGGCAATCGGTCAAATAATGCCCCTCAAACACGCCGCGCGCCAGCATTTGCGCGGGGGTAAGCTGGGGCGTAAAATCGGGCGCAAAATTTTGACCGGGGTTTTCGGCCAATATATATGAATACCCGGTTTGCATTTTGTCGTGCACGGTAATGAGCGTGCCTTTTTTAAATGTTTTCATATTTTAAGCATACGCGTAAAACTTTCCCCGCGCCAGTTGTTTAAAGGGTTAGATAGGTCTTTTGGCCCCTTTGATATGAGCCTTACGGCCCTTGTGCGTGCAATTTATTAACTGTTACACTATATTTATGAAGAAGTATCTTTGCCTATTTTTTATGTGTTTGCCGCTTGCGTTAGGGGCGCAGTCCCATAAAGGGTTTCAAGCGGTAAAGGCGCTTTCCAACCGGTTGGAAAATTCGCTCACACGCCGCGTGACCCAGTTAGTTCTGCCGCGTACGTATCATCTTTCCAAACTTTTTCTAAAACCGTTGCCCGAGCCAAATATTCCCCTGCTTAACAGCCAAATCGTGCTGACTACTTCCCAGCGCAAACAATGGCTGGCCGATTATCAAAAAATTTTGACAGATTTTCAAGCGTTTAAAGAAGAATCGACCCCCTTTTTATTTTACCAGTCTATCCCGTTGGAACGGCGGGTATTATCAGCCGAAGAAATCCGCCAGTGGCTAAATAAAATGTTGCCGTTGCATGGGCAGTTATTGGCTTTTTACCTCACGACCGAGCAGGACCCTGCCCTGGCCTATGCGTTAGAGTATGTGGAGCAAGCCATTGCATTGGTGGACCCGTGTTTAGTGCCGGCGTTGCGTTTGAATGTGCAACCTAAAATTGCCCCTTTTAATTTGCAGGAATTTTTGTTGTACGCCCCCGAGGGGACACACCTGCCGGACCCTTCTATCTCTTTAGACGGGAAACACATTGTTATTCTAAACGACGACCATTCCCTTTTGGAACACTTTGAGCACTTGGCCCATATAGGGGTGTTATTCCCCGGGGCCACCTTGCATTTGCAGGGAGACGGCACGCAATTTTTGTTTTGGATGAAGTATGCCGGGGTACAGCCCGACGTTATTTTTACCGACATTCAATTAGGCGACAACAACGGCTATTATATCGCGAACGAACTACGCAGGCAAGGCTACCAAGGCGGTTTAATTGCCCTGACTTCTTATACCGAAACGGAATCTTACGCCCGCCAGCTAAAATCGGCCGAGTTTGACGGGCTGGTTTCTTTGGATGACCGATACTACGGGAAGATACCGTTTTTCCAACGTCTTACCCAGGCGGCCCAGCTTTATTTGGAACGAACTGCTAAATAATCATTTCCCCTCCGTTATTTTTAGGTGAACATGCTGAATTTATTTCAGCATGTTTTTTTGCTGTTTATTTTAAAAGGCCTTGATTTGTTTTTTTTTTTTGGTAGATTTGAGGTATTGCGAAAGATAAACTTATATAAATAGAGAGGTACGCAGTATGAAAGAAAGTTGTTTTAAAGGTGGTTTTTGTGCAAGAAAAGGTTTTACGCTTATTGAATTATTGGTGGTGGTGTTAATCATTGGTATATTGGCGGCGGTGGCATTGCCACAATATACTCAGGCGGTTGAGAAAAGCCGCTTTTCTAAGTATCGTACGCTAGCAAGTGCGTTGGCTACTTCGGTTGAAGCTTTTTACCTAGCTAATGGCACATGGCCGACTTCGTTTGAAGAACTGTCTATAAATTTGCCCGCCGATATGAGTACGCAAAATAATACTTCTTATGCTGTTTGTAGAAAAAACGATCAATTATATTGTTGCATGGCTATTCCTAATAAATCCGCTGGTATAGGTGGTAGTATAAAATGTGGAGATAATGACAATCATTTAGTGTATGGTCGGGGATATGCAGGGACGGATGGAACTCCAAAGAAAATTATGGTTTGCCAAGCCAAAGAGGAAAAATATAAAAAAATATGTAAGTCCATGAGTGATGGCTCAGACCCGCTTTCTACCAATATATTAACTCCTAGTGGAGGCATAGCAGGTTATTTTTCTTATACACTGAATTAACTAAAAACCCCCGCTTATTGGCGGGGGTTTTCAGCTACATGTAAATTACAGCTTATTTGGCTAAGTCTTTCCAGGCTTGTTTTTCAGCTTTCAAAGCGGCTTTGGCGTCTTTGGCGGCTTGTTTTGCTTCGGCTTTTTGCGCTTTTACTTCTTCTTTAGCGGCTTTGGCTTGGGCTTTGGCATCGGCCTTGGCTTGTTTGGCAGAAGCTTTGGCCTCGGCAGCTTTGGCTTTAGCGGCTTGTTTTTCGGCGGCCGTTTCGTTTTTTACAGCCGTTTTGGTTTCTTTCAAAGCTTCTTTTTTCGCTTCAGCCTGTTCTTTCATTTGGGCTTTTTTAGCGGCGGCGTCTTGTTTCAACGCTTCTTTTTTAGCTTTGGCATCGGCCTTGGCTTGTTCTTTAGCGGCTTTGGCATCGGCTTTAGCTTGGGCTTTGGCGGCTTTGTCGTTACCGCGTTTAGCTTGTACGTTTTGTTTGAACGCATTTATTTTGGACAGCGTGCAGTTGTTAATGCAGGTCACGTCCGCGGCGGCGCAACCGCAGTTTTCGGCGGCGCTAACGCTGGTCGGCCAAGACAAAGTAATGGCCACAGCAAATACGGCAAATAATACTTTTTTCATTTTTTTCTCCTTATAAGTTCAAACGTCTTACCCAGTTATTGTACTAAAAAACGGTTGTTGGGCTCAACGCACTTATTTTGCTAAAATGTAACTATGGAAACCGTAGTTACCCAAACGCCGTTATGGATAAACATTTTGTTGGGTATTGTGGCACTGCATTTGCTGGTGGTGCCGCTAACCTCGCGCTGGGCAGAAAGCCACCTGGAGCTTTTTTTGCTCAC
The DNA here is from genome assembly GCA_045129775.1 of Elusimicrobiaceae bacterium. Taxonomy (GTDB): domain Bacteria; phylum Elusimicrobiota; class Elusimicrobia; order Elusimicrobiales; family Elusimicrobiaceae; genus Avelusimicrobium. Next base: position 8,939 of record JBGUOO010000030.1, read on the forward strand.
GGTGGGCGCCGCGGCAGTTACGGTAAGCGGCGGTTGGAGTAGTGAGTTGGTGCGTAAAACGCTTTCTTCCCCGGTGTATGTGTCGTTTATTGTGTTGGTAGTCAGCGTTATTTTCAATAATTATTCGCGCTATATTTTCCGGGTATTGTTTGCCTTTTTCCGCACGCTCGAGCCGCGCTACAGCTTTGCGTTACTCGTTTTTTTACTGGGGATGGCTTCCTCGCTCGTGAGCGTAACGGTGGCCGCCCTAGTGCTGGCCGAAGTGTTACAAGTGGTTCATTTGGAACACAACACCACCGTCAAAATCACCGTATTTGCCTGCTATGCCATTGGTTTAGGGGCGGTGCTTACTCCCTTGGCTGAGCCCATGGGGCTGGTTATTAACAGCGCGCTGGCCGGGCCGCCGCATCACGCCGATTTTTTCTTTTTACTGCGTAACTTCTTCGGTTGGATAGCCCCGGCTGTTTGCGGGCTTGCGGTTGCGGCCGGATATGCCGCCCGTCACGCCGGCACCACCTTGCAAATGCACATCCGCGAAGATAAAGAAAATTACTCCTCTATTTTACGCCGCACCCTGCACATTTATATGTTTGTGGCCGCGCTTACGCTGATTAGCGCCGGCCTGCGTCCTTTGGCGCAAAGTACCATTACGCATTTGGGCGGTAAGATATTGTTTTTGGCTAATGCGGTATCGGTCATTATTGATAATGCCACCCTGGCCGCTATTGAAATTGTGCCCACCATTTCCCATACGGACCTTATTTATATGGTGATTGGCCTGGCCGCCTTTGGCAGTATGCTGGTGCAGGGGAATTTGCCCAACATTGTGGCGGCTGAAAAACTGGGCATTAAAAGCCGCGAGTGGGCCCGTATTGCCGTGCCGACAGGCCTAACCTTAATGGGTGTTTATTTTGTGTTACTTTCTATATTCTTATAAGGAGAAATGTATGCTTCATTCTAAAAACGGATCTATTTACCGGACGATTCTGGCCATTTTTATCGGTTTTGCGTTTTGTTTTGCGCTCTCTTGGCCACAATACGCCAAACACCGCAACGGCAAACGCTTAAACCAAGCGGCCGAGCTGGGCCGCGCGCTTGCCTTTGCCGAGGGGTCCTACAAGCAACAACACGGCACTTATACACCCTACTTTCAGCATTTGGATGTTTCGTTACCGTGCCCGATGGTTACAAACGGCCAGGGCCCGCACTTGGATTGCCACGACTATACTTTCCAGTTAGAAGGGGATTCGCTCATTCGCGCCGCCCATAAACAATTACCTGTATGGGTGGAAATTGATATCGCGCAAGGTAGCGTAGTTTGCCGACACCCCCAGGATGATTGGGCCGGGCAAGATTTATGTGCCCGTATGCAATAAAAAAGAGACTTAATTTGTTACAATAAAGTACTGTTTACATAAGGAGAAAACCATGAAGAAACTACTTATTGCTTTACTGGCTTTGCCGCTTGTATTTGCATGCGGAACCAAAGTCAAACGCGTGGAAACCAACCTCGTCAAAGACGTCAGCGGCGGTTGGAACGATACCGACGCGCAAATGGTTGCCCAAGAGATGATTACCGATTGCTTAAACAGCGGTTGGTACACCAAGTTTTTGGCCCGCAAAGGCAAAGAACCGGTGGTGATTGTGGGCACGGTGGAAAATAAAACCATGGAACACATCAATACAGACGTGTTTGTGGAAGAAATGCAACGTGCGCTTATTAACTCGGGCAAAGTGGAGTTTGTGGCTTCCAAAAACGAACGTGGCGAAGTACGCAACGAACGCTTGGAACAAGACGAATTTGCCAGCGAAGAAACCCGCAAAGCCTTTGGGCGCGAAGTTGGTGCGGACTTTATGCTCAGCGGCGTGCTTAACAGCGTGGCCGACCAAGCCGGCAGTAAAGCCGTGGTGTTCTATCAGGCCAACTTAAAACTCATTAACATTGAAACGAACCAAATTGTGTGGAACGGTCAAAAACAAATTAAAAAATACGTAAAACGCAGTAAAGTTTCGTTCTAAAACTCATGAAGAAGGCGCTTTTAGCAATAGGTGCAGTGTGGTTGTGCTCCGCTTGCGGGGCGCCTTCTTTGCGTTATAAATATGAAGTAAACAAACTGGCCGCACAAGGCAAGTTTGAACAAGCGGCCGATACAGTGCAAGCGAAAGCCAAAAACAATTACGGTACGCGCGACGTGTTACTCTACGAACTGGACCGCGGGGCCTTACTGCACGACGCGCAACAGCCGGCCGCCAGTGATGCTCTGTTTGCCCAGGCCCAACAGCAAATTACCGATTCTTACACCAAAAGTGCCACGGCTTCGGCCGGGCGTTTAGTGATTAACGATTTAACCACCCCTTATTACGCCGCTTATTATGAAACTGCCCTTACTTTTTTCTACCGCGCTATGAATTTTTTGCAACAAAACGACCGGACCGGTGCCGCGGTGGAAGCGCGCAAGGCGGCCTTCTTTTTAGACCACCTGCGCGGCGACAAAAAAAACGGCTATAACGACGACCCCTTTGTGCAGTACATGGCCAGCCTGGTGTTTGAATTATCCGGCGAATTGTCCGATGCGCGTATCTCGCGTACGAATGCGCTGAACGCTTATCAAAAGCGCGGCTGGGCGGTCCCGCAATTTGTTGTACCGCAAAACTGGAAAGATTACGGCGAGGTTATTGTTTTGCATTATGCCGGGCAAGTGCCGCTTAAAAAAAACCAAACCATGCAAGTAGCCTGGCACCGCTTGATTGTACTGGCTGATTCACCCGTGGAAGACGGGGGGGCCGTCTCGCCGGAAGTGCAAAACGCCATACGTGCCGGGGTTACCGGCTCGGCCGTTACGTTATCGTACCCGGTGTTAGAGCCGCAAACGTACGTGGTAGCGGGGTCTATTGTTCAGGCGGGCGGGCAGCGTTTCCCCATGCAAAAAATGACGGATATTGCCGTGTTGGCACAAGAAGATTTACAGGAAAAATTGCCGGGTATTTGGTTCCGCTTAGCTACGCGGGCAATACTGCGCCGGGTAGCCGCAGTGCAAGCGCGGCACGCAGTAGATGGGTCCGGGCATGATAGCAAAAGTTACGGCTCGGTCGGCTGGTTGGCCGAAATGGCGGTGGACTTATTTGGTGCCGCCGTGGAAAAGGCCGACACCCGCCAATGGTTTACCCTCCCTGCCGAAATTTACATGACGCGTGCTTTTTTAACCCCCGGCACGCAAGATATTAAGCTGTTACTGACCGATAAAAATGGTAATATCATAGGGGAACATATTTTTGAAGATGTAAACGTGCCCAAAGGGGGGCGTATTTTCTTGCACCACCGCACGGCACATTAAGAGGTGATTATGAAACAACTGACACTAATGCTGGGAGCCGTTTTGTTAGCGGCATGTGGCGGACTTAATAAAAATACCGTCAGCTACCAAATGAGTAAGTATGACGCCGCCCAATACTATGTGGTAGCGGGCGACGCTTCCACCAAAAAAGAAGCCGCTGCGGCCGCCACAGCGCGCATGCAACAAGAGATTTTGCAACATACCCCGCAAGCCGGGCAAGACGTAGTGCCCGATTTAATGGCCAACGCCAAGGTGGAAAAAGTCTGGCGCGATAAAGAATCTTCCGCCAAGCATTACTTTGCTTTGTCCGTTTTACCGCGCGAAAAAGCCACCGCCGTTTTAACCCCGTTGTTAAACCGGGCCGATGCACAATTAAACGGGCTTGCGCAACAGTTTGCCACCCCGGCCGATCCGCTGGCAGATTTAAAAGTAGCGTACAAAATGCAACCGCTTGTTGAGCGGCGCCTGGCTTTAAATGATACGTACCAATTTTTGCAAGCTGACCGCCACGTCTATATGCCCGAAACTTTTGCCCCGTATAAAACGGTATTCAAAGAAAAAATGGCCGCCGTATTGGTGGGGGTAGAAGTGGAAGGAGTAGAAAGCAGTGTGCTGGTGACGTATGTGGTGGATGCGCTTAACAAAATGGGGCTGGGTGTAGTTGACGGGGCGGACCCCAATCAAGTGCTTTCCGTGAAAATAGAAACGGAAGTGGATAACTACAGCTCTAAAAAAGTGGATGGTCTGATTTGGTGTTCCAGTGGGGCGGCTATCAGCTTGATAGACAGTGCCAAACAAATGACGTTTTCCCGCTTTAACGTGCATGAGCGGGCGGGTACGTCGCGCTTGACCGATTCGTTGCGCCGCAGTATGCAGGCTGTGGGTGAACAAGCCGCCGAGCAAATTGTTACTCGGCTGGAAAATTATTTAAAAACAAAATAGGAGAAACTTATGAAAAAAATCGCTGTTTTATTACTGTTACTTTCGCCGTTGTTTGTAGGGGCACAGGAGGCTACCCCCAACGCGGCCGATTCGGCCGAACGTAACAAAATGCTCTATTCACTTGGGTTTTTGTTAGGGGATAACCTTAAAAAACAACTCGTGCTGGATAACGAGGATGACTACAAAGCCGTTTCCCAAGGCATGCGCGACAGCTTGCTTAACAAAACTTCCCAAACAAACGTGGAAAGCTACAAACCGCAAATCATCCAAAAATACCAAGAGGATGCGCGCCTGATTTCCCAACGCCGCGAAACCGCCCAACAGGAATACCTGGAAAACTTCAAAAAAGAAAAAGGCGTCAAAGTGTTGGATAACGGCGCCATGCTTAAACTTTCCAAACCCGGCCACGGCAAAGCCCCCAAGGCCGACGGCTCTGCCACTGTGCACTACACGGGCACGTTAATTGACGGTACCCAGTTTGACAGCTCGCGCGAGCGCGGCCAAGCTTTTACCACCCGCCTTACGGACGTAGTACCGTGTTGGACCAAAGCCTTGCAACAAATGAAACCCGGCTCGCGCGGCAAGGTTGTTTGCCCCGCCGATACCGCGTACGGCAACCGCCCGGTAGGGCCGATTCCGCCCAACTCGGTATTGGTGTTTGATATTGAAGTGCTTGAAGTTAAATAATTATGTCTAAAACCAGTTACGCTTTAATTGGGCTGATGGTGGCCGCGCTCTTATATATGGGCGCGGCCCGCCTGTATGAAAAATGGGAACAGCACATAGAAGCACAAAACGCCGCGGCTCTGGTGGACGGCGAGCCGTTTTCTTTTCAGCACGTGCCCGTTTCTATGGCGGCCCCACAGGCGCAGCCGGTGCAAGCTCCGGTAAAATATCAACGTGTGATGTCCGAAATTTATTTGGAAGATGAGCCGCTTACCGAGCCTCAAAAAGACAAACAAGCCCAAGACACGCTTGCCTCTATTGTAGAAGATTTCAAAACCGATCCGGCCGTTGCGCAGTTTAATCAAGATTTACAAACCGCCACCCAAGGCACTATGCAAAACTTGGCTGATTTAAGCTCCCAAAATTTGGCGCAGTTTGTCCAGCAAAACCCGCAGATTATGCAGGTAGTGCAGAAACACTTAAACAATAAAGACTTTGCCGCCAAAATTAACGAAATTTTTTCTAACCCGCAGTTTCAGCAGAGTGTGCGGCAGTTGCAAGGTAACCCGCAACAAATGCAACAAAAATGGCAACAATTTCAGCAACAGCAAGCACAACCAACACGGTAAAATTCAGTAGCGTGCGTATCTTCCCCAAGCACCGGGAAAAATTTTCAGTACCCTGTGTGCTAATTTTGGCAAATTGTTGGTCCATGTAAAAAGCAATCATCTGCGGATTTGTTGTTCTTTATAAAATTTTGTAAGCTATAGTTGGAGGAATCTATATGATCAAAATCTTAATCAAAGCACTTATTTTAATTTGTATCATTTTAAGCATCTATTTTATTGTCAATCCGTCTGCTTGCTCCAATTTGATGAGCGGCAAAGTGGTCAATTCCATGGAAAGCGTTCCCACATTTATCCCTAAAGACCAAGACCATAGCGAATTGTTAACCCCCGCGGGCGATCAGCCGGTAAAAGCGGAGGAAAAACCCGCTAAAACCACCCCGGCCGAGGAACAGCCGGCCCAAGACGCGGCGCCTGTGCAAGAGCAACCCGCCCCGGCCGAGGGACAACCCGCTACCCCGGCCATAACGGACACCAATTCCGTGCAAGAGGCCGAAAAAACCGCCCAAGCGGCTGAAAAAGCGGCTTACACCCAAGAACAGGCCGATTATGCGATTGCCTCGCGCTATGTAGAGCTGGAAAACGAATATATCGCCAAAAAGAAAGATACCAAAAACGCCGCGAAAGAAATTTCCTATATCGTCATGGACGATTTTGAATTGACGCCCAGCGAATGGGAAGCCTTCTTACAGCGTGCCACGGCCGAGAACTTGTTTGAAAAAGTCCGCGCCGAACAAGCCAATAAGAAATAAGAATAGTATTTGATAAAAACACAGCCCGCCCTTAAGCAAGGGGGGCTGTTTGAATGTTAATAAGGCAAGGTGTAATGTCTTGCTTGATTTTTATACTTAGTGCCCCCTAAAATTTTTTGGCAATAATCCCCGTCTGCTCCATCAAAAGTTTTACCATTGTCTGTTCGTTCATAACACACAATTTCGTTTAATGAAAAATCCGTCCCTGCTCTGGTAAACCAATATATAAACCCTATCCCCTTATATTTACCCGAAATACGGCCTACGTATATAGCATTTCCTAACGTATCATCATTAAATAATTGCAAAGACCATTCCCCATTAGAGCGAGTGTCCGTTATGTCATTTGTGTTTCCCCATTTTTCATTTTCTGTCCAACCGGGCATATCCACGTCTAATTGGTTAAATGCGGTAGCATATTGGCCGTTGGCTAAATAGTAGGATTTTTGTGCTTGCACTAATGATTTTAAGAGCGTAAGCGCTTGGGTAGCGCGGGATTTTTCCACGGCTTTTTGGTATTGCGGCACGGCTACCGCGGCTAAGATGCCGATAATTAAGACAACGACCAACAACTCAATGAGCGTAAAACCCCGCCGGGTACTTATTGTGTTCATTTTTTTCTCCTATAGGCCGGGATTTGTATAAACAAAAGCGGCTATTATACAAATCCTCGAAGGAGTGGACTTATATAACAGCCGTGGCTTGCCGTCCTTGCGAACGGCAAACACTCGGCACAAAACAATGGGTTTGCAGGGTCCACTATTTTGTGCCTTCAAATCGGCTGTTTTTGACTCCTTCGAGCACGATTTTTTCGTGCACACCGTATCCAAATACGGCTTCAAAAACAGGTTAAAATTGTAATGCTACGTTACAAAATCCTCCTAATGTTCTTATATTACAATAAATTGGTTTAATGCGGCAAGCGCCCGGCCAAAAATTCGGCCACCACACGGGTGTGCTTAATTTTGGCCAGTACAATTTTAATAGACCCCGTTAGCGGCACGGACAAAAACGCCCCCGGCGCGCCCCATACCAATGTCCAAAAAATGAGCGAGCCAATCACGGCGGCGGGGTGCAAGTCCATATCTTCGCCCAAAAAGCGCGGCTCCACCAAGTTGCCTATTACAAATTCAATCGTGCTTAGTGACCCGATTACCACCCAAAAATTGGGCCCCGCGCCGTATTGCAAAAATACCACCGGCACAGGCAGTAATACGGCCATCATAGACCCCACACTGGGGATAAAATTGAGTAAAAACGCCAAGAGCGCAAACACAAGGGCCAGTTTTACTTGGAATATAAAAAGTACCGTGGCCACTAATACGCCGGTAATTAAAGAAGCCATCAACTTAACCGACAAATATACCGAAACCGTGGCCAGCATTTCTTTAATAGCGGGGTTGGTAATCGGCGGGGTTTTTTTACTGCCGAATAAAAAGAAAATCATAAACAGTAAAATAATCGTAAAGTTGGAGAAAATGCTAAACAGCCGCCCGCCCAAATTGCGTACCCAGTTAAATACGGGCAAATCGTGCAAATATCCTTCAATTAAATTTTTGTCAATGTGGATGCCGTGCGCTTGCAAGCGGTTTAATAAGTCCGACACGGTAGCAATCAGGTTTTGGCGGTAAAGGTCGGCCCCTTTCAAAAAATCGCCGATGGAATTAACGGTAAAAGACACCACCGCCGCAAAAAACGCCACAAACAGCAAAATGGCAATAGTCAGCGCCAGCCACTTGGGGCAGGCCAATTTGTGGCGTAGCCACAAGGTCATTTGTGCCAAAATGGTATAGAGGAAAATAGAAATAACCAGGGGAATAAGCAGGGCCTTGGTATAGACCAAAAACGCCGTTACAATACCGGCGGCAATAATCGTTAAACAAATAGCACTGGCTTTGGAATAATAGTATAGCGGTTTATCTCTCATGGCTGGGCTCCCGGTTTTGTTCGGTTTTGCGGGCAATTTCCCGCGCCAAAAACACTACTTTGCCGCTGAGGTTGTTGATATCCGTTTGGCACGAAGTTAGCAACCACACATTTAACTTAGCGGCCGTAAAGTTTTTGTACTGTTTAACGAAGATGTCGTACTCAGTTGAAAATTCATCACACGCGCCCGACAACGCTTTAGCGCGGCTGTTAAGGCCCTTGGCGGCCAGGGCTAAATCCCCGGTCCAATTTTTATCGGGCGTTTGGCGGACTTGGGCGCGCAGTTCCGTCCAGGCGGGCTCGGTTTTATCCAGCGTTTCGCGCAGGGTTTTGACGTAAGTATTAAAATCGTCCGCAAAGGAAGTATCGCGCACTTCTATATTTTTGCGCAGTTGTTGGACAATTTGCAACAAGCGGCGGCTAAAATCACGCAACGCGGGTGCCTGTTGCTGTAACCAAGTACGCAACGCATCGGACCGTATGGAAAGAGTTTCTAGTAATTGTTCAGCGTTCATAACGGAAATGAGAGCGTAAAGATAGAGCCCAGCCCCCGGTCGGACACTACACTAATAGACCCCCGGTGCAAATCTAGCACGCGCTGGACCATGGGCAAGCCTAAGCCCCAGCCGCTCACTTGCCCGGTGAAATAATCGTCCACCTGGTAGAACGGCTCAAAGATTTTAGACACGTCCTGCGGGCGGATTCCCACGCCGTAATCGCGCACGGAAATAGAAATACTGTCGCCGTGGTTGGTGCCTTGCACTTTAATAATTTTTTCCAGTTTATTATTAAATTTAATAGCGTTGGAAAGCAGTTCGCACACGCAGAGTTTGAGCATTTCTTCATTGGCGTTGAGTGTCAGCGTGCTGGAACAATCAATTTCAATAAATGTGCCGCGTTTTACGCCGCCGGTTTGGGCGGCGGGGATGCCTTTTTCGGTGCCTTCGCGGGCGATGGTTTGCTCGGCACAGGCTTTCACGAGGTTTTTGATATTGACGGGTTGTTTTTCCAAGGTTTTTTCGTCTGCCGTAATGACTTGGTTAAACGCCATTAGTTTATCCACCAATAGTGACATGCGGCTACCCTGTTTGTGAATTTCACCCAATGCCTTCGTGGTAAAAGGGGAAAACTCTTCTTTCCCCGCCTGGGACAAAATCGCCTCGGAGTACCCGTTAATAATAGAAAGCGGGGTACGCAGTTTATGCGAAATCAGCGTGAGTGCCTTGGCAGAGAGTTTTTCGTTTTCCGTCATAAGTCCTCTTAAAATACAAAGCGCAACTGAACGTAAAAAATATCGCGTTTGTTTTTATTGTGCACGGTGCGGATATGGTTATAGGCCAAATCACACAAGGCCCATTGGGTCATGGTAAACGTGTTCCCTAAGATGATGGAGTGTTCCGGGTCGGCCGTGTAAAATTCGCCAAAGCGGTAGCTGGCGTACAAAGTGGCATGGCTGTCTGCCCATAAGCGGGTCATGCGCCCGGCTAAGGTATATTTGGGCAGTTCGTGCACAATATCCAAGCTTTGTAGGGATACTAAGTCTTGCTGGTCCAAAATACCGCGCATTCCGCTTACGCCGGTAATTCCGTCGGGGTATTGGAATGCGGTGCCGATGGCCTCAAAACTAAACGCACGGTAGAAATTTTTGTGTAACCCCAGCGTATAAGCGGCTTGGGAGTAATACTGGTCGCTCACGCGGCCGTTATCAAACGACAGGGTGCCTTGTTGGCGGGCAAACGCCGCCCCGATAAACGCATGGGAATAGAGTTCGTTTAAGGAATCGTCTTCCAGCATCATCACCAACCGGCCTGAAATACCAAATGCGTTATATTTTTTAGAATCGCTTTTGTTCTCAAAATAATAAAACGGTTTTAAATTGATAGAAAATAAATCGCTCTCAAACGCCAACGGCATTTTAATAGCGTAAATGGGGTCTTTGAAGGCTTTCTCGTCGGCAAATTTACCTTGCACCCCTACAGACCAATTCAGCCCAAACTGCCACAGCGCGCTGGCTTTTACTTGGTTGAATTTGTTCGAGCCGCTATATTCGGCTATACCGGTAATTTCACCGGCGCATACAACGCTCTGGGCTAAGCCCAGCAGTACGGCTAAGCATAAAATTTTTCTCATATAAGTTATTTAACAAAATTTGAAGTGTTTATGGTAGGTTTTATTTTGCTAAAATAGAAGCGTGAAGAAATTATTATTTTTACTTTTTTTAACCGCTCTTACAAATGCTTACGGCGCGCAGATTATCCGCGGCCCGTATTTGGAAAACCCCACCCCTACGGCTATGACCTTGCGTTGGCAGACCAGCGCGGCTACGCCGTCGTGGTTGGAGTACGGCCCCGTGCCGCATTGCAACCAAATTATGACGCTTACCCCGCAGGCTTATAACCACAAGGCCGTGCTTTACGGCTTGGTGCCCAATCAGGATTATTGCTACCGCTTATACGTTAGCAACGCCGCGCGTGACGGCGTGCAAGAGCCTGTAACCGGCACATTTCGCACGTTATTCTCGCCGGAGCGCAAGGTAGTCAAATTTTTAGTGTTAGGCAGTACCGCCAGCGACCCGGTGGATGACGTGGAAGATAATATACAAGCTCAAGCCCGCGCGCGCATTGCCGGGCAAATGGCTAACGAGAATGCCGATTTTGTATTGCATACGGGTAACTTAACCCACAGCGGCCTTAACGAAGATGCCGACGAGGAACTGTTTAAACCCTTTGCGGAAATTTTTAAAAACAGCCCGCTGTTAGTGGCCCTGGGGCCCAACGAGTACGGCCCCGATAAAAAAGACCGCGAAAGCAAAGATTTCCTGCGTACCAACTATACGCGCTACCACGATATGCCCTGGAGTAACGCCACCCCCAAATATTATTATGTAGATACGGCTAACGCGCGTTTTATTTTCCTGGATACCAATATCGTGGAGGGGGCCGTGTGGGCGCCTGAAATGGGGCCCGATTCCCAACAAACCCAGTGGCTTAAAACCACGCTTTCACAAGCCAGTGGCAAGTGGAAAATTATAGTGATGAACGCGCCGGCTTATTCCACAGGCTTAGGCGGTGCCAGCCAGGAAGTGTATGATGCGTGGGTCAAAATTTTTGAAGATTACCGCGTGAATTTAGTATTGCAAGGTGGCGACCCGAATTACGAGCGCACCTTCCCCCTGCGCGCCGAAGAAACGCACCCGCGCGGCGTGACGTACGTGACAGTGGGTACGTCGGCCGAGCTACCCGGCAAACGTGCCAATAATGAAAAATACACGGCCCGGTTTGTTTCTACGCCGCATTTTGCGGTGGGGAAAATTGTGGACCGGAAACTGACGTTGACGGTATATAGTGATGCGGGGAAACAGTTAGACAAACTAGAGATGTATTTATAGGATTATAACAACTACCCGGTGATGCACCTTTCGCCCGCCATTCGGCGGGCTTTTTTTGACCAACAATTTGCCAAAATCTTCCCATTTCGCACCGACTTTCGCTTGCGTACTTGCCGCCCTAGCGGGCGGTCCGGCAGACGTACGCCACGCTCAACTTAGGGTTAGCAAGGAGTTCTCTTTGCCTTTGCGCCGCTGGACTTTTGCGGTTAGTACGCACTTTGTTTTGCGCAGGCATAGTAACTATGCCAAGCAAAAAAAGA
>JBGUOO010000031.1:0-17362 GCA_045129775.1 Elusimicrobiaceae bacterium
TGAGTACATTGCCTGCACTTTTTTGCCGCGCCTCACGATACAAAAACGGCTAAACGCAAAGAGCAATTAGAACTTCTTGCTAACCCTTAGCAAATCTATCTCAAATCTGACAAATCAGCTAACTAAACATTTTACGCTGTGATGTCACAAACGACAAAACATTTTATTTCCCTGACAAACTGGCCTCGGTTTTGAAAAATCAGCCAGCGGTGTGTTTTACCAGCTAAAAGGCAGTGTAAAATGCCCAGGAGCGCTAGACATAGGTACCCCATGAAATATTTTTTCACAATAAGAATTTTTAGTTGCTGAAAAGGCAATACTATAATTTGTCTCGCCTGCCTCAAAACATAGCAATTGTTTGGGAAGAGTTATTTCTCCTTCGTTTTTTAAAAAATACTTAAACCCGGCCCCCTTATAAGGGCCGCTGATGCGTCCTACAAGGATACCGTTGTAATCTGGTAGTGAGAGTAATTGTACAGACCAATCATCATTTGAAAGTGCATTTGCTGTGCTATGCCATTTGGTATTTCCGGATAGCGGAAGTTGGATGTCTAATTCATCAAATTTAGTAGCATATTCCCCATTGGATAAAAAGAATACCTCCTGGGCTTGTGTAATGGCTTTCATTACTGTAAACGCTTGGGTAGCGCGTGCTTTTTCTATGGCTTTTTGGTATTGCGGCACGGCCACGGCGGCTAAAATGCCAATGATGAGCACCACGACTAAGAGCTCAATGAGGGTAAAGCCCTTATAGCCCCCCTTTTTGTCGCTAACGCGACGTTTTCCCCGCAGGGGAGACAAGAAACTACATTTTTGTTTTTGCATACGTATGCTCCTTTTGTTTCTGCTCTTGGAAAATACGCATGAGAAACGGCTATTTCTATTGAGCTCATAGGAGTGACCCAACATAAACAGCCGTGGTTTATCGCTTGCACGATAAACGCTCGGCACAAAATAAAGGGATTATAAGTTCCTTCATCTTGTGCCTGATAACGAGCTGATTTTGGACTCCTATGATACTTTCTTGCGAAAGTTCCGCGTTTCTAAAACGCTTCCAAAAACAGGATTAAATTTTCTTTTTACTGCTCTTCCATTCTACATAATTTCTTCCTAATTTGCACCACAACTTTGTTACGCGCTTGCTTACATACTTGCGCCCGTAAAGGGCGCCACCCATAAGTATGCTACGCAAGCGCAAGCCGCGTTGTGGCACAAATTCGTTTGAAATTATCGCGAACTTATGTTGTACGAAAAACTTGCGTTTTTAAATTATTCCGATTTCTTCGTTTGTATGACTTTCTTGCGTTGGTTTTAGGGCGGGTTGCACCAAAAGGAGTAGTTTTGTATAATATATCTACCCAATTTATCTTATTTTTAGGCAAGAGTTAAACAAAATGGTAGCCAAAAATAGAAGTGTTTTAGTACTCGCGGCCGGTAAAGGCACGCGCATGAAATCCAACCTCCCCAAACCGCTCCACGCGGTCTGCGGGTACCCTATATTAGCGCATATTTTAAAAGCCGCCCAGGCACTAAACCCGGGCGCTATTGGCATTGTTATCGGCCACGGCGCGGGGCAAGTCAAACAAACCGTTTTAGACAACCTTTCCGCTTGGGGTATTACCGCCCCGGTGGAATTTTTTGAGCAGACCGAACTGGCCGGCTCGGGCTCGGCCGTCAAAGCCGCGGTGCCGTTCTTGCAAAAGCAAGAATCGGTCATGGTGTTGGCCGGCGATACGCCGTTACTCAAAGCCGATACGTTGGAACAAATGTATCAGCAATTTGAAAATGCCAAAGCCGGGGTGCTGGTGCTGGCTGTAAAAGTACCTAATCCGGCCGGGTATGGGCGCGTAGTACGCGATAATCAAAACAATTTTGAAAAAATCGTGGAAGATGCCGATGCCGACGAACAAACCAAGAAAATTTGTGAAATCAACAGTGGCATGTATGTGTTTAACAGCCAAGCGTTGCAAACCGCACTTGCCAAATTAACCCCGCAAGGACCTAAACACGAATACTATTTAACCGATACGCTTTACTTTATTAAACAAGCCGGGCTCCCGGCCATGGTGTTTACATCTAACGACTATGAACAGGCCTTGGGTGTCAACAGCCGTGTGCAACTGGCGCAAGCGGCGCAAATGATGCGCGCGCGTATTAACGAGTTTCACATGGATAACGGCGTTACGCTGATTAACCCGCAAGACACCTATATTGATGCGGGGGTGCAAATCGGCGCGGACACGGTGATTGCATCGGGCTGTTATTTGCTGGGCAACACCAAAATTGGCCCGAATTGTACGCTGGAAAGCAGTGTGTATATCACTAACTCCACAATTGCTAACGACGTGACCCTTAAACTGGGTACGTATATTGAAGAAAGTGAAGTGGCAGAAAACTGCCAATTAGGGCCGTATGCGCATTTACGGCCGAAATCGGTCCTCAAACAAGGGGCCAAAGTAGGGAATTTTTCAGAGATTAAAAAAGCCGTCATTGGCGAAGGTTCCAAAGTGAACCATTTAAGTTACATTGGGGATACGCAAATGGGCGCGGGGGTAAATGTAGGCGCCGGAACGATTACCTGTAACTACGATGGCAAAAACAAACACACTACGGTCATTGAGGACCATGTGTTTATAGGGTCTAACGTGAATTTTGTAGCACCGGTCACGGTGCATGAGTATGCAAAAATCGGCGCGGGGTCAACCATTACCAAGGAAGTAAGTGCCCAAGGATTGGCGATTGCCCGCTCGCGTCAGGTTGTTTTAGAAAAAAAAGGTGTGAAAAAAAATGACTAAAAGCGTAAATGGCGACTTACGCATTTTTTCCGGCAATGCGAATTTACCCCTGGCCCAGAAAATTTGCGAACATTTAAATATGGAACTCGGCAAACTGCATGTGGAACGCTTTGCCGACGGCGAAATTGATGTGCAGATTTTGGAATCCGTGCGCGCGCACGATTGCTATATCATTCAGCCCACATGCCCGCCCGTCAACGAAAACTTGATGGAACTACTCATTATGATTGACGCGTTCAAACGCGCCAGTGCGGGCAAAATTACGGCCGTGATCCCGTACTTTGGCTATGCACGCGCGGACCGCAAATCGTCCCCGCGGGTACCGATTACCGCCAAATTGGCCAGCAATTTGATTACACAGGCCGGGGCCGACCGCATTATGGCTATTGATTTGCATGCCGGGCAAATTCAGGGGTTTTTTGATATCCCCGTGGACCATTTACGCGCCCGCAAAGTGTTTTTGGACTATTTCCAAGATTTTAAGCGGGAAGATTTAGTCGTCATCTCGCCGGATGTGGGCGGCGTGGAACGCGCCCGCAAATTTGCCGCTAAAATGGATGCGGGGCTGGTGATTATTGATAAGCGCCGCCCGAAACCCAACGAGGCGGTAGTCTATAACGTAATTGGTGACGTACAAGACAAAGTGTGTATTATTTTTGATGATATTGTAGATACGGCGGGAACACTTACCACCGTAGCCAATAAAATTAAAGAACATGGCGCGCGCGAAGTATATGCGGCGTGTGCCCATGGGCTACTCTCGCGCAATGCATTGGATAAAATCAATAGCAGTGAAATCAAAAAACTGATTATTACCGATTCTTTGCCCGTGCGTGATTTGGGGCCGAAAGTGGAAACGCTGTCTGTTTCGCATATTTTAGCAGACGCGATTCAACGCAACCATGACGGACAATCCATTAGCGGAATGTTCAACTAATTTAAAAATACTTGGAGGAAATTAAAGATGGAAAAAGTAAGTATCTCTGCCGCTGCCCGCGAAGGCATTGGCGTCAAAGGAGCTCTTTCTAAGATTAGAGCCGAAAAAAATGTGCCGGCCGTTGTCTATGGCGGACACAAAGAACCTGTTAGCGTAACCGTAAGCATGAAAGATTTGGATAAAATCATTAAAGCCGGTAAAAATACGTTAGTAGAAGTGGACCTGAACGGTGCCAAAGAATTGGCGCTTGTCAAAGAAGTACAATACCATGCCGTAACCGATAAACCCATTCACGCCGACTTTCAACGCGTAAGCATGAAAGATAAAATGGACGTGGTGGTGCCGATCCGCTTGGAAGGTACGTCTGCCGATATTGCCCAGTATGGTGCTATCGTAGAACATATTATGCGCGAAATTGAAGTACGCGCCTTGGTAAGCGCTATCCCGCACGAAATTGTGGTAGATATCACGCCCATGACTATCAACAAAGGTATTGTGGCCGGCGATATTAAATTGCCGCAAGGCGTGGAACTCAAAACCGACGCGCAAGCCCCGGTGGTGCACTTGGCTATCCCGAAAGATGAAGAAGCGCCCGCTCCTGCCGCCGCTGCCGATGCAGCTGCCCAGCCGGAAAGCTCTTCCACCAAAGGTAAGAAAGACGAAGAAGGTAACCTTACCAAAGGGACCGAAGCGGCTAAAAAATAGTTTATGCAATACCTCCTGGTTGGCCTGGGTAACCCCGGCCCTGAATACGAGCGTACGCGGCACAATGCCGGTTTCCGGATGGTGGATGCGGCCGCCCGTAAGTGGGGAGCAAGCTGGAAACCCTGGCAAAAACTGGGAGTGTATAGCAAGGTATGCGTGGCGGGGCACGACGTGTTTTTATTAAAGCCCCATACGTATATGAATTTATCGGGTCAGGCTGTGAGCAGCCTGGCCCGGTTTTATAAAATTGCGCCCGAGCGGGTGCTGGTGTGTTTTGATGATGTTTCTTTGGACGTAGGCAAACTGCGCCTGCGCGGCAGTGGTTCGGCCGGCGGACAAAAAGGCATGAAACATATTATTGAGCAGTTGGGCACGGATAAAATTGCCCGCTTGCGGCTAGGCATTGGCCCCAAGCCCGAGAAGTTTGATTTAGTAGATTATGTGTTAGGGAAATTTTCCCGCGAAGACGAAAAGTTGTTGGAACCTGCCCTTGAGCGCGCGGTTTGTGCGCTGGAATGTTACTTCAAAGACGGCCTGGAACGGGCTATGAATCAGTTCAATTAGAGTTTTATACGGCGGGTGTCATATTATTTGCCGTTGTTTGTAAAAAATCAGCCCGAACTTTTGCTTGATTTGTTTTTTTTTTTTGTTATCTTGATATTATATGCTGACCAGGAGAACATACTATGAAAGATAACAAGGCTGTAGCTGTATTAAACAACCCCTCACCTGCCCGTTGGGCATCCTCTCCCACAAGGGGCGAGGAAAACGGTGTGCGGGGTTTTACGCTTATGGAGCTGTTGGTAGTTGTGTTAATTATCGGAATTTTGGCGGCGGTGGCCGTGCCGCAGTATCAAATGGCAGTTTTGAAGTCAAAATTCGCTACCTTAAAAGACATGGTCCACTCTTTGGAAAAAGCGGAAGAAATTTATTATTTGGCAAATGGGAAATATGTGTTATCTTTTGATTCTTTAGACATTGATATACCTGCCGGAAGTGATGAACAAGAAACTACACGTGTAACACGTACTTTTAATTGGGGTATGTGTCGGTTGACGTCTCCTCGTGAAACGGTTTTTGCAGTTAGTTGTGCGCTAAATAATGATTCTTTTGGATCTTTAAAATATCAAGTTTTTTTAAATCATAGTGAAAATAGCGGGGAGCGTTTGTGCTATATAGGAACAGCAGATTTAAGTAATTCGGCCAGTAAAGTTTGCCAAAATGAAACAGGCAAAACAACCCCTGATAATACCTCTAAAAAAGGTTATATGGAGTGGTGGTATAATTAAAACCAAGGGCCAAACGGCCCCTGTTTTACGTTAAGAAGTTTTATTTGCTTTCAAAGGCCATGCAACAGTTGCCCAGCATACATTTACTGCAGTTGCATAAACTTTGTGCGACGCGCAAACCCGCAAGCAATTTGCGGGCAAAGTCCGTTAAGGTTGGGTCGCGCGCGCCGAGTACCAGCAAAATATCCCCCGGTTTGGCGGCGGCCGCCATTTGGGCTAAAATGCGTTCGCGGCAGGCTTCGTAATCTACATTGACGCCGCGTTTTTTGAGTCCGTCATACACGGTTTTGCACGTAATGCCTTCGGGGATCGTGCCGCCGGGGTAGTAAACCTCGGTAAGCCACAAGTGGTCGTCGGGGCCGATGCTTTTGGCAAAGCTGTCCACAAATTCGTGCGATAACAGTTTAATAGACGTGAACGCGTGCGGTTGGTAGAACGCTAAGACGCGTTTGCCGCGTAAGTGCGCCGCGGCAATGGTGGCGGCCAGTTTGTGCGGGTTGTGGGCAAAATCGTCCACCACTTCAATTTTGTTGTAACTGCCGATAGAGGCGAACCGGCGCGCAATCCCCGTAAACTTGCTAAGCGCTTGGGCACACGTTTGTAAATCAACCCCCATGTGCAAAGCGGCGGCCACGGCGGCCGTGGCATTAGCCACGTTGTGCACGCCGGGGATTTGCAAGCGGAACGGTTGGCCTTGGATGGTAAAGTCCGAGCCGAAACCATCTACTTTAATATCGGTGGGGTGCACGTCTCCCAGTGATAAGCCGAACGATTTATCGCCGCCCAACGCGCGCAGATTTTCTTCTTCCGCGTTGATAATAGCGGTTTTGCAGTGCGAAATAAACTGTTTAAAATAACCTTGTAAAATATCAATTTCTTTGTGGTCTTTTTGCAAGTTCAGGCACAGGCCCAAGTGGGGTTGGTATTTGACAATAGAGCCGTCGCTCTCGTCGGCCTCAATGACTAAAATGTCGCTATTGCCTTTATAGACGTTGCCAAAAACGCCTTGCTCTTTTTGCAGAGACAAAATGGCCGCGCCCGTAATCACAGACGGCGACAAACCCGCAAATGCCAAAATATCATAGACCATGGCGGTCGTAGTGCTTTTGCCGCTGGTGCCGGAAACGGCAATGGTGCGGTGCTCGGCCACGTGTTTGGCCAGTAGTTCGCTACGGTGCATGATGGGAATGTTTAATTGGCGGGCTTTGACGAGTTCGGGGTTGTCTTCTTCAATGGCGGAAGATAAAATGACAAGCTCGGTTTTTTCGTCAATGCCGCTGCCGTCTTGCGGGTAGAGTTTAATGTCTAATTTTTTGAGGTAGTCCCATAAGGCCATGTCGGTGTAGCCTTTGCTGATGAGCCGGTCCGAGCCGGTGACTTCGTCACCGCCCATGGCATGAAGTTGGGCAAGGGCACTCATCCCTACGCCGCCGATACCGATAAAGTGAATTTTCATTTTTTCTTTTCCTTTAATTTAAATTTTGCAAAATCGCTCATGGTGTAAAAACCACCCTCGCGCTTGACGAGCCAAGCGGCAATGTCCAGCACCGAGGCCGCAAACAAATCGCGATTAGTGGCTTTGTGCGTGAGCGTAATTTCATCCAAATCTGAAGTTAAGGTGGCACTGTGTGTGCCGACGGTTTCGCCAATGCGTTCATACGTTACTTGGGCGGCGGGTAAGTCCATTTCCGCCGCAATGCGCTTGGCGGTGCCGCTGGGAGCATCTTTTTTGTGCACGTGGTGAATTTCGTGCAAGGCTTTGGCATAACCCTTATACATGTGGCACGCTTGTTTGATAAGTTCTGTAAAAAAATACACGCTTAGGCTTACGTTAGGGGCAAAAAAGACGGGTATTTTTTCTTCCGATTGCAGTTTAAATAAAAACACTTCGGGCAAGTTGGTGGTGCCTGTTAAAAACGGTTTTTTGTGTTTCTTGGCGATTAAAAACGCCTCTTGCGCGCCTTGCGGGGTGGAAAAATCAACGACGATATCAAAGGGCGCTGTTACGTCCGCCTGCCCGGGGCCGCGCGTGGCGGAAACGACCAGATTTTTTTGCGGGTTTTCGTTAATTAGCCGCGCAATGGCTTGGCCCATTTTGCCGTGGGCGCCGTTTAGTAAAACGCGAATTTGTTTCTGTTTTTTCATTTGAAAAAATGCTCCAACAAATATTCTACAATTTGCCGCCCGTTCATGGCCGCGCCTTTGAGTAAATTATCTTCCGTTACAAAGTAGTGGATGATGTTGGGCTCTTCCACATCTAAGCGTAAGCGGCAGATAAAAGTGTCCTCTTGGCCGGCGGCCTCTTTGGGGGTGATGATTTTATCACTGTAAACAAGATTCGGGAAATTGTTCCACAATTTTTTGACTTGCGTGAGATCAAAGTTTTCTTGCGCTTTTAAAGTAACGCCCAGCGCGTGCGATACTTCCACCCCTACGCGCACCGTGTGGCAATACACTTTTAAGCGCGGCAGTTGCATAATTTTGCGGGTTTCGTAGAGGCCTTTGAGTTCTTCGGACGTGTGGCCGTTTTCTTGCACGGAGCCGATAAGCGGAACGCAATTTTCGGCATATAAAGAGCCGGGGGTGTGGAAATCGGCCAACAGTTTTTTGCCGCCGCCGCTAATGGCTTGGTACGAGCAGAAAAAGATTTCGGTAAAGTGATAAAAAGGGGCTAGCGGCGCTAAGCTCATTACCAGCCCTGTGATGGTGCAATTGGGGCTGGCAATTAAGTGTGTGTCTTTGGTAATAGTTTGCGCGTTGATTTCGGGGATGACAAGCGGCACGTGGGGTGCTAGGCGAAATTCGGACGACATATCTATCATAAATTTCACACGGTTTTTTAGTTGCGCGACTAAAGCGGCGCTGACCGGGTTATCCGTGCATAGTACAGCAATATCCAGCGCCGGAATTTCGTCGTTGCGGCCAAATGTTTTGAGTTCAAACGGCGTTTTGATTTTTTTGAGTTGGGCTTCTACGTTGCGCCCTACCATGCCGTTAATACCGATAATGCCAACAGTTGTCATACTAAAAACTCCTTGGGTGTTTGTGAAAGGATCGTGTCAATTTGGGTTTTGTTTTGCGCCGAAATGGGCCCCAGCGGTAAGCGTACTACGTCGGTGCCAAAACCTAATTTGCCCAGTATATATTTAATGCAAGTGGGGTTGGTTTCCAAGTAACACGCTTTGATAAGCGGATACATTTGCGTAAAAATTTCAAACGCGGTTTGCGGATTATTGGCTTGAAAGGCATTGTAAATTTTTACAAACCCGGGCGCCAGTACGCACGCCGCGGCGCTGATAATGCCGGCGGCGTTGAGCGATAAAAAGGGTAAAAACAAATCGTCATTACCACACAAGTAGCTAATGCGCTGGGCATACGCGGTGGCTACGTTTGTGACGTGGGCTAAGTCGTAATCGGACTCTTTAATGCCGATAAGCGGCGGGATTTCTTTTAACAAAGTGTCCAGCACTGCGGGGGATAATTTTTGCCCGGTGCGCCCCGGAATGTGATACAAAACAAGCGGTACGCCCACCGCGGCGGCGGCTTTAAAATGGGCCACCATGCCCGACGGGTTTGGCTTGTTGTAATACGGCGTAACAACCAGTGCGGCATCCGGCGCGTAAGTGGCGGCCAGGCGCACGTTTTCTACGGTGGAAACAGTGCTATTAGTGCCGCAACCGATAATTAGCTGACGGCCCGCTTTTTTGATTTCCGGCACGCAAACGTCTAAAATTTGCTTTTTTTCAGCGGGGGTTAGGGTGGGGGTTTCGGCGGTGGTGCCCAGTAAAACAACACCGTGTACGCCCGCGTTTAATTGGGCGCGCAGTAAGGCAAGTAAAGCGGGGATATCTAAAGATCCGTTGGGTAAAAACGGGGTAGCCAGTGCAGTAAAAACTCCGTGTAACATAAGGGTTCCTCTTTCGTGTTTCGTTGTTCATATTGTAGCAATTTAATTGCTATAATAAAGTAACTTATTTTAGAGGGTTTTTATTTATGAGCGAATCATTAACGCCGCAAGAAGCAAATAATAAAAAAGAAAATGTAGCCACTTTTGCTACCCGCTTGCCCGAAGAAGCCTGGGAAAAACTGGTAGCCAACCAAACGAATACCCCTACCGTGCACGCCGTTCCCCCGCAGGAAGCCATCCCGCCTATTGCACCCGCACCTCAAAAACAAAAGGGAGGACGTTTTTGGCCGGGATTATTATTGGTATTATTTTTAATTTCAGCGGTTTGCGGGTTGTATTTAACAGTAAAACCGGGGATGAAATGCGAACATGAAAATACCCCGAACGAAGGCGTCAGCGCGGCGTTTTCTTCGTTAGCGGCTAAGAATGAAAAAGGCAGTGTGGCCTGGATTAAAGTGCGCGGTGTGATTGCCACGGATAATTCTTCCTCGCCGTTTAGCCGCCCGCAAGGGGCGGGGGCTATTGCCAAGAAAGTACGCGACGCCGGCGAAGATAAAGACGTAAAAGCGATTGTGCTGGATATCAATTCCCCCGGTGGTACCGTGGCCTCGGTACAAAATATTTACAGTGAAATTTTAACCGCTAAGAAAAACGGTAAGAAAATAGTGGCATTGTTTCGCGACGTGGCCGCCAGCGGTGGTTTTTATATTGCTATGGCTGCTGATAAAATTGTGGCTGAACCGGGCACGATTACGGGTTCGGTCGGTGTGATTATGCAAAGCACCAATGTGGAAGGGTTATTTAATAAAATTGGGGTTAAAATGGTGCCGATAACGTCGGGAAAGTACAAAGATATCGGCTCGGCCTACCGTCCCATGACACCCGAAGAAAAAGCTCTTTTGCAAGATATGGTAGATGATACCTATACGCAATTTTTTGCCGCGGTAAAGGCCGGGCGGCCCAACGTGCCCGAAGATACACTGCGGGAATATACCGACGGGCGTGTATTTACCGGGCAACGGGCGTATAACCTGGGGTTTATTGATAAACTGGGCGGCGAAGAAGAGGCCCTTAACTTAGCCGGGGAATTGGCCGGCATTAAGGACCCGAAAGTGCTTTCGTCTAAGTCCGACAATTTACGCGATTTTATTTTTTCGTTTGGCTCGTCTATGGAAGGGGCGAGCTTGGCTAAACAGTTAGAATCGTTGGCTACGCCGAGCGTATCTTATTTGTGGATCAACTAATGAAACATTTACTGGCTACTTATTTTTTGTATGCACAAGACCCCGCCGCCGGGGTGCGGCGTTTATTGGAGCGGCGTTCGTTCCGCCAGGCGTGCTTGGGGTATTTGACGGCCGCGTTTAGCTGGGTATTGTTTTTTAATATCGGCGACGAGCTTAGTTTGTTTGCGCTGTTGTTTAAATGGTTTATTGTGTTTGCGGCCGAAGTAACTGCGGGTTATTTTGTGGCCGCGCTGTGCGGACTATTTTTAGATTTGCGCCGCGTGAAAGTATCCTCCGCCCAATTGTTTGTGCTTGTAGGCAGTGCCGGGTTTTTAAACGCACTTTTAGTGGCCTGCTCGCTGATTTCGGCCGCGTTTGCAACGACTCATTTGGGAATGCTGATGCCGCTTGTGGTGTTGGGGCTGTGGATTGCAAAACTTATTTATTTGGTGCGCGGGCTTCAACATGCGTGGAATGTAAACGTAAGCGACGCGATTGGCGCGTGGTTGTTTGGCTTGGTGCCGGTATGTGCGGCGTTTAGCTTGGTAGGAATTTTCTTTATTTGGTTTTTGGTGGTATTGCTTTAAGACGCGCAGTAAACTTGAAAGGGCCCCTGAACGGGGCCCTTTTTAAATTACTTTTTTTCTTCCGGCGGGATATACGCGGTGTTGTAACCGTGGTTTTCTTTGGGGCGCAAATCGTTAGGGAAGTGCGCGTCGGCATACATATTTTGCTGGAGTTCCTTGACCATAGAATAGACTTGTTGGTAGTCGGGAATGTCGCAAATAGCCAGGGCGCTTGTGGTTAATGGGTTACGCGCGCGGGAAGGGAAGCTGTGATCCGACGGGTTGGCAAAAGTAACATCGCCCACGCCTAAGAATTGGTCAATAATCCCGCGGCGTAAATTGACGTGTGAAATTTCCATAAACGGTTTGTGCTCATAGCTAAGCGAAAAAATTCCACCCGAAATATAAACGCCTTTGTCCGTGACTAAAAAAGCCGTGTGTTTGTATTTTAAGTACGAAAATAATACCCCGCCCAAATAAATCCACACCGGCATTAAGTGAAGCGCAAAAAAACCGATTAGGGGAATAGCAAAGCCCGCCGGTGTTTTGGCTTGTGCGGCGCCGTGGGTAAGCATAAAAATAAAGAAACCGTCAAACAACGCCCATACCAAGGCAAACGGTAGAAGCGGGTTAAAAATAGATTCCAAAATAAAGCATTTTAAGTTGGGGCGGCCCGACCATAAAATGTTTTCGTTACTGCCAACCATACTGTGAAGTTGCTCAAGTGCGGACATAAGGGCTCCTAAATAAAGATATATGAAATTATAGCTTTTTTAGGCAGAAAAAAAGGTGCGGGTGGGAATCGGCCACAAGTCGGTTTGTTGACCCTCGCCGCTCGCGGTCCCGGCTCACAAATTGGCGGAAGGTTTTTTCAAACAAAAATTGCATAGAACGCGACGCGAAAGGGCGAAGTATACTGTGCGAAGCCGCCGGAGGCGGAGGTATTCGAGCCCTTGAGCAACAAAGTTCTATACAATTTTAGGCAGAAAAAAAAGGTGCGGGTGGGAATCGAACCCACGAATAAGAGTTTTGCAGACTCTCGCCTTACCACTTGGCCACCGCACCGTCAAAACAACACAGATTATATCCTTATTATAGCAAAAACGGCACAGAGACGCAACGCAGGGGATATTTTTTGAAAAAGTCGTTCCCCAAAAAGGCTTGATTTGTTTTTTTTTTTTTGTTACACTTTTGCTATGTCGTGCACAGGAGAAAATAAAATGAAAAATAACAAGTCTAAAATCAGTTGTAACGGGGGTTTTACCCTCATTGAGTTGTTGGTTGTAGTTTTAATCATTGGTATTTTGGCGGCGGTGGCCGTGCCGCAGTATAAAATGGCCGTGATGAAAAGTCGCTATAGTAATTTAAAGAATCTTGCGGAGAGCATTGCCCAAGCCCAAGAAATATATTATTTAGCAAATGGGAAATATGCTGATGATTTTAATGCATTGGATATAAGTGTGCCTGAAATTTCCAGCAAGAGTAATACTGCAAATAAACGCTATATTTCTGCGGATGTTTATTGTAATTTTGGAGGGGAAAATACGCTTTGTAAGGATTTTAGTATTAGCATGCAATATCAAATAGTTCACAGCAGAGATTACGAAACCTTTGGCGCTAGGAAATGTACTGTTAATGGGAAAGAAGGGGATGTCCCTCTGCAAGATAAATTATGTCAAATAGAAACAGGAGCTACTACACCGACAGATTTTAATACTACTTGGCGGACCTATTATTATAAATAATTGATTAAAAGGGAGCGTTTTTAACGCTCCCTTTTTAGATAAAAACGAGGGAGGCCGTTTCCCCTACAAGAGGTATACCCTAAAACCGGGTCTCTGTGGCACTCCCTTACTACTACTATAATGGAAAAATGGAAAATTTCAAGGCCTAATTTAAAAAAATTTTTAACAAGGTGGTTGCACTCTTTTTGGCAATTTGTTATAATAATTATACAGGTGACCCCTCCGGGGGTCGTTTTTATCGGTACCAACGCCCTAAAAAGTTTATTTGTCGGCCCGATTTTTGGTATAATAGTAAGGTGATCTTTGCGGGCGTGGTTCAATGGTAGAACACTAGCCTTCCAAGCTTGTGACGAGGGTTCGATTCCCTTCGCCCGCTGGACAATTTAAGTTGCTGGGGTAGCTCAGTAGGTAGAGCATTTCCATGGTAAGGAAAAGGTCGTGGGTTCGATTCCCACTCCCAGCTTTGAGAATTTGAAGTAAATAAAAAGTAAGGTATGCTGGGGTAGCTCAGTCGGTAGAGCATCTCCATGGTAAGGAGAAGGTCGTGGGTTCGATTCCCACTCCCAGCTTGCCTAAAATAAAAAGAAATAAATTAAGGAGAACTAAACAAATGGCTAAAGAGAAATTTTCTCGCAGCAAACCGCACGTGAACGTCGGTACCATTGGTCACGTAGACCACGGTAAGACCACGCTCACCACCGCTATTACCAAAGTATTAGCGAAAGAAGGCAAAGCCAAAGCTATGGCTTACACCGATATCGCCAAAGGCGGTGTAGTACGTGACGCTTCCAAAATTGTAACGGTAGCCGTATCTCACGTAGAATATGAATCCGACAAACGCCACTATGCACACATTGACTGCCCCGGCCACGCCGATTATATTAAAAACATGATTACCGGCGCTGCCCAAATGGACGGTGCTATCTTGGTAGTATCCGCTGTGGACGGCCCGATGCCCCAAACCCGCGAACACGTACTGCTTGCCAAACAGGTAAACGTACCGAAACTCGTGGTATTCTTGAACAAAGTGGACCTCGTTGACGATAAAGATTTATTGGACCTCGTCGAAGAAGAAATCCGCGACTTACTGGGCAAATATGAATTTGACCGCGACAACACCCCGATCATCCGCGGTTCTGCCTTGAAAGCCATTGAAGGCGACCAAGGTGAACTGGGCGAACCCAGCATCCACCGCTTGATGGATGCGTTAGATACCTGGATCCCCGAACCCAAACGCGAAACCGATAAACCGTTCCTTATGGCGGTGGAAGACGTATTCTCCATTACCGGCCGCGGTACGGTAGCTACCGGTCGTATTGAACGCGGTAAGGTGCATGTAGGTGATCCGCTCGAAATCATCGGTTTCCGCGACACCATGAACACCGTTGCCACCGGTATCGAAATGTTCCGCAAACTCTTGGACGAAGGTATTGCCGGCGATAACGTGGGTATTTTGTTACGCGGTATTGACAAGAACCAAGTGGAACGCGGTCAAGTATTAGCCGCCCCCAAAACGGTAACTCCGCACAAACACTTCAAAGGCCAAGTTTACATCTTGAAGAAAGAAGAAGGCGGCCGCCATACGCCGTTAGCCAAAGGCTATAAACCGCAGTTCTACCTCCGCACCACGGACGTAACCGGTGAATTGTCTTTTGATCAAGACATGATTATGCCTGGCGATAACGCCGAAATTGAAGTAAAACTCATTACCCCGGTAGCCATGGAAGAAGGCTTACGCTTCGCTATCCGCGAAGGCGGCCACACCGTAGGCGCTGGTGTAGTAACCAAAATTATTGAGTAGTTTGTAGTACTTTGCATGTTTAGTTCTCTGCCGCAGGGCGGGAGTCATTTCCCGCCCATGCGCAGGTGAACGTACGGCAAATGAACCCTTTTTTAAAGGAAACACAAGATGGCAACTGAAAGAATGACAATCGCGCTGATTTGCACGCAGTGCAAAAACAAAAACTATTACAAAGTGCGCGGTAAAAAGAAAGAGTACAAATTGGAGCTTAACAAGTTCTGTAAGGCTTGCGGCAAACAAACAGTACATAAAGAAGGCAAAGCCTCTTAGTTTTTTGTGGGAGCGTCGGTTAACTGGTAAACCACCGGTCTCCAAAACCGGGACTGAAGGTTCGAGTCCTTCCGCTCCTGCCAGGTTTTATACCAAGGAAACCACGAATATATGAACAAAGCAATCCAATTCGTTAAAGACTCTATTAGCGAACTGAAAAAATCCACCTGGCTGTCCAGGACGGAAGTAATCCAATCCACCATTTTGGTGGGTATTGTGGTGGTATTGGTATCGGCCTATGTCGGTATCATAGACTTTGGCCTCACGCGCATTCTGGGCGTTGTAGTAGGAGGACACTAATGTCTGAAGAAATTACCACCGCTTGGTACGTCGTGCATACGCAAACCGGGCACGAAGAAAAAGTCAGAAAGAAAATTTTGTTAGACGTAGAAACCCATAACATGGGCGACTTTGTCTTGCAAGCGCTCGTTCCGACTGAAGAAGTGCGCGAAGTAAAACAAAACAAAGAAATCCGCCACCAACGCAAATTTTTCCCCGGCTATGTACTGGTGGAAATGAAAATGACCAGCGAAGCCTACTGGTTCATCCGCAACATTACGGGTGTAACCGGTTTCTTGGGCGGTGCTACGCCCGTGCCTCTGCCGGAAGAAGATGCCAAAGATATTTTAGAGCGCGTTAATAATCCGGGCAGTAAGCCGAAATACTTGGTGGAATTTAAACGCGGCGAAAGTGTACGCATTACCGAAGGCCCGTTTAAGCACTTTATCGGGGTTGTGGAAGAAGTGAACGAACAAAAGAACAAACTTAAAGTTATGGTAACGGTGTTTGACCGTGCCACCCCGGTAGAAGTAGATTTCTTACAAGTAGAAAAGAACTGATTTTACCGCGTAAGCAGTAAAAATTATGGAGTAACAAATGGCAAAAGAGAAAAAAATTAAAGGATACATCAAATTGCAAATTCCTGCCGGTGCCGCCAACCCGGCCCCGCCTGTGGGCCCGGCCTTAGGTCAGCACGGTGTAAACATTATGGAATTTTGCAAACAATTCAACGCCAAGACCGCTAAAATGGAAAAAGGTATCAAAATCCCGGTCATCATTACTGTATTTGAAGACCGCTCGTTTACCTTTATTACCAAAATGCCGCCTATGGCCACGCTGATTATCAAAGAGCTCAAACTCGCAAAAGGGTCTGGCGCTCCGCACAAAGATAAAGTCGGCAAGATTACGCAAGCCCAATGTGAAAAAATCGCGGCGCAAAAATTGCCCGATTTGAACACCAAAGACATTAAACAAGCCGCGGAAATGGTAAAAGGTACCTGCCGCAGTATGGGCGTAGACGTAGTTAAATAATTTAAACTGAGGGAGGGCAGAGGCCCGCTTGAACCTAAGGAGAACTTAGATGGGAAAAAGACTGGAAGCAGCAGCAAAAGCGTACGATAAAAAGAAAGTCTACACCGTAGAAGAAGGCGTGCAAATCGTAAAAGATAATGCCAAAGCCAAATTCGACGAGACGGTAGAACTGCACGTAAAGCTGGGCATTGATACCAAAAAAGCCGACCAACAGGTCCGCTCTACGGTAGCTTTGCCGCACGGTACGGGTAAAACCAAACGCATTGCCGTTATCGCCAAAGGCGAACATGCGCAAGAAGCGCAAAAAGCCGGTGCCGATAAAGTAGGTTGCGAAGATATTGTGGAAGAAGTGCTCAAAGGTAAAATTGACTTTGACGTACTGGTTGCCACGCCGGACACAATGAAAGATTTGGCCAAAGCGGCTAAAATCTTGGGTCCGCGCGGCTTGATGCCCAACCCGAAATCCGGCACTGTAACATTTGACTTAGCCAATACGATTAAGGCTTTAAAAGCCGGCCGTATTGAATTTAAAGCCGATGCTTACGGGATCGTGCACGCCATTATTGGTAAAGCGTCTTTTGACGCGGCCAAATTGGCGGACAACGCAAAAGCTGTGTTAGAAACGATTGTGCGCATTAAACCCAGCACTTCTAAAGGGGTTTATGTGCAGAGCATCTCGGTGAGCTCCACGATGGGGCCTGGGGTGTTTGTAAGCAACAAATAACAAACTCTCTTTTGCAGACGGGGCCCCACCCATAATCGTGGGGGCCTTCCCTTTATTACGCGCTTTAAAACTTTTAAAATTTGGGCTTA
>JBGUOO010000032.1:0-82262 GCA_045129775.1 Elusimicrobiaceae bacterium
GACTTGCCACTCGCAGTACCTAGCAGTACAGCTTCGGGCAACTTACGGTGCAAATCTATCTCAAATCTGACAAATCAGCCTACTGAAAATTTTTCCCGGTGATGTTACGAACGACAACAATATTTTATTTTCCCACCTTAACGGCGGGGTTTTTGCGTTGTTTTTGTCGTCGTGAAATCAAAAAAATCCTTGCATTGTTTTTTTTTTTTGTTATCTTGGTATTATGTTGTGACAAGGAGAACATAAAATGAAAACTAACAAGTCTAAAATCAGTTGTAAGTGGGGTTTTACCCTTATTGAGTTATTAGTTGTGGTGTTAATTATTGGCATATTGGCGGCGGTGGCACTGCCGCAGTATCAGGTGGTCGTTAAAAAAGCTAATTTGGCTAAATATATGGACTTGGTTAAAGCTATTAAAGAGGCCGAGGATGTATATTACTTGGCAAATGGTTCTTATACAAATGATTTGGAAAATTTTGATATTACACTGCCTGGTGGGGAAAATTGTCAGATTATAAAAAGAACGAATACAGCACGTTATGAATGTGGAAATATAGTATATGGTGTATATAACGGGCCTGCTAATGCACAGGCGGGTGATGATACGATTAGATATGTGCAGGTATTTGAAGATTATACGGGAACAAGTGGTATTACGCATCAGAGAGGAGATATTCTTTGTTTCTCCAGAGGAGAGATAGCGCGTAAAGCGTGTAGGACCTTAGGTAATGGAGAAGAAAGTGAAGGTGGAGCTTCTTGGGATTATCTTTATAAAATACCTGCTCAATAAAAGCACCCCCGCTCAAACGAGCGGGGGTATTTTTTTCGATCTACAATAACTTAAAAGTTATTTGTTTACAGAGGCCATGTGGGCGATTAAATCAAGCACTTTGTTGGAGTAGCCGATTTCGTTATCGTACCAAGAGACCACTTTTACAAACGTGTCGGTTAAGTACACGCCGGCATTGGCATCAAAGATAGAGGTGCGTTTGTCGCCCAAGAAGTCAGACGATACGACCGCATCTTCGGTGTAGCCCAAAATGCCTTTAAGTTCGCCTTCGGCGGCTTTTTTCATAGCGGCGCAGATGGCTTCTTTGGTGGCCGGTTTAGCCAAGTTGACGGTCAAGTCCACCACGGACACGTCCAGGGTCGGCACGCGCATGGAAATACCGGTCAGTTTACCGTTGAGTTCGGGGATTACTTTACCCACGGCTTTAGCAGCACCCGTGGAAGAAGGAATAATGTTGCCCGAAGCCGCACGGCCGCCGCGCCAGTCTTTCATAGACGGGCCGTCTACGGTTTTTTGGGTGGCGGTGGTGGAGTGTACGGTGGTCATTAAACCGTTTACGATACCGAAGTTATCGTTCAATACTTTGGCAATAGGGGCCAAGCAGTTGGTGGTGCAGGAAGCGTTGGAAACGAATTTGGTACCTTTTACATAGGTTTTTTCGTTCACGCCCACTACGAACATTGGGGTGGCGTCTTTAGACGGGGCAGACATCACTACATATTTGGCACCCGCTTTGAGGTGAGCTTCTGCTTTTTCTTGCGTTAAGAATAAACCGGTGGATTCTACGACATATTCGGCACCGACTTTGTCCCAAGCCAAGTTGGCGGGGTCTTTCTCGGCGGTGACGCGGATTTTTTTGCCGTTTACAATGAGTTGGCTGTTGGCCACATCGGCTTCTACAGTGCCGGTGAACTGGCCGTGCATGGTGTCGTATTTAAGCATATAAGCTAAATAGTCAACCGGGCACAAGTCGTTAATACCGACGATTTCAATGTCTTTGCGTTCTTGGGCGGCGCGGAATACGAAGCGGCCAATACGCCCAAAACCGTTAATACCTACTTTAATCATACTAACTTTTCCTCCATGGAATTTTTGTTACTTACCCCTATATTTTACCATTTTTTGCGCGTGAGAGGTAGCCGGTTTTAACCCCGGGCTACCCCTCTAAGCAAGAAAAATGCTTATTTGTCCTTGAACTGCATGCTGTAAAGAGACGCGTACGCCCCGTTTAATTTAAGAAGTTCTGCGTGTTTGCCTTGCTCTACGATTTGGCCGTCGTTAATGACAACAATTTTATCGGCATTTTGCACGGTAGATAAGCGGTGGGCAATGACAATAACGGTGCGGTTTTGCATGAGGTTGTCTAAGGCCTCTTGCACGACCTTTTCGGACTTGTTATCCAGGGCGGAGGTGGCTTCGTCTAGAATGACGACGGGGGCATTTTTGACAAACGCGCGGGCAATGGCCAGGCGCTGTTTTTGACCGCCGGAAAGCAGGATGCCGCGCTCGCCAATTTCGGTTTCCAGCCCTTGGGGAAGATCTTTGACAAACTCATCCAAACAGGCGCTTTTAAGGGCGGCCCACATGGTTTTTTCGTCGGCGTGTTCGTTGCCTAAAAGGATATTTTCGCGAATGGTGCCCGAGAATAGGAAATTGTCCTGAAATACCATGGCAATTTGTTTGCGTAAGCTGAGTTGCGAAATATCTTTAATGTTACTGCCGTCTATTTTAACGGCGCCTTTGGTTACGTCATACAAGCGCGGAATGAGCGCCGAAACGGTGGTTTTTCCCCCACCCGAATTACCCACCAGGGCCACGGTTTTACCGACGGGGATTTCTAAATTGATATCGTGCAATACTTCGCGCCCGGGGACGTATTCAAAGTGCACGTGGTCAAAAAGGATCCCTTTGTGAATGCCGGTAAGTTCTTTGGCGGTTGGAACGTCTTTAATTTGGGGTTCCAAGTCTAAAATTTCAAAAACACGGTCAATGGCCAAAAATGAGTTTTGAATGTTTACATACTTGTTGCCAATGGACTTGAGCGGTGTATAAAGCATCATGAGGGCCGCAATAAAGGCCACAAAGTTACCGCTGGTAATGCGGCCGCTTACAATAAGGTAGCTACCGGCCCCAATTACCAGAGCAATACCAATAGACATAATAATATGCATGAGCGGATGTAGCCAGTTGGTGCTTTTGACCATTTTCATGGCCAAATAGAACAGGTAATCGGTCGTTTGTTTAAATTTTTCCGTAAAGACTTCTTCCAACGTAAAGGAACGGATTGTTTTATTGCCGGCGAATGTTTCATTGTAAATGGTCATGAGTAAAGAAGCGTTTACTACGGTTTTATTTAAGATTTCTTTCATCTTTTTGCGCACAATGACCATCGGATAGACAAAAAGCCCCAGTACGGCAATAGCAATCACGGCCAGTTGCCAAGAGTTGTATAACAATACACCGGCCAAGGCAATGGAAGAAAATAATTTAGATAAAAACTCTTTAATACTGTCAATGAGCCCGACGGAGGCGGTATCTGCGTCGCTGGAGTAGCGGAAAAGAATCGTGCCGGAGTTGTTGGTGTCAAAATAAGAAGTGTCCATGGAAAGTAGTTTGGCATATAGCTTGCGTTTGACGCCGATGGTAATCTTTTGAGCTACCCACGTGTTTAGGTAGTTGGAAGTGTATATTAAAACCCCTTGTACGATAGTAAACCCGACAATCAAAAACGGAATTAGGGTGGAAAACTGAATTTGTTTTTCTACCATTACCCGGTCCATAAACGGTTTTAAAAACCAGGCTACTACCCCGTCCAACGCGCCGACGGGAATGGTAAGTAGTACGCCAATAAGCGCCCGGAACCAATAGGGTTTAATATAGGGCCACATACGGCGGAAATTGACTACTAAGATGTTTTTAGAAAATGATTTTTTAAGTAGTTTGTTCATAAAATGTCCTTACTATTATTAAAACAAAATATCTACATGGAGGCAAGTTTAACAGTAAGAACTGATCTTTTGATAAAGGGGCCGGCCCCATAAGCGAATGAGTTTCGTTTGAGTTCCCATATTTTTGTAAGTAACAATTTCTAACACACCTGCAATCTTTTTGCGTTTGTAACAAACCCCTTGTGGACCTAAAATATCTTGCCGGGAGATGGAACTAAGTACTTGCCTTACTGATTGGATAGGACTGACTTGTTCATAGAGTGCGATACGATCTTTTTCATTCGCGAAGGTGTTTAAAACCAAATCTCGGAAATTGCGCGACACGTGTGCAGACGGCCAGTATTTGTCCAAATAAGCACCTATGCTAAAAAGTTGGCGGGTTAAATTGGCACTGGTGTTGGTTGCGTGGGCGCGGTATAAGCAAGCCACTTCATGCAACGTATGAAACGTAAAAAGCGGATTTTGCAATAAAAACCGGGCCAATTTGGTACGCAGAATAATGTCATCGGCCGTCATGTCTTCGTCAAAATAATTTACGGCTTGTAAGACCGATTTGCGAAATAAAGAACCTTGTAAATAGTACGAGTGCATTTCGTTAAATTCTAAATTTAACGTATCTTGGGCCGTGGGATGCTTGATTTTATCTAGGTTCATTTTCCAAACAGGTCCCATGGGGGCGTGGTATTCGTCTATACGTTGGATGTGGGAATTGATGACAAATTGGACATTTTCGTCTTGTTCCATAATGGATACTTTTTTAGAAATTGCATCCGGCAAAAGGGCATCGTCCGCTGCAATGAGCGAAATATATTTCCCCTTAGCTTGACGAAATAA
Organism: Elusimicrobiaceae bacterium; assembly: GCA_045129775.1. Classification (GTDB taxonomy): domain Bacteria; phylum Elusimicrobiota; class Elusimicrobia; order Elusimicrobiales; family Elusimicrobiaceae; genus Avelusimicrobium. The sequence goes on from JBGUOO010000032.1 coordinate 4,573, forward strand.
AGTGTTAAAATTTTTGCCGATTTTTCCACTGTTTGATTGCGCAAAAAATTGTATGGGACAAGGGCTTTTGGCCTGGAGGGTGCGGATCATTTCAGCAGAGTTATCCGTCGAACCGTCATCTAGGATCAAAATCTCAATATCTTTGTAAGATTGTTTCCATAAACTTTCCAAACAAAAGGTTACATATTTTGCGTGGTTATAACATACAACGCAAAGAGATACAAGTGGATGTGTGTTCATATTAGTCCCAAGCATTTAGAATTTTTGCTACGGTTGCAACTTCTTCTTCGGTCATTACCGGGCTTATGGGCAGAGAAAGTTCCTCGCGGTGGATTTGCTCGGTAATGGGGAGCGATAAATTTGCCCATTCCTTGTAAGCCCCTTGTTTATGGGGCGGTGTAGGATAGTGAATGAGCGTTTGAATGCCATGTTGTGTTAAGTATTGTTGTAAGGCATCCCGCCGGATGGTGCGGATGGCAAAAATATGCCACACGTGCGCTTTTTCATCATACGTCTGCGGCAAGATAATAGCCGGATTTTTGATATTTTCCCGGTAATAGCGGGCAATTTCACGCCGGCGGGCGTTGTCGGCATCTAGGTGCGGTAATTTGACATCTAATACCGCGGCTTGGAGTTCGTCTAAGCGGGAGTTAGTGCCTTTGTAAATGTGGTGATATTTGCGGTCACTGCCGTAATTGCGTAAGGCGCGGATTTTAGCGGCCAGGGAGTCATCCTGGGTGGTAATCCCCCCACCGTCCCCCATACAACCTAAATTTTTGCCGGGATAGAACGAAAAACCGGCCGCATCCCCTAAATTGCCTGTCTTGCGGCCTTGATATTCGGCCCCGTGGGCTTGAGCGGCATCTTCAATAATTTTAAGATTATACTTTTTAGCTAGCGCCCAAATTTTTTCCATTTGTACCGCTTGCCCGTATAGGTGCACGACCATAATGGCTTTGGTGTGAGGAGTAATTTTTTCTTCAATCAAGTCCGGATTGATATTGTACGTATGAATATCCGGCTCTACCAGCACGGGCGTGCAACCGTTTTGGGAAATAGCCAAAATGCTGGCAATATAGGTATTGGCCGGCACGATAATTTCATCGCCGGGACCAAAACCGTAGGCCTTGATAATTAGGTTTAATGCATCCAGCCCGTTGGCGCAGGCAATACAATGTTTTGCCCCCACATAGGTAGCAAAATGTTTTTCAAATTGTTCGTCTTGTTGCCCTAATAGATACCAACCTTTATCCAAGATTCCCTTGAAACGGGCATCAATTTCCGCGCGGAAACGGTTATTTATTTTTTGTAAGTTTAGAAATGAGATCATAATTATTCATCCGGTTCATGAAATTTTGCAATATTTTCAGCGCAATAACTGATATTTTGTTTATAATAATCATAACTTTTTGCAAGATGTCCCAGATCCAAAGCCCGATATCCGCAGCCGGCCAAATCAGCGGCTAATACTTTACCTAGCGGGCCGCACATTAACAAAATCAACGTTTGTTTGTTTTCTTTTAAAAGTTCGGATAAAACAGAGGAATACACGCGATAAGCATGCTTGTTAGGAACAAGGAGCGTATGCATAGAAGAGGCATTATCAAAAATGTTATTACGAAGAGTATCAAAAACGTTTTTACATCCTACGACCGTCACAGGTTTATTGGCCCAAATTTTCCTGCAAGAATCATACCAAGCGGTCAGGTCTTGTTGCTGGGAATTCATAAACGTGGTAAAACCGGCATCGGCATATTGGGTATTGAAATCAATGAACTTTAGCAGCTCCCGGCGGAACTTAGGCATTTGTTCAATGGTAAACTGGGAAATAACAGAAGGAAGGGAAGGATTTAAGGTCGGGAAAAAATACCAGTAATTTATTCCTACCAGCAAATTTTTATGCGAGGTAGATAATATTTCTCTTAGTCTGGCACCTAGTTGCGGGGTATATTCTTGATATGGAATAGAGTGCCCGTTGATCAAATTAAGTTCGCCGTCTCCAAAACGGGCCAAAGAAAGAGAAGTTTGCTGTAAAACCCGTATAGTTTCGTGAGGAGAATATATCTTAGGCCGCCGCAGTTGGGCTTGCGGGATGTAATAGAGCGGGTGCGTCAATAAATCGGTATAGTCTGTTTCCCATAAGGGGTTTTTCCAACAATCTACTGTGCGTAATATTTTCAAAAAGTAACGGAAATTTTTATAAAAGCGTGTCAATTGATTCATTGGATTATTTTCCTCGCTGGGCATTGATAAGATAGGAAATTAAAGAAGAAATTTCACTTATTTCCGCACGTAATTTGGTGGCTTTGTTAATATAATGTTTTTTCTTCCAAAAACAAATCAGTTTTTTATAACAAGTTTTTTTGTATTGTTTGGTTAAGTAAGAAAGTTGTTTCTGATAAATATGGATATCTTGTTGCAGAAATTTAGAATCATTTTGCCCGTGTGTTAGAATGTGGTTTATTTTTTCTGCTAGTTGATAATAAATATGCCGAGAAAAATGATCTGTGCAATCTGTGAAATCGCTTTGTTCCTTGACAATGTCAGAAAGGCAAATAAAATGAAGATTCTCCTGGTGCGCTAATTTCTCTTTTAGCAAGGTATTGGTTTGTTTATAATGCTTGGAGGCCTGTTCATAACCAATAATCTGCGGGTGGTCGCAAGCTATTTCAGGCCCTAAAATAAGCACCAAATGTGTGTGTGGGGGTAACTGTTGGCGTATATATAAAACATTGTGTAAGACTTCGTCTGCGGTCGGTAACCCCACATATTCAAAATCGTTTGCCAGTTGGGTAAGCATCGTATCATTAAAGGGAACTTTATAAGTAAAATAGGATTGTTTGTCTTTAAGGATTTCCCAATTCTTTCTATCTGTAAACGGATAGTTTGTTAAGCCGTAAGCAATGGTGTAACCTTCTTTTTTGTGCTTGTACAGCGCAATAATGCCTTCCAACAAGGTAGATAAAAACACAAAATCATAATTTTTTGTAAATAACTGCGTTGAAAAATCATCTGCGCTTAAAACGGGCGTGTTGCGGATGATAGCATCACATTTTTTTTTGGACCATTGATGGGCATGCACAATATGGGTTAAGGTTTGTTGGGCAATGGTGTCGGGTGAATTGGTATTGGGATGAATAAATTCAGTGTCTATAGTTTTGTATTTGAGATACGGTAACACGCTCTCCAAATCGCAGGGACCCTTAAATAGAATAGCGGGTTGCATAACGGGAGAATCGGGAAGGGCGCCTGCTTGTTTTGTTTCAATGTGAATCCAATCTACTTTGTTTGTTTTCTGCAACGTGCTGGAAATTTCTCCCTTCAAGGTAAGTTTGGGGAAATTTAAGAATTGGTATAAGAATTGATCTAGTCCCATGCCTAAAATGCGGCATGAAAACAAAAAATGGTGTAGCTGTTTTGTGGGTTTGTGCAAAGCAAAGAACCCTACAATACCGTAATCCCCAAATTTATCACGCAGCGAAATAAAAGCAGTTTGGTAGGTATTGTCCGTAAGCAACGTGTGCAGTTGGGCAGCATCAAGCCGCAGCTTGGTATAATTGAGTTGGTTAGTCCGGTTCACTAATTCCAAAATTCTATTTTCCTGATTTAGACAGTTCTCATCAATAACTATAGAGATATTGCTGCTGCGTAAAAACGCTTCATTAGAAGAAAATAGTTGTTTTTCTTTGGTTTTTTGTTCCAGCAATTTGTATTGTTTCAAGCGGGAAAGAGAACGGTCATCTTTCCCCAAGTCAAGGGCTTGCTCTTGCAAGATGGAAAGAATAGCCGGAGCGGCAACCAACAAGTCCGGCAAATAGAATTGGGCTTCTTTTAGATTGCTTGGGTTGTCGTCAATAAATAAAACGTTTTGGGGGCGTAATCCCATTGTTTTGATAAGTGTTTGAATGCGGGGGCCCTTGGCCGTCCAGTCTATAGATGGAAAAACAAAATAGTCAAATACGTGTTGATAGACCGGTTTTTTAAACTCATTTTGGACGGTTGAAGAACTGTTTTTAGAACAAATACTGTTCATGATCCCTCGTTGTGCCAGGTGTTTAACCAACGTTATATTGGCCAGAATAGGCGAAACGGGCGCTTCTGAAAGCGTGCCTGTCCAAAAGGTATCATCTAAGTCCCAAATAATTAGTTTTATATTGCGCAATTCTGCATTCATACTAGATAAATTTTGTACCACTTGCCACGTCTTTTGTTACCACTGCGCCAGCGGCAATGAGGGCATTTTCGCCAATGGTTACGCCCGGCAAAATGGTGGCGTTGGCGCCAATACTGGCCCCTTTTTTAATCACAATAGGTTCTAGTTTAAAATTTTTATTTTTAGATTTGGGGTAACGGTCATTGCAAAATGTGGCATTGGGCCCGATAAATACGTTATCTTCTATCGTTATTCCGTCGTATAAAAATACTCCGTTTTTGATGGTTACATTATTACCGATTTTGACGTTGTTTTCAATAAATACGTGCGAGCAAATGTTGCAGTTTTCCCCAATTTGTGCTCCGGGTAAAATAACCACAAATTGCCAAACGTTAGTATCTTTTCCAATTTTTTTAGTTTGTACGTCTGCTAACGGATGAATCATCTTGCAACCTCTTTTAAAAATTGCTCATAACTGCGCACGTAATCTGCTTCATCATAATGGGCACTGGCAAGGACCATAAGCACGCAATCTGGCGAAAAATTTTTCATTTCCCGCCAAATAAAACCGTCTAATAATAATCCTTGGGTGGGGTTATCCAAATGAATCGTGTGGCGGGTAGTACCGTCAAATAGGTCAATGTCACACTGCCCGCTGGTACATATAAGCACTTGTTTTAGATTATAATGGGCATGTTTGCCGCGTACTACGTTAGCTGTAGTATCAAAAATATAATATACTCGTTTAATAGCAAAAGGAATTTGAGACGAAGAACCTTCCAACGCAATCAAAGAGCCTCGTTCATCGCCTTTAATGGAAAAATCTAACGGTTGGAAAGTCCCTTTTTTCATACATTATTTCCTTAAATACCATTCTACTGTTTTTTTAATGCCACTTTCAAAGTTTTCATCCGCTTTCCAACCAAGCTCTGTTTCTAACTTGGTGGCATCAATGGCGTAACGGCGGTCGTGCCCGGCACGGTCTTTTACAAACGTAATCAGTTCTTTGTAGGACTTGCCGTTAGTGGCGGGTTTTAGTTGGTCCAACAGCGTGCAGAGGGTATCTACAATTTGCAAATTGGTGCGTTCGTTACGTCCGCCAATGTTATAGGTTTCCCCCGCCTTGCCTTTTTGCCACACGAGCGCAATCCCTTTGCAGTGGTCCAGTACGTACAGCCAATCGCGCACGTTTTTACCGTCGCCGTAAATGGGAATGGGCTGGCCGGCTAAGCATTTGCGGATAATGGTGGGAATGAGTTTTTCGGCGTGTTGCTTAGGACCGTAATTATTAGAACAATTGCTGGTGGTCACGTTTAAACCATAGGTGTGGTGATAAGCGCGGACCAGCAAATCGCTAGAGGCTTTGCTGGAAGAATAGGGGCTGTTGGGCGCATACGGGGTGGTTTCGGTAAAGAAACCGGTGGGGCCTAAGGTGCCGTAAACTTCGTCGGTAGAAATGTGATGAAAGCGGCAGTTTTCGTACCCGGGTTTTACTTGGCCTGGCGCGCTGAGCCAATGTTGGCGGGCGGCTTCCAAAAGTGTAAACGTGCCTTCAATGTTGGTTTTAATAAACGGCAGCGGCCCGGTAATGGAGTTATCCACGTGAGACTCCGCCGCAAAGTGGATGACACCGCGGATATCGTACTTTTCAAATAAATTCTTGACGAGGGCCGCATCGCAAATATCCCCTTTTACAAAGGTGTAATTGGGGTTATCTTCGCACTCTTTTAAATTGTCCAAGTTTCCAGCATAGGTAAGTTTATCTAAGTTGAGGACGTGATATTGCGGAAATGCTTGTAAAAAGTACGGTACAAAGTTGGAGCCAATAAACCCGGCTCCGCCGGTAATTAAGATAGTTTCTGTAGACATGCTTCTACTCCTTGCGTCCAATGCGGAAGAACTTTGTGAAAAGTTGTTTTAAATTTAGTCTTATCCAGTACGCTAAAGGCAGGGCGTTTGGCCGGGGTAGGATAATCGGCCGTATGGATAGGGAGAACTTTGCATGCGGCCCCTGCACATTTTAAGGTATAGTAAGCTAAATCATACCAAGAGGCGGTCCCTTCGTCGGTAAAATGGTAAACTTCTTGCGTATTTGGTTTAATTTGCGGCAAGATATCCACCAGGGCTTGCGCTAAATGCGGGGCATATGTAGGGGTGCCAAATTGGTCGGCCACTACATTTAATTGGGAGCGTTCTGTACCTAATTTAAGCATAGTTTTGACAAAATTTTTACCATACGGGCTGTAAAGCCAGGCCGTGCGCAAAATAACGGCTGTGTGGGCATATTTTAAGACGGCTTGTTCCCCCTCCCACTTGGTCTGCCCGTAAACACCTAAGGGATGAACGGGGGTATGTTCGGTAATGGGGGGATGGGCGGTGCCATCAAAGACATAATCGGTAGAAATATGGACAAGCGCAATATTTTTGCTAGCAGCTAATTTAGCCAGGTTGGCCGGACCGTTTGCATTTATGAGGCGGGCCAGTTCCGGCTCGCTTTCGGCTTTATCTACGTTGGTATAAGCGGCACAGTTAATAATAGCGGTTAACGGGTGTGTCTCCCCAAAAGAAAGTACCGCCTGTTCGTTTGTAATATCCAGTTCGGCTACGTCGGTTAAAATAAGTTTTTCGGCAGGTAAAATATCCTGTAAGCACTTGCCTAGCTGACCGTTGGCACCGGTAATTAGAAACATGGTGCCCCCTGATAGGATGCAAACGAAGCATTTTTTAAATCTTTTTCCGATAAAATAGCCTTGGAAAGGTCAATTTTCCAATCAATCTTTAAATCCGTATCTTTAAATAGAATGGCTCCTTCGCTGGCTTTGTTGTAAAAATTATCACATTTATAAGCAAATTTAGCGGTAGGGGTTAAGACTGAAAACCCATGTGCAAAACCGTGCGGGATAAAAAATTGTTTTTTATTTTCTGCCGTAAGTTCTACGCCATACCATTGACCGAAAGTAGGGCTGTTTTTACGCAAATCAACAGCTACGTCCCACACGGCCCCTTCTAATACACGTACCAGTTTGGCTTGGGCAAAGGGCGGTTTTTGAAAATGTAGCCCGCGCAATGTATTTTGAGAAGAGAAACTTTCGTTATCTTGCACAAAAGTAGCCGTAATGCCGGCCTCTTGCCAGGTTTTTTGGTTATAAGATTCAAAAAAGTAACCGCGGTTATCTTTAAATACCGTAGGAGTTAATACGACGAGCCCTTCAAGGGGCGGTTTAAAAAAATCCATTTTTTTGGTCCTCGGGGATATGGGCTAAGTATTGGCCATATTCCGTATTTTTAAGTTGGGCGGCCCGTTCTAACAGTTGGGCGGTAGTAATCCAACCGTTTTTATAGGCGATGGCTTCTAAACAGGCAATTTTAAGGCCTTGGCGGCTCTCCAACGCTTCAATAAACATGGACGCTTTGATAAGGTCCGCATGGGTGCCTGTATCCAGCCAGGCCATGCCGCGGCCCATCAGTTCTACGGATAAATCCCCTTGTTTTAAGTACCAATCATTTACCGCCGTAATTTCCAGTTCCCCGCGGGCAGACGGTTTTATGTTTTTGGCTATCTCTACTACGCGGTTATCGTAAAAATAAAGGCCTGTTACCGCCCAGTTGGACTTTGGGTTTTTGGGTTTTTCTTCAATAGAAACGGCTTTCCTGTTCTCGTCAATTTCCACCACGCCGTAAGCTTGGGGAGTTTTAACGTGGTAGGCAAAGACGGTGGCACCTTTGGTTTGGGAGGCGGCGTGTTGCACGAGCGTTTTTAAATCGCGTCCGTAGAAGATATTATCCCCCAAAATCAAAGCGACACTATCGGTGCCGATAAAGTCCGCCCCTAGAATAAAGGCCTGTGCCAGACCTTCGGGTTTGGGTTGCTCAATGTAGGAAAATTGCATGCCGTAGGTGGAACCGTCCCCCAATAAATGTTTATACGCGGGTAAATCTTTGGGAGTAGAAATGATAAGCACTTCCCGGATGCCGGCTAACATGAGCACGGAAAGCGGATAATACACCATCGGTTTATCGTATACCGGGATGAGTTGTTTGGATACGCCAAGGGTAGCCGGATATAGCCGACTGCCCGTTCCGCCTGCCAAAATAATACCTTTCATAGGGCTCTCCCCCTTATTGTATTTCCTTCCATTTTATCAGTTTTTAATAATAAGCGCAATCTAGTTTTTGGCCAAAGAAAGACGATTTTTTACGGCGTCAAACACCGTTTGCGGCGTGATAGAGGCCAAGCATCGTTTTTCCGGCGGGTAACCCAGTAGGCACTGGGTCATCCAGTGTTTGCTGATATTCATACAACCTGCACAAAACGGGGATTGTATATTGGTATTGCGGGAATAACCCAAATAGGCCGCTTTGGAGGGACCAAAGAGCACCACACAGGGGGTTTGCGTCAAATTAGCCAAATGAACCATGCCTGTTTCCCCGTCTATATGAAGGCGGGCTTTTTGGAGTATATGCGGCAGATCGGCAATACTGGTTTTACCCACCAGCGAGATATCCACAAACTCAAAAGGACTGCTTGTGCTCCCTCCTAATTGTACGATTTGAACAGCCGGAAATTGGTGTTTAATCAGTGAACAAAGTTCTTTCCAATAAGTTTTTGGCCAATTGCGGGTACGATCGCTACGGGACGGGTCGGTATGGGGATTGATCCCGTCGTGGATGGTAATATAGGTTTGGTCTGTTAACCCCAGCTTACGTAGAGTGTCTTGGGTGATCTGGTTATCTAATGCCAGGGGCGCAGGGTCATTTTGATGAATATCTAATCCCGTAAACCAGCCCAAATTAGTAATGCGGCTCCCCCCGTGGGCCACGGCAATTTCCGCCAATTGTCCGTCCAAATAAGGCGTATATTGGGCAAACGGTTTAAAACAGGCTTGTACGTCTAAGCCTTTTTCCAAAATGGGGATAAAATGAGGAGCCAATTTTTCTATGCGGGGGCGGTTGATAAAATCGTACATCAGCAAATGACAGCCCGAAATTACCAAATCAAAGTGCTCGGGGATATACTTATTGGGGTGGAAACCGTCAATAAGACCGTCTGAAAATACCATATCCACCGCGGCTTTGTAATCATAAGCAACATAAATCAGGGCAGTGGGCAAGGTTTCACGCAGTTTTTTGATAAATACGCGCGTCATACATACATCCCCAATGCCGCCGCGAATATGCACTAACACCCGTAGTTTATGGGAAGGAACCGGGGCCGTGGTTTGTAGGCGCAAGATAAAACGTTTGAAACGTAACTTAGTGTTTTTACGCCACGTATTTAACCGCATGGCACTTGTCACCAACGTGCTGTCTTGCGCGGCCGCTTTGACTAAGGCTCCCGCGCGTAACCCGGCTAATTTGAACGAATTTAAGGTCTTTTCATCCATAGCATTTCTCTTCCACGTTTTATGCTATAATTATAACATAATATCGGGTTACACGGAGGAGTTATGAAGCCATACGCGTTATTTTTTGCTACAAATCGCCGTTTTTTGTTTGCATTAGCTGTTTTGCTGATGAGTTTAAAGGATAAATCCCCCAAGGTGCTTGAAAAAGCCGATGTGCTGGTTTACCACCAAGGACTTACCGATAAAGACCAGGCTTTTTTAAACCGTATTTTGCCGTGCCAGTTTACGCCGTATAAGTTTGCGGTAGAAACCGATTTTGAAAATATCAATTTTAAGCATTTTACGCAACTTACTTTTGCGCGCTATGAGATTTTTGATTTGCTCGCCAAGTACGAGAAAGTGCTTTATATGGACGTAGATATGATGATTGGCGGCGAGTTATTGCCCATTTTTGAAAATTACGCCAAACAGGGTGGCGTAGCCATGTGTAAAGACACGCAAAAGGGTTTGACGCTGATTACCAAAAACTTTAAAGAGCCGCTCCCGCAATATGATATGACCGTCCCTTGTTATAATGCCGGGATGACGTTGTTTGCCCGCCCGATGAATAACCGCGAAAATTTACGCATGTGGTGCTATCACAAAACGGCCGAGTGGTTGGAAAATTTGGTCTGCCCGGACCAGGGGGTTGTGAACGTTATGCTACAGGAATTTAACATTCCGGTAGATGTGCTGCCCGATACGTGTAACTGTTTGCCCTCCAACCCGAAGTATTTGGATAAAAACCGCAAAGACGTTTTGGTATATCACTGCGCGGGCGGCGGGGTGCGGTTTTGGACGTACACCTGGAACGGCCCGTGGCAAAAGTATTACCAAGAATATCTAAAGATGGGCGGCGAGCCGCATACCGATAAAGAACACGCGTGGCTAAAAATGATTCGGAAATATAATTTACAACGGTTTAAATTTTTTGACCGCTCGCCCGACCCGCAAATGCACCCGCACCGTTTTTTAAAGTATGTGCTGGCCTATCCTTTTAAGTACGGGTTTAAGTAATGACAAAACGTATTTGTCTGTTTGCGGGATATCATCCCAAAAATCAAATTTCTGATTATGTAGTATATTACGTGCGTGCATTAGCGCAGTTTGCCGACGTGTATTACATGGCTGATTGTGATATGCCCCAGGCGCAATTGGATAAATTGGGCCCTCACGTAAAAGGGGCGTGGGCCAAGCGGCATGGTAAGTATGATTTTGGTTCCTGGCAGGAACTTATACAAAAATTAGGGTGGGACCAACTGGCCCAATATGACGAGTGCTTGTTTGTCAATGATTCTGTGTTTGCGCCGCTGTTTCCATTAGCCCCTATATTTGAAAAAGCTGCCGCACAACCACAGCTAGGGGCGTGGGCTTTAAATAGTTTTGAAGGAATTTACATAGGCAGTTTCTTTTTTGTGTTGCGAAAACCGGTTTTGCTGTCAGACAATTTTAAACATTTTATAACCCATGTTTCTGCACAGGTGGACGTGGGGGATGTCATCCGTAACTACGAAAAAAAATTGCCCGAAGTAATTACGCAAACCGGGCATACCTATAAAGTATGGTTCAACGGGGTGCCCAGTGTGTTTAATCAGTGGAAAACGGCCATTAAAAAAGGGTTCCCGGTGCTCAAAATACAGCCTTTTACCCGGCGGCGGCTATATGCCGACCGAGAGTGGTTACCCCGATGGCGGCAATTTTTAACCCAGCATACGAATTACCCGATAACCATTATAGAGCAACATTTGAACTCGGTGGGAGTGAATCCTCAGCAGTTTGATACGTGGGGTTTTTGGTTAAAATCTATTTGGTGGTGGCTACGTCGGGTAAGGCACAAAATACTACGTATCCACTTCCATAAAGACGAGCGAATTGTAATTGTATTTGGAATTACGATTCTAAATACGGAGCCTACCGGAGTCAACCGGGTAGAAGAGTTATAAGAGCAATGTCTTTTTGAATATAAAACTACCGCCCCAAGGTTGCTTGGGGCGGTAGTCGTATTTTCCAAAGAGAATTACCTCAATTTTATTTCATCCGGGTGGGGTGCTGGCACGGCTTGGCCGCGTTTTTTAGCTTTGTAACGGGCGTAACGTTCCACCTGGCTTTGCACCAGCATATAGAACAGCGGAATGAGCACTAAACCCGCTAGCGTACCAATAAGCATGCCGTAAAACACTGGTACCCCTAAAGCGCGGCGGCTGGCGGCCCCGGCGCCTGTGGCTATGACCATGGGGAGCATCCCCAAAATGAACGTGAATGCGGTCATGAGTACGGGGCGGAAACGCTGAATGAGCCCGTCCATGGCGGCCTTATAGACACTGGCGCCGGATTGGTGCTCGTCCTTGGCAAATTCCACAATCAAAATGGCGTTTTTGGCGGCTAACCCGACCAGTAATACAAGCCCCAACTGGGCGTAAATACTTAAGGACTGGCCGCTAATCCATAGCCCAAATAACCCCCCGCCTACGGCGGCAACTACACTCATCAGCACCGGCACGGGGATCGTCCAACTTTCATACTGGGCTACTAAGAACAGATACGCGAAAACGACGGCTAACAAAATCAGCGTATTGATTTGGCCTTTGTTTTGCTTTTCTTGGTAGCTCATGCCCGTCCATTCATAGGCGTAGCCGGGCGGCAGGTTTTTAAGGATTTCTTCCGTAGCTTCCATGGCTGCGCCGGAGCTATCAGTTGGCTCGGCCGTAATAGAGGCTGACGGATATTGGTTATAGCGCGTAATTTGGCGCGGGGATAAAATGTATTTTTGGTCCACTAAGGCCATCAGGGGCACCAGTTCACCGGTGGAACTGGTGACATACATTTTGTCAATATTTTCGGGCGTCATACGGTATTTACTGGCCGACTGCAAGATGACTTTGTTAATTTGCGTGCCGAAGTTCACGTCGCCCACATAAGAAGAGCCCAGGTAGTTTTCCAAGATAGAAAATACGCTGGAAACGGGAACTTTCATAGATTCGGCTTTTTGGCGGTTGACGTCCAGATAAATGTTGGGCGTGTTGGCTTTAAACGGCGCGCGTGCACTTTGCATGGTGGGGTGCTGCATCATTTTTATGCTCATACCGTCGGTGATGTTGGCCAGTTTTTGGTAATCAAAGTCATCAAGTGACTGAATACGCAAATCCAACCCGCTGGAGTTACCTAACCCCGGAATAGACGGCATTTCTACGGCAAATACAGAGGCATCCGGGATACCAAAGAACTTCATATTGAACTGTTGGGCAATCGCCCCTTGTTTCTTATTGGTAACCGGTTTATGCGAAATGTATTTTTTAAATAACCGGGAGAAGATATTTTCATCTTGACGCTTGTCCCACGGGTCCAAGCGTACAAAGAGGGCGCCGGTGTTTTCCCCGCTACCGCTAAATAAACTAAACCCGATAATAGAAGTGACACTTTCCACGCCGGGGGTTTCCTTCACCCCTTGTACCACTTGGTCCATGACGGCTTGTGTGCGGGAAAAAGTGGCCCCTTCCGGCAGTTGTACGTTGATGACTACAATCCCTTGGTCTTCCACCGGGATAAAGGTGCCGGGCAAGATTTGTAAGAAGAGAAAATCTAACGCAACAAAGCCACCAAACAGGAGCGCAATAATAAATTTGCGTGCCAGTTTGCGCACTACTTGGCGGTACCCGCGCGAGGCGCGCTGCACGGCCATATTAAACCAACGCAAGGCAAAAATGTTTGTTTCCTTAATGGGTTTTAACATGGTGGCACAAATAGCCGGCGAGAGCGAGAGTGCGTTTAACGTGGAGAAACACACCGCGACCGAAATAGTGACCGCAAACTGCGTGTAAATTTTGCCTGTAATCCCCCCCATAAACGTAATGGGGATAAAGATAGCCAACAGCACCAGCGTAGTAGCAATGAGCGCGCTGGAAAGTTCGTCCATGGCTTGCTCGGCCGCGTGTTTGGCGGGTTGCCGCTCGCGGTTCATGAGCACAATGACACGTTCGACCACACAAATAGCATCGTCCACCACTAGACCAATGGCCAATACCAACGCGAATAGCGTAAACATATTGATAGAATACCCCAATGCCATCATCACGGCAAACGTACCTAACAAAGACACCGGAATGGTGGCCGCGGGAACGAGTGTGGCGCGCCAGTCTTGCAAAAATACATAACATACAACGACTACGAGCACAAACGTCAGTAGTAAGGTTAAAATAACTTCTTCTACAGAGGCGTTAATAAAGTCCGTCGTGTCAATGGAAAACTGATACGTAAGCCCTTTGGGAAAGAACGGTTCCATACGTTTAAGTTCCGCACGCACGGCTTGCATGGTTTCCAACGCGTTGGCCCCGGAAGAAAGGTTAAGCATGAGCGGAACAGACGGAGTACCGTTAAATGCCCCGGTAATACTGTAGTTTTCTTGCCCTTCTTCTACTTTGGCAATATCCGATAGACGCACCAACCCGCCTTGATTATCCGTACGGACAATAATGTTTTGAAAGTCCGCGGCGTTATTTAAGCGGCCATCGGTCTGCAACGCATACACGGTTAATACCGGGCTATCGTTGGGGCGGGCGCCGATTTTGCCAAGGGAAGGCTGGTAGTTTTGGGTGGCAATGGCATTTTTAACATCCGCAATGGAAATATCCAGCGCGGCCATTTTGTCCGAATCTAGCCATACGCGCATACTTTTGGAGGCACCGAAAACGCGGGCCTCGCCTACCCCGGTAATACGGGATAAGTTCTTTTGCAAATTGTTGTTTAAGTAGTCGCTGATGTCTAAGGTACTTAATGAACCGTCCGGCGAGGTAAATGAAATAAACCCTAAAATGTTGGAAGACATCCGCATAACGGTAATGCCTTGGCGGGTTACTTCAGCCGGCAGTAGCGGGGTTGCCTGAGAAACGCGGTTTTGTACTTTTACTTGGGCAATATCCGGGTCCACCCCGGTTTTAAACGTAACGGTAAGCCGGTAAGAACCGTCGGCAGAGTCCGAAGACATATAGATCATGTCTTCCACACCGTTGACGGCAGACTCCAGCGGGATACCGACGGTTTTGGCAATAACCTCGGCACTGGCCCCCGGATAACGGGCACTTACTACTACTTCGGGCGGTGTAATTTCGGGGTACAGGGCAATCGGTAAATTTTTAAGCGCAATGCCCCCGGCTAAACACAACACGAGTGAGATAACAACCGCAAAACGCGGGCGGTTAATAAAAAACTTGGCAAACATTTATTCGTTTTCCCCCTCTTGTTCGGGTGCGACGGCCGGCGCATACGATTGCGTTTGAACGGGCTGTGACTGAGGAGCTTCGTCGGGCGTGGAAACTTCGCTGACGTTGACGGGTTGGCCGTTTTGCAGTTTTTGTTGGCCGATCGTAACGACGCGGTCGCCTTCTTCCAAGCCGGAAATCACGATATATTGGGAGCCTACTACATCGCCGATTTTGACGTATTTTTGTACCACAATGCCTTGCGGGTCCACGGTCATCACATATTGGCCGGTGGCATCTTGTGACAAGGCCGTTTGCGGAATGAGTAACGACGGGCGGAATTTATCTAAACTGACCGTTACGTTTACATAGTTGCCGGGAATGAGTTTATTTTCTTTATTATCGGTTTGCGCGTACACGGCCATGGTGGCGGTTTGCGCGTTAATTTCGTTATCGGCAAAGACGTCGGCGTCCGGCACTTCTAACGTTTGACCGTTAGGCAGGCTGATTTGAATGTCCGGGCGTAAATCTGTATTGGTTAATTGGTCCATGCCCGACAGGCGTTCTTTATCCGTAATGGAAAATACGACGCGGATCGGGTCCATTTGTACCACACGCGCCAATTTGCTGGCCCCGGCGGTGGCTAAATTGCCTTTGGTCAGTAAGGCTTTGCCAATGTAGCCGGAAATGGGAGAGCGGACCTCGGTGTAGGCCAAGTCCAGGCGGGCTAAATCTAAGGCGGCTTTGGCGGCTTTGACGTTGGCTTTGGCATTGGCTAAGTTGCTTTCAGCCAGTTCCAAATCGGCCTGCGAGAGCATGTGGTCTTTATATAGTTCCAATTCGCGGTGATAATCGCTTTCAATTTGTTTTAAGGAAGCGTTGGCTTTGTCCAGCGTAGCTTGGGCCGATGACACGGCGGCTTTATAGCGCTTTTGGTCAATGATAAACAGCACGTCGCCTTCGTTGACAAAGGAGCCGTCTTGAAAGAGCACTTGGTCCACATAGCCCGATACCTGCGGGACGACGTCGGTGGCGTTAATGGCTTCCACACGGGCAATAAAGTTTTTGCCCAGAGCTACGGGCTTGCGTTCTAGCGTTTTAACGAGCACGCTGGCTTGCCCCATACCACCCATACCCATGGGGTTGGCGTTAGAGAAGAATTTTCCTTTTACGAAAAACCCGATAGCTACCCCAATGCCTACGAGTAGCAGATACTTAATATAACGATACATGGTTCTTTTTGTCATAATTTATTTCCCGATATTTTTGTATAGATTTGCTTTGCTAAGCAGTAAGCTGTAGAAAGCAGAAATTTTATTTTGGCGCGCGTCGGCCAGTTGGGCCACGGCGTCGAGCAACGTTAAAATATCCCCCTTGCCGACTTGGTAGTAACGGAAAGCCACGCGGTGGTTTTCCTCGGCGCTTTCCAGTACGGTTTGGCTGATTTCATACGAGCGCATGGCCGTTTTGTAATTTTGATAACTGCTCCATACTTCGTTTTGAATAGTTAAACGTAAATTTTGGGTGTTGGCTTGTTCTTGCTTATACAGTGACGCGGCCGACTTTACCTTATATATATTGGAAAACCCGGTAAACAGCGGCATGCTGACGGCTAAGCCGGCTATATTTTCGCGCCCGTAATAAGAGGAGTGTTTCCAGGTGGTGTCGGCAATGTCGGCCGAGGCGGTGGCGCTAATAGACGGGAGCATGCTGGTCTTGGCGGCGGTAAGGCCGGATTTGGCGGCACTTTCCTGGCTTTCTTGCGCGCGCAGTTCGGGGCGGTTTGCTAGGGCATCTTTCATGAGGGCTTGCACATCATCTTTTTCAATAGAAATGTCCTCTTGGTCAAACACGGGCTTGATGAGCTGGAGTTGGGTATCCGGCGATAAGTTTAACAATACGGCTAACTGGCCGCTAAATTGTTTGATTTCATCTTCGGCCAGCACCACGGCTAATAAGGCTTGCTCATAGCGGGTTTTGGCTTGTAAGTTGTCACTTAAAGAAACCATGCCCAGTTTATAGCGTTTTTGGGCTTCGGTATAAGATTGTTGGTACGAGTCCAAACTGGCGTTGGCACTGACGAGGGTTTCCTGCGCGGCTAATAATTTTAAGTAAGCTGTTTGCACGGCAAGCATTAAATTATGCAAGGCCGCGTTGTAACCGTATCCGGCGGCATCGGCATAGGAGCGCAAGGTGTTAATGCGGCTTTCGCGCCCGCCAAAATCAAACAGGAGCCACGCCGCTTCGGCCTTGGCGGTGTACGGCTCGGTTTGGGTATATCCGCCGTGGCCTTCCACGCGGGTGCCGCTTACGCCGGCGTTGCCGGTTAAATTAACGGTGGGTAAATACTGGCTGCGGCCGGTGCCTAAGTTGGCCTCGGCGGCTTTTACCCCCATATACTGGGCGCTGAGCGCCGGGTTGGTGCAAATACCGATTTGTACTAAATCGTCCAGCGACAGTGCTTCCTGTGTGATATCTTTATCAATACACCCTTTGGGCGGTTGCACCTGCGACGTAAACAGCGGGTCCAGCGCCATGGACGGCAGGGCAACGGCACATAACACAGCAAACCATGCGTATTTTTTGATCATTATTTTATTCCCTTTTTATATAAGTTTAAAACAGCTAATGTATGCGCCCAAAGCGTTTGTTTGATTTTCTCGCGCAGTTCGGGCGGATAATTGTGGGTAACCCCCAGTTTGTGTTCCAGCACTAAACGGTGGGATTCCGACAGCCAAATTTGCCCAAAAATGCTGTGGGTAACACATAACATTTCGGGTGATTTTTCGGGCAGACCCGTTAATTTTTCAAGCAACTTATGCGGCAGTTCATGAAACGGGGCCACATACGATAAAAGCATTTTGCGCATGCCGGCCGATTCCAGCTCTACTTGGGTAAAAATACGTTCCAGCGGTACATTTTTGCGGCTTAGGCCGTTGTCTAAGAGCTTGTCAAACATTTGGTGCAGTAAATCAAGCGCTTGCTGGTAGGAATACCCGTCCACTTGCCGGGCGGTAGGGATAGCCAACTGCGGGCCCCATACGTCTTTGCGGTGTTGCTCAATTAAGTAACGGATCGTTTCAAAAAAAAGTTCCCGCTTGCCGCCAAAATAATACGCAATGGCCGACACGTTAATGTGGGCGGCGCCGGCAATATCGCGCACCGACGAGGCGCTGTAGCCTTTGCGCGCAAAAATGCGGGCCGAAATTTTTAAGAGTTTAAGCCGCGTGTCTTTCATATTAAAATTATAACAAAAAATAATTTTACCTTCAAACACTTGTTTGAAATAATAAGCCGTAAAATAAAGGGCAATTTGGGGAGTTATGTTAAGTGAATTTTTTGTTGTCGTCGTAAAAAATAGGGCTTGACTTGTTTTTTTTTTTTGATATCTTGAAAGTACGGGCCGCCAAGGAAACTCCTATGTGTCCTACAAGGCGTTAAAAGCGGCCCGTCCTGCCTTTAGAAGTGAAAAGGCAGGAAACTTGGAGGAAATTATGAGAACACAACACAACGTAGGTTTTACGTTGATTGAGCTACTCGTAGTAGTGCTCATTATCGGTATCTTGGCCGCAGTAGCCCTGCCCCAATATACCAAAGCGGTAGAAAAATCCCGCACGGCCGAAGCGTTGACGCTGATGGGTGACATCTTAACCGGGCAACGCATTTACCAATTAGCCAATGGTAATTTTACCAACGACTTGGCTAAATTGGATATTGAAATGCCGAACTTACCCGCGGCGGGTGGTGCTACAATTACGACCAAAAATTATACCATCACCATCCTCAATGCCGATAAGGCCGCTGATGCCATTGTTCAAGCCGACCGTATCAATGGACCGGCTACGGGGCATAAGTTGACCTTCACGCTTGCCGGTAGCACAGGCGAGATTAAACGTTACTGCAACGAAGGCACAGGTGCAAAAATCTGCGCCGCGGTGCGCGGTGGCGAATGGGAAGACGGCGAATATACGGCCGCTGCTGCTAATACAAACAACAATAACAACAATAATAATACCAACGGTCAGGGATAGTTTATTGTTTTTGTAGAAGCCGTAAAAAGCCCCGCATTTAGCGGGGCTTTCTTATTAGTAGCTTATTGAATCCGTTGTAAGAGGCGTTTTAAATAATCGTAATAATTATTTTTGGGGGCTTTTGCCAAGCGTTCGTGCAACTGTGCCGGCGTAATAAAGCCTTTTTGCAAGGCAAGTTCTTCCAGACAAGCAATTTCTACGCCTTGGTTCACTTGCATGCTGTGCACGAAGTTGCTGGCTTGGAGCACACTTTCGTGTGTGCCGGTATCCAGCCAGGCAAACCCGCGGCCTAAGTGGGCCACGTGTAAATTGTTTTGGGCCAGGTAGAGTTTGTTTAAGTCGGTAATTTCCAGTTCCCCCCGCGCGGAAGGTTTTAACTGTTTGGCCAGTGAAACGACTTGGTTATCGTAAAAATACAGCCCGGTTACGGCAAAATTGCTTTTGGGCGCTTGGGGCTTTTCTTCCAAAGAAATGGCCTTGCCGTTTTTATCAAATTCCACTACCCCAAAGCGTTCGGGGTCGTTAACCTCGTAGGCAAAAACCGTAGCCCCGGGGCGCGGGGTGGCGGCGTGGGCTAAAATTTCTTCAAAACCGTTGCCGTAGAAAATGTTGTCACCCAGAATAAGGGCACAGGAATCGGTGCCGATAAATTGTTCCCCTAAAATAAATGCGTCGGCAATGCCGCGTTTAATATGCTGTACCGTATAAGAAAGTTTAATTCCCCATTTGCTACCGTCACCCAAGACGCGTTTGAAGTTTTCGTCATCTTCGGGGTTGGTAATGATTAGAATGTCACGGATGCCCGCTTGCATTAAGACCGAAAGCGGGTAGTAAATCATCGGCTTATTATAAATAGGCAGTAAAATTTTGGAAATGGGAAGGGAGGCCGGATATAACCGGGTGCCTGCTCCGCCTGCTAAAATAATTCCTTTCATAGTTTCTCCTTAGATATGTGGGACTTGATGCGTTTGGCCGCCGCTTGGCAAGCTTTGTATAAGTGCTGGGCCTGTTTGGTGAAGGCTCGGCCTTCCAAGCCGATAGGGTCTTGCAGGTCCTGCGCGCGGTCAAATGCAAAATCGGTAAGTAGCCAAATTTTGTCGGTATATTGGGCGTATTTGTCTAACAGTAAATCGGCGTGGGCTTGCTCCATACAAAAAATCAAGTTGGCCTGGGCCAGGTCCTGCGCGGCGAGCGGGGTGGCCGTGTGCGCCGTAAACGGGATATGGTGGGCGGACAAGACCTGTTTGACTTTTTGGGGTACTTCGTAAGACGGGTCTGCATACAGCCCGCGCGAAAAGACCGTTTCCCCCGGTAATAACTGTTTGAAAAATTCCTGCGCCATAAAACTGCGGCAAATATTGGCATGACAAATACACAGAATGTTCATCCTTATTACTATAGCAAATTTAGTACAATAACTTTATGAATTTGTTTTTAAAAATAATGATTACCGGGCTCATCTTTTTTGTGCCGTTTAGCTTTGCCGCAACGGAAGCGTGGGCCTTCTCGGTATTGCAGGGAATATTGCTGGTAACGGCGTGTATGGTGTTTGTGTCGCGCCGGGTATTGGTGTTCCCTTCGTTATTTAAAGCGGTATTTGCGGCGTTTTTTATTTTGACGGGCTTGGCGTTGGTGCAAAGTTGTTTCCCCCACACGCTGTTGGACCCGGCCGTGCCGTGGTACCCCATGACGTTTATCCGCCTCTATACGCTGGAACACGCCAGCGTGTTTGTAACTTATTTGGGCGTGGTGGTAGTGACGGCACAGGTGTATGAGTCGTGGGAAGAGGTAAAACAACTGGCGTGGACCTTGGTTATTTGTGCCGCATGTGTGGAGCTGTGTGAATTGCTTTTCCCAAACGGGGAGTATATCAATTTTTTAACCGGCACGCCTGCTCACGCGGGTAGTGTGGGGCCGTTTTTAAACCGCAACCATGCGGGCGTGTTTTTTGTGATGAATGCGTTGGTGGCGTTGGGGTTCTTTTTTACGCACCAATTACAATATAAGAAACTCTTTACGCGCGAGCAAAGGGGCGCGTTTATCGTCCAGCAAGTTTGTTTGGGGCTACTGAGTGTGGGGCTGATGTTGGCGGCTATTTTTACGCGTTCGCGCGGGGCGATGCTTTCGTTATTTATCGGATTATTTGCGTATGCGTTTTTGTGCATTTGGTGTGTGCCCAGCCAAGTGCGCCGGCGGCTTAAACGTATTTTTTATACGCTTGTGTTGCTGGTGGTATCGTCCGCCTGGGTTTATACGCACGTGGAAGACATTAACGAATTTGCCCAACGCCAAAGCGGGGCCTCTGCCGAAATACGCCAAATGATGTATCACGCGGCCGGGGATATGTTGAAAAAATATCCGCTGTGGGGCATTGGCATTGGCGCCATGCCGGTGGCCATTAACGAATATACCGACTATGACGTGCACCAATATATTGAGCGCTTGCATAACGATTGGTTGGAAATTACCTTGGGCGTGGGCTACGCGGGGGCGGCGTTGATTTTGGTAGCGTTGGGGTGGTTTGCCTGGGGCGCGCTCAAGCGGTTAAAGCATTTGGATACGCGCAAACAATTTGTGTTTGCCGCGCTACTGAGTGCTTTGCTGGCTATGGGAGTGGGCAGTTGTGTAGATTTCCACTTTTTTATTCCCGGGTGTGCGTTTGTGTTTTTTGTAATTTTAGGGGCCGTAAATGCCCCCACTTTCCACCACCATCACTTGCACGTGTGGCGTACCGGGTGGATGGGAGCGCTGGTGTTGACGGGGATCTTGGCGGCCGCGTGCTATGTGCCACTGCAAAAAACACGCTGTTGGCGGGCATTTGTGTTCGGCCAAGGGCTTAAAACCGAAGGTAAGCTGGCCAGTTATCAAAAAGGGCTCTCTTATTATCCCGGCCCCCATTATGCGGTGCGTTTGGGCAACAGCTACTATAATGCGGCAGTGCACGATAACGACCCGATTGCTAAATTCTTCTATTTGGAACAGGCCCAAAACCTGGCAAGCGAGTATTTGCAGAAGTATCCGAAAGATAAAGAACTCTCGCGCTTGTATATGCGGGCCGCGCGCCGGCTGTACTAGCCAGTACCCTTATAATTTGCTACAATATAAGGGATATGAAAAACCCAAATGTTTACTATGTAGTGTTAGCTGTTTGCGCGGTGTTTTTTACCGGTTGTGCCAGTTCTTCTGCTTCTGCCCCTAAAACCGTGCAAAATAAAATGATCAATCAGGACGTTACCTCGGCCTTGCGCCAGATGCGTTCTTCCCAGACTTATGTGTTGCAACCCGGCGATCTCGTAGATATCCAGGTATATATGGAAGACAATATGAACCGTGTATTGCGTTTAAGCGGTAACGGTACCATTACGTTCCCCTTGGTAGGGAATATTAAACTTTCCGGGTTGACCTTGGAACAAGCCGAAATGCGTTTGGCGGGGCGTTTGCGCTCGTACATTAAAAATCCGCAAGTGTCTATGTTGGTGAAAGAATACGGCAATAAAACCGTGTATGTACTGGGGCAAGTGTCTAAACCGTCGGCCATTCAAATCCCGCCGGAGCGGCCGCTTACCGTGCTGGAAGCCATTACTTCCGTGGGCGGATTTACCGATATTGCCAATACCTCTAAAGTGCGTGTGTTACGCGTAGAAAACGGCAAACAAAAAACTATTGATGTGGATGTTTCCCAAATTACCAAACAGGGAAATAAAAGCATGGATATCCCCCTGCAACCCGGTGATGTGGTTTTTGTGCCGCAGAGTATGTTTTAGTTAGGAACCCTTATGAACGACGAAGAATTAGATATAAGCTCCCTTATTAGCCTTGTTTTAAAACATTTTTGGTTGATTGTGGCGACGGCCCTGTTGGGGTTGGTGGCCGCGGTTATGGTCAATATGTTTATGCGCCCGGTATATGAATCCACGGCGCTTTTAATGATTAACCAGGAAAACGCCGGTAAGTTGGACGAGTCCGCCTATGGTAACTTTGCCAGTATGGAAGATTATTACCGTACCCAATACCAACTGTTGGAAAGCCGCTCGTTACTGGAAAGCGTTTACAAACAATTAAACCTGAGCCAATACGAAGAATTTGAAAAAGGAATCGGGGCCTTGCGTAAAGCTATTAAAATTGACCCCGTAACGCGCAGCCGTTTAGTCAACGTAAAAGTGCGCGCGTACGACCCCAATTTGGCTACCGAAATTGCCAATGCCTTAGCCAATAACTTTGTGCAGGAAAACGTGGGCAACCGTATTTCCATGGGGCAGGATATTATCCGCGCCTTGGAAAGCACCGAAACCAGCCCCGAAGAGCAAGAGTTGCTTAACTCTATGCCGCAAGTGGTCAACAGCGATTTTATTAAATCGTTAAAACAACAAGAGGCCGCCCTGGAACGCAGTTGGGCGCAGTTGTCCTCAAAATATACGCCCCAGCACCCCGAAGTGGTGTCCGTACGGCGCCAGCTGTTAGCCACGCAAGCGCAAATTGCTACCGAAACACGCCGCTTGGTGCAAAGTATTAAAATTGAGCTTTCGGGCCAATTTTCGGGCAATAACGTGCGTATTGTGGACCCGGCTATTGCACCGAAGAACCCTGTGTTGCCGCGTAAACTGATCAATATCGTGGTAGGGTTGGTAGGCGGTGCGTTACTAGGCTTGCTGATTGTGTTTTTGTTGGAATTTTTGGACCAAACTATTAAATCTTCCGACGATTTGGAGAAAAAACTTTCGCTGCCGTTTTTGGGCTTTGTGCCGCATGACAAACTGAAAAAGAAAGACAGCGAGTATGCCTCTATGCTCAAACAGGGTAACATCCTATTTGCGGAAAATATCCGCAATATCCGCACTATGTTAGATTTTACCCTCTCGGATAATCACAACGCGCCTATTTTAATTAGCAGTTCTATGCAAGGTGAGGGCAAAAGTAATTTGGCCGCCAACCTGGCCGTGGCGTTAGCGCAAAACGGCAAACGTGTGTTGTTAATTGACGGAGACTTGCGCCGCAACCGCTTGCATAAAGTGTTTAAGGTATCCCCGGAAAAGGGGCTGAGCTATTTGTGGGATAAGGAGTCGGCTAAAGCCGACTATGCCGCTAATATACAGCCTGTGCCCGACGTAAAAGGCCTGTTTATTATGACGGCAGGCCAACGCCCCCCCAACCCGACGGAACTGTTAAATACCCCCCGCTTGGCGCATTTTTTGGAATGGGCGCAGAAAGAATACGACCAAATCATTGTGGACTGCCCGGCTATTTTGCCTGTGGCTGACACCATGCTGTGGGGCCGCTATATCCCGCGTACGATTTTTGTGATCCGCTATGGTAAAACCAATGCGCGTGCCGCCCAAATGGCCTTGGATAAACTGCAAAAGGCCGGAATCAAAGTGTTAGGGGCCGTGATTGGCCACTACCGAACGCAAGGCGGGCTGACGTACGGCAAGTATGGGTACTATAAGAGTGGGTATTCGTACTATTATTCCGACGACGAAAAGAAAAAGAAATAAAGATTGTGTTGCTATGTCTACCTGCCCTTGTTTTACAAGGGCAGGTTTTTTATGGTGTTACAAAGGAGCGTTTTTAGCATAATAGTAAGTCCGGTTATCTCCGGAGACACCGTTTTTGGTTTCTTTCTTGCATAACTTGCGCTGTGTAGAAGCAGTGGGGTTGTCTGCACTTACTACACATACCCTATTCCCCGGATCCCAACTTTGATTATGTTTCGGATAAAGGCGGTAGATTAAGTCAATTTGAGAGTTGTAACATTCTATATAGATATTGCTTACAGTATCATTAGAGTCTAGTTGGCAGTATCCCCAATCAAATCTACACCGGGAGTTTGAATTTGTGCACAGAGAAATATCTAAATCAGCAAAATTTTTGGTGAATTTACCATTTGCTAAAAAATAGATTTCTTCCGCTTTGTCCATGCTGTGGACTAAGTTTTTTAAGAGTGAATAGCGACTACTGTAAACGGCTAGGTTATACTGTGGCAACGCCACGGCGGCTAAAATACCGATAATGAGTACGACGACTAACAACTCAATGAGGGTAAACCCCCCTCTGTTATATTTCATGTGTTTTCTCCTTATCTATTTTGGGAAATATAACAGAAACGGCCGCTATATTGCCGAGCTTTTGACCAACCCCAACAAATAAACAGCCGTAGTTTGCCGTTATAAAACGGCAAACATTCAGCACTACAACGGTCGGGGATCAGCCAACGGTTGTAGTGCCTTTAATACGACTGCTTTTGGAGGTCAAAAGCTTGCTATTTCTAGCAAAGTTCCGTATTCTGCATACGGTTCCAAAAACAGAATAAATTTTATTTTTACTACTCTAACATTTTAACATAATTTCTTCCTAATTTCACACATTTCGTCGTTGCGAGCCTCCTTACGTACTTGCGGCGCTTTGCGCCGCTAATGTGACGTACGCTACGTCGGCATGCGCCTAGAACTGTGTGAAATTTCTTTGAAATTATCCGCTTTGTGTGTTTGTACAGTGCACTTGCGTTTTTGTCAAGCCGTGTTGTGGCGCAAATTATTTTGAAATTATCGTATTGCTTGTTTGTACGGTTGGCTTAGGTTTCTTCCTAATTTGCACCACAACTTTATTTTTGCCACTCCTTTTCCCAACAAAAAACCCCGCACAAGGCGGGGTTTTAAAATGTGCTTGCTCGCAAAGCTTAGAAAACGGCTTTTACAAATACGCCGGTTTTGTTGCTGTCGTAATCGGCAGATTTCCAGTTGGAGTGGCGGGTACGGAACTGATACCATACCCCGGCAGATAACCATTCTTTGAATTGATAGTTAAGTTCCGGGCGGACAACGTATAAGTTGTCGTCGCGTTTTACGTTGTTGACGCGTTTGGCATAGTCCATATTTTCCCAAGACAAGGCTAAAGCCGCGGTAAATTTATCCGTCAGCTTGTGAGAAGCATACAAGGATATGAGTGTATCGGCGAAATAACGGTTAGTGGCCCAACGGGTTTCTTCCATTTTGCGTTCGCCGGATAAGCGGATCGTGTTGCGGGTGGTGGGAGTCCACGTTAAAGCTACATAGTAGCCGAATAAATCGTTGTAATCATCGGCACCGGCTAAGCTGTGGTCATAATCGCGCATAGCGTAAGTTACTTTGGCCGTACCCGTTACTTTGGCCGCAATTTGACCGTTTACACCTAAGCCTACCGTGCTACCAACCGAGTTGTTGTATTTGTTGGCTTTATAGGTAATGTCCGAGAACATATAG
This sequence comes from Elusimicrobiaceae bacterium, assembly GCA_045129775.1. Lineage (GTDB taxonomy): Bacteria > Elusimicrobiota > Elusimicrobia > Elusimicrobiales > Elusimicrobiaceae > Avelusimicrobium. The sequence goes on from JBGUOO010000032.1 coordinate 30,571, forward strand.
TCCACAAAGAATTGGGTTTTGGCCGTCATGTTGTAATAAAGTTGAGCACCCAAGTTCAAGCGGTTGCGGGTTAAATATTGCATTTCGGCAGCCATATAGCGGTCATACGAATCGCTGGCGGAGAAACCAATGCCGAACATTTTTTCGCGGGAGGTCATATAAGAAATATACCCGGTGTTGTTTAAACGTTTTTGGCGTTCGGTTAAAGCACTGTTGGCCGGGTCGGACGTGTAAAGCACGCGGTCCCCCAGTTGGAATTGGTCGTTAGAAACGCCGAAACCGCCCATCGCTTCCCAATAGTTGTTTTTATTGTGCTTTTCGGTATAAGCGTTGTATCCTACGCCGGCATCCGCATTGAGCATAAGCCCGGTAGACGGAATTGGAGCCCGGTAATCGGCCCCAACACGGGTGGTGCTGATAAAAGAATCTTTTTTGTTTTTATCAGTAAGGTAGATGTTGTCATCATAGCTTAGCGTTTCAGAAGCTACTAAATGAAACGGTTTCTCGGCCGCGGCCGGGATAGTAGCAAACGCAGTTAAGAATACGAGCACGGCTACTTTTTTCATATGTATTTTTTACTCCCTATTTAGAATTTTGCACGGATAATCCGGCAGTTGATTTACCTAATTATTATACTATTTTTGCACAAGTATTCGCAAATTTTAACGGGCCAGGCGTTTATACAGGGCCCAGCACCCATAACCCAGGCATGCACCGACGGTGTTGTTGATGATATCGTCTATATCTAAACAACCCCAATGGGCCAGGTATTGGGTGGCTTCAATGGCGCAGGAGATACAAAAAGCCAACAGGGTGGTTTTCCAAAAGTTAAATTTGGGAAAAATATACGGCAGTAAAAACCCCAGCGGCATAAATAAAATAATGTTAAGTAGCAGGTCCTCAATCGGGGTGGCATGAATGGAGTCAAATAAGCGGCGGCTATTTTTGAGAGCATTTCTGCAAACATACGCGGGATATTTTTTATTTCCCATCGCACAGTTGGCTAATAAACGCACGACGTAAAAGGGTTCAAAACGTACGCGCGCTACATCCAGCTCAAACCGGTTAACCAGTGTGAGCCACAAAACGCCGCCGCCGTAAATAGTAAGCACGATGGCGTGATACCCATTTTTGGCCCTAGCGGTGCGGCAGAACTTAGCTCCTTGCGAAACTAATAGCAATACCCCCAGCACCAATAAGCCAAAATAAATGCAATTTAACATGGGTTAATCGCGCCGGAACAAATCGCGCGTATAGACTTTGGTTTGTACGTCGTCAAGCGCGCTGTCGTAACGGTTGGCAATAATGGCTTGTGCGCGTTTTTTAAATTCAGCTAAATCGTTCACAACTTCACTGCCAAAGAAGGTGGAGCCGTTTTCCAGCGTGGGTTCGTAAATAATAACGGTGGCCCCTTTGGCTTTAACGCGTTTCATAATGCCTTGGATAGAGCTTTGGCGGAAATTGTCGCTACCGGCCTTCATGGTAAGGCGGTACACACCGATAACGGTAGGGTGCTCTTTGGTTGTGTCAAACGTGCTGTTTGCATTGTAGTAGCCCGCTTGACGAAGTACGCGGTCGGCAATGAAATCTTTGCGGGTGCGGTTGGACTCTACGATGGCTTTAATTAAGTTTTGCGGAACGTCGGCGTAGTTGGCGAGTAACTGTTTGGAATCTTTAGGCAGACAGTACCCCCCATACCCGAAAGAAGGATTGTTGTATTGGTTGCCGATACGCGGGTCCAAGCAGACACCTTCAATGATTTTTTGCGTGTTTAAGCCTTTGAGTTCGGCATACGTGTCTAGCTCGTTAAAATAGCTCACGCGCAACGCTAAGTAAGTGTTGGCAAAAAGTTTAATGGCTTCGGCCTCGGTGTAGCCCATAAGCATGGTGGGAATGTCTTTTTTGACGGCGCCTTGCTGTAGGAGTTGGGCAAAAGTTTGGGCGGCCGCCGTGAGGGTTTTGTCTTGTAAGTCCGTACCGACGATAATGCGGGACGGATAGAGATTATCATACAGGGCGTGGCCCTCGCGCAGAAATTCGGGGCTGAAAAGTAGGTTTTTAACGCCCATTTTTTCACGGATTTGCCGCGTGTATCCAACGGGAATGGTGGACTTAATGACCATGACGGCGCGGGGGTTGTATTGCTGTACTAATTGGATGACGGCTTCCACGGCGGTGGTGTTGAAATAGTTTTGTTGCGGGTCGTAATTGGTGGGCGTGGCGATAATCACAAAATCTGCCTGTTCATAGGCGCTTTTGGCGTCCGTGGTAGCGGTTAAGTGCAAGGGCTTATTTGCTAAAAATTCTTCAATTTCTTTATCGGCAATAGGCGATTTTTTGTTATTGATAAGGTCTACTTTTTCCGGCACAATATCTACGGCGGTTACGTCGTTATGTTGGGCCAAAAGGGTAGCCAAAGAAAGGCCTACATATCCGGTCCCGGCAACAGCAATTTTCATGTTATTTCTCCTTACAGTAAAAATCTTTGTACCATTGCGCAAAACGGTGTAAGCCTTCGCGCAAGGAAGTATGCGGTTTAAAACCGAAATCTTGTTCTAAGGCAGTGGTGTCGGCATACGTAACAGGTACATCACCGGGTTGCATGGGAACAAGTTCTTTGTGGGCTTCAAAGTCGTACGTTTGTGGCAACACGCCTGCGCGGATCAGTTCTTCTTGCAAGATTTGCACAAAATCTAACAGGTTTTCCGGCGAGTTATTGCCAATGTTATAGATAGCGTACGGTGCAACGGGGAGCCCATCCGGGCCGTTTTGGCGGGCGGGCGCGCCTTGCATGACGCGAATAATCCCTTCCACAATATCATCTACATACGTAAAATCGCGCTTACAGTTGCCAAAATTGAAAATTTTAATCTTTTCCCCCGCTCGCAATTTATTTGTAAACCCGAAATAGGCCATATCGGGCCGACCCGCCGGGCCATATACCGTAAAAAAGCGCAGGCCCGTGGACGGAATGTTGTAAAGTTTGCTGTAAGCGTGGGCTAAAAGTTCGTTAGATTTTTTGGTGGCGGCATAGAGCGAAACGGGATTATCTACCTTGTCATCCGTGGAATACGGCACTTTTTTATTAGAGCCATACACAGAAGATGAAGACGCATACACCAAATGTTCTACTCCTGTTTTCCCCCCGTCATAAGAATGGCGGCAAGCCTCTAAAATGTTATAAAAGCCGATTAAGTTGGCCTCTATGTAAGCATCCGGGTTAGTAATGGAGTAGCGTACCCCCGCTTGGGCGGCCAAATTGACGACGATTTGCGGAGAATAGTTAGTGAAAATTTCCGTAATAAGGGCTTTATCCGCCAGGTTGCCTTTGATAAACGTAAAATTAGGCAGTTTGGAAAGTTGCGCCAGGCGGTATTCTTTTAAAGAAACGTCGTAATAGTTGTTAACGCTATCTAAGCCGACGACGCGGGCTTGCGGGTTTTCCGCGCAAACGCGCTTGACGAGCGCGGCACCGATAAACCCGGCCGCCCCGGTAATGAGAATAGATTTACCTTGTAAATTAAGCAGATTTTTAGACATAACTATATTATACCAATTTGGAAGGTAAGAAAGGCAATTTGTGACTAATGCGTTTGTATAATTGCATAATTTCTTGACGATAAAATAGCCAGTTGATGCCGGCGCTTACGAGCACACAAATCAGGCCCGTTTTACCGGCCAACATAAACCAGGCTTCATACGATATTTTTTCCATTTGAAAAGGATAGGCTACCAGTATCATGCCCAGTACAATCCATGCGTCTGTGAAGAGATGTTTCGTAAAATGAATGAGCGGGCGGTTAATGATATGATGGGATAAATACCACGCAAAATAAAGGGTGCGATAGGTTAAGGCTACTAAGGTGCCGATCGCTACGCCGATTAGCCCATAGTGACAGACCAAAATAACCGATATCACAATATTAAGCCCGGTTTCTATAAAAGCACTGTTTTGGGTTTCTTTGTAATGGCCCGCTGCAAGGATCATAATATTGTATGGCAAGCGGATGCAGTTTAGTGCCATTGCACAAGTAAGTAAGACGGCAAATACGGGAGTGATATAATTGGTGTCTGTAATGCCATTTGTATAAACACGCACGAAATTAACAATCAGCAGGCCCGTCATGGTAAAAAAGAAAGTAACACAACTGTGCATAAACCACTCAAAATGACTAAAAGAGAGAGATAGATTTTCCATTTCTTTCTTAGCTAGCATATTGCCAAAGGTTGCCTGTACCCCTGTTGTAAGTGCCATCACAAATTGTTTAATACCGTTTACAACCAAATTATAAACTGCATAAATGGATACATTATCCAACGTGGAAAATATGGTAAGCACTAAAACATCCGTTCCGTTTAACACAATGGCTGCAATATGTTGGGCAATACCATTCCACTTTTGCTTGATAGGTTCGCTATGTAATATCAACTTGTGATTGATACGGTAATGTTTATGTACGTAAATGGCCAAACAAACAGGTTGTGCAATAAAGATACCTGCGGAAACTAATTTGACTACATGAATCCCAAACCCGTTTTTCATTAGTAATACGGCCAGTAACGTATTAAGCACTAAGGCAATGATATGAATGATCAGTTGAATAAAGCCCATTTGGTCGGAATTTAAAAGAAGCTTATACGTAACTCCCAAAAAATACTGCGCAAAGGAACTTAAAGAGATAATTAAAATTAAACTGGCGGTATAGACAAAGCCAAATTCCTTTTTGATAAGTAACGGGTAAAATGCCATGAGTACCAGGGTATAAACAAGCAATATCCAACCCAGCTTACGGAAAAACCGCTCGGACGAGCAGACAATCGCACTGATTTCTTCTTCGTTTTTTTGGGCTAAGGGCTTATACAACGCAGATTGTACTACGGCACCGACCCCCAGTTCACAGAAAGAAATGACCCCCAAAAATTGTGTAATAGATGCCTGTAGCCCGTTTACGGCAGAACCGTAGGACAGCAAAAACATACGTGGCAAAATAAATCCACAGATCACTGTTACCAATTGATTGGTTAGTGAACAAATAGTATTAAGTGCCAGTTTTTTAGAACGAGTTAATTGCATAAATTATTGTGTGGTATAATATCCCGGTTTATAAAATTTACGTTGTGAAGGAGGTAGTTTCTTCATAAAAGCTAACCACTGTAAAATTTCTGCTGTTTTATCCCCAAAAATGCCTTTTCCATGCGCCATTTGGGCCAGCCAAATACTGCCCCCGCCTGTATTGGCCTCTATTAAAACGGGTTGCCCGGATTGGTTTAAGGTAAAATCCCAATTATATACCCCGGGCTGCGGTAAAAAAGCATGCATATGCAATGCTGTTTCTATCAGTTTATGCAGGGGCGGTATTTTGTAGTTTTTAAATACTACTTGTGTATCGGGGTGTTTGTGATATTGGATATTAAACTCCGTAAAAGCGGTTTTATGGAGGGTTCCATCATCGTCAACAGCAATAAACATACCACCGGCATGTGCATTATCTACATGGTGGCCTCCTTGCCCAATACGTAAAATAATCGGCGTATGCAAAATTTCATCTTTCCATTGGTAAGTAATAATGCGAAATGTGTTTACACTATGCGGGTATAAGTGGGCCAAAGATTCGTGGCATATTAACCGTTTTTGCACAACAAAATTATCTCCCAATTCTTTGATGAGAGCAGAAGTGCTTTTCCCGCTAAGCCTATCTATGCCATTGACTATATTAACTACGGCGCACCCGGTCCCACTGGAGGTATCTACGCTGGGTTTTACAAATGCTTCACCTAAATTGCCGAATAATTGTTCGAAATCAGTTTTTGTTAATAGTTGTCCCGTAGCATTGCGAAATAAACCACAGGCACAGGAACAAAGAACTTGTGGCGTTACCACTTTAATGGAGTTAGCTAAAAAGGAAATGATATTTTTATCGGCGAATACATACGTATAATCAGGATGATAAGTGTGTAAATAATGTTCAAATTCCGGAATGTATAGAAGTTCGGGAAAGTATTGTACATCAAATCTTCCAGTAAAGGCCGTAAAATGGCGATGCCATGTATGAGGTACTTTTTCCCCGTAGTTCTTTATAAAAAAATCGTCAATTTGCTTTTGTTGTTCTACTGTTAAATGAATTGTAGAATAAATTGCTACTCTGCGATGATCTTTAAATTTTTTAACCTCATTTTGGTGACGAAGATATTCGTTTATAGCTTCTGTTATATTCTTTTGTAAGGCATGAATATACTTGAGTACTTTAAAAATTGATTTTTTTACAAGTGTCATAAAATCATTTCCTTCCTTAGGGTAAAATTACTAAATCCCCCATTTTTTGGTTCCATTTTTTGGGACTAAATTCCCCAAGCCCGCTTGCCGGATAGAATGTCATTTCCCCGAAATACATCTTTCCTTTCACTTCATAAAAATCCACCCGTACAAACGGAATATTTTCTGCCAGCACGCTACAAGCCAGTTTCATTTGCCCAAGGCAAATAGGTTTTCCTATCTTGCGCGGGTAATGAGGGTAATGAGGGTAATTTGGGTTGTGTAACCCCGTAAACTCTTGCAAATTCCACTCCATATCAAAAAAATCTATGCATTCATTGGTGTTTCTGTCACTAATCACCTGGCAATAATACGGCATACCATTAAAACAGAAGAATTTATAATCTGTTAAATCGGCATAACCTGGGTTTTCCATAAATGATTCAGCAATAATACGCGGTGGTACATTCTTGTAAGGCCATTCACGCCCCATATAATAAAAATTGTTTTTGAGTGATTTTTCTAATCTTTCACGTGCCGCTTTTTTATCAAATATATGCTTATCTCGGCAGATAACAATGCCGCCCGAATCGTGGGTAGTTTTGAGTACGAACTGATTAGGCAGTTTATCAAAATCAATTTCGTCAAAACTGTTCCATACCCCCAGCGTGGGGATAATATACTCTTTCCCGATGATATTGCCTACGTATTCTTTAGCTGCATATTTATCCACCATCGTGGTATAGAGCGGGTTGCGGTCATGGAGTTTAAGCCATTGGAGTTTTTCGTTAAATGTTTGCGGATTATCCAAGTTGAGTTCATAACCAAACACGGCTTTGAATTTGTATTTTAAATATTGGGTATCCGGCATCCAATTCAATAAGCCGCGTTCATACAACTTGTCAAAACGGTAATGAGGATCCCGTGCAAAGCGCATTAATTTTCTAAAATAATTTAGCATAGTTACTATCCTATTTGGGATTGATTTGAGGCAATGTAAGCCAAGTTCCTATTTCTTTATCCCAATGAGAGGGAGTAAAAGGCCTCATGCCGCCCCAGTCATAAAAAGTAAATTCCCCAAAATAGACGTGGTCTTGCACATTGAAAAAATCGATTCGTACAAAAGGAATGCCTTTGGATAATTGGGCGGCCAGTTCTTTCATTAATTCAAATTGTTTAGGTTTGGTAAATTCCGGTATATGGCGGGAAAAACCGTGATTGATAGGCAAAGGGTTAAAATCCATATCATAAAAATTTTCATAAATATTGGCTGCTTTATTGGTACAATATACCACTTTTGGCCTTCCGTTAAAACACCAAAATTTATAGTCTGTAAGTTCATGCCCGGAATGATCGTCTAAAAATTGTTCGGCGATAACACGCGGTTGTATGTTTTTATAGGGCCATTCACGGGCCATATAATAAAATTTGCGCTTTAACGAGCGTTTGATTTTTGCCCGGGCGGCCGCTTTATTAAATGTTTGTTTATCGCGGCAAACAGTTACGCCGCTGGAATCATGGGTGGTTTTAAGCACAAATTGGTTAGGCAATTGGTCAAAATCTATCTCTTCAAAGCTATTCCACGTACCATATATAGGCACTACATATTCTTTGCCTATTTTGGCGGCCACATAGGCTTTGGCCGTGTATTTATCTGCTAATTGGGTGTAAAGCGGCTTGCGGTCATACAATTTTAGCCAGTTTAATTTTTCATTAAAAGTTTGCGGATCGTCCAGATTTAGTTCATACCCAAAAGCAAGTTTAAATTTCCGTTTGATAAACTTTTCATCGGACCAGTTATTAAAAAAACCACGAGAAGCCAATATGCTCATGCGAAAACTCCGATCCATAACAAAACGAACTAATTTTGTGGCTGTGTCATTCATAAGTAATCTCCTAATGTATGATTTATTTCCCTTATCTTATTTTTCAATTACGTCTATCCACTGTTTTACAATAGCCTGTGGAGAAAAATCTTTTATTCTTTCGGATGACTGGGCGCGGTACTGCTTACTAAGCGCGGGGTCATTCAGTAATTTTTGTATAGCTTGCGCTAAATACATATCTTGCCGGGTTAACGTAGTATCATCTACGTTGAAAGGCGTTTGCGTAAACCCCGGCACTAATACGCCCCATTTTGCATACTCCACCGTGTTGATATCGTGTATCTTGTCGCTGAGAATTTCACATTGGCAGTCCGTAGAGATAATAGGCAGGCCGCAAGCCATAGCTTCCAGCAAGGCATTAGAGATACCCTCTGCAAAGGAAGACAACACAAACACATCACATTGGCGCAAAAATGTATGTTGATTTCTGACATATCCCATGAAATACGTGTTTTTTTCAATCCCTAACCGTTTGGCGTATTCTTTAAGGGCGGGTTCTAAAGAACCTTGCCCAAACAATACCAATTGCGCTTGCGGATTGGTTTGAAGAACGAGGCTAAAGGCCCGTAACAAATGCCACTGCGCCTTTTCAAATTCCAACCGGCCTACTGTAACAATGGTTTGCGCGTTAAAATGAAACTCTTGGGTTAGTTTATTGATTTGCGGGTTAGTAGTTTGTAAAGCGGCCGGATTACATAAATTTAAAATAGTAATTATTTTAGCGGGATCATAAGCAAAATGTTTAATCAAATCCTGCCGGGCCATCTCTGAGACGGATACGGTTATATCTGCTTTTTTCCCGCACCAGGTAAGGCACTTGCTCCATAATTTAGAACATCCTTGCAAAGACATTACGGTACGAATGGAACAAATGGCTTTGCCTTTCCCTTTTGTCATTACATTGTAAAAATTAAACAAAGGCATAAAACTGATGGTAGTTGGAATTTGATTGTTTCTTTTGCACTTGTAAACCTGCCAACCGCGCCGAATAAAATTGATAATTTTGCCTATGCGTGTGGTGGCCGGGAATACACCTAAAGTATGCAGGGTTCCCTCGTAAGGATAGTCAATAACAGAAGAATCAAGCACCATGATATGAACATCATACTTCCCCGCCAACATTTTTGATAAATTGGCGACCGCACGTTCCGCACCGCCGTTTTGCAATCTCCCAATCAATAAGCCTATTTTTTTCTTTGAATCAATGGTTTTATTTTTCATAATTTTTTACTAATAAAAACGATAAGGGACAATTTTTATAACAGTATGGTAATTATAAGCGAAATAGTAAGTTAATAAGCACATAAGGCCTATAATGGATAATTGCCCTAGCCACTTGAGTAAAGAAGATTGTGTGTGTAACTTGTGTTGCTTTTCCGACGGCAATAGATAGGCGTGAATAATATTGGGCACAAGAATAATGATAAAAATGTAAAGTAATTCGGCCGCACGCGCCATGGTGGCATTGTAGAGAGCGAATATTTCTGCGCCAAGTGCCAGCGTCAACCCCCAAAAACTTAAATTGTTGCGGTCATTCTTAAAAAAATTCATATTTACAAAAAAAGTAATAAAAGCAATTACAAGCCACATGATCATAAATAAATTGTTATATTGCGTGGTATGTTCCGCGATATATTCCCCTTTATCCAACATGCCTAAAAAAGGATATAAGATTGTATTGCTTAATATAGCCACAAACGGAATGGCAACCAGACTCCCCCCCAAAATGCTTAAACACCGAATGCGGGTAACGGCCATTCCAAATAGAAAGCAGAGCGGAAGCCACAAAAGAGCTACGCGGTGGAACGAGTAAGCAATAAAAACGAATATCAAAACGGGGATCCACTTGCGTTTGAGGACATAAGGAATACTTAACAGTAAAATGCTAATCGCTAAGCTTTGACGTAAAATACCGAAAAGTTTGAAAAAACAACCGAGCCCTACGTATAACATAAAACTTAAGTAGGGTTTGTCGCTATAGCGATAGACAAATAACCCTACGGGAGCGACACTGATGGCGGCGCAGACTACTAAGAAACCGTGCCCGGAAAGACCCGCTTGAGCGCAAAGCCAGTTTAATAGCCCGTAGCCGCTTTCAAAACTGACAGGATTATCTGCCCGGCTAAACCAATGCAGGCAATGCCACACACCGTCCCAAGGTAATGCCCCGATTCTATGATACGCATCTAAGTACCCGGGCAGATCTACGCCCATGGTAACGTCCCGCAAGGCCAAAATTAAAAATAATTGCAAAGTAACTACAAATACAAATAATTTTTTATTACGAAAAATTATATTGTAAATGGGAATAGAAATAATGGCAAATAAATAAATTAACATGTTGGTTCCTTCCGCAAAAAGTCTTCCCATTGTTTAACAACCACTTCCGGCTTAAACACCTCGGCTAACCGGCGGGCATTGGCGGCTAGGGTGGCGGCCTGTTGAGGGTTGGAAAGCATTTTGTCCATGGCTTGAATGAGGGCCTGTTCGTCCTGACAGGGAACTAAAAGGCCGTTTTCACCGTGCTTGATAAGTTCCCGAGGCCCTCCGCAAGGGCAATCGGTGGAAATACTGGGGACCCCGGCTACTAAGGCTTCCATTAAGGCATTAGGCATGCCTTCATAATCCGAGGATAACACAAATAATTTTGCTCCCGCAAGCACGCTGGCAATGTCTTCGCTTTGGCCCATTAAAAATACGCGGTTTTGCAGACCTAAGTGTGTGATAAGTTGCTGTAAAGAATCTTCCAGCTCCCCCTTGCCGTAAATAAGCAGATTATCTTGGGGGTATTTATCCGCTAATTTAGCAAACGCCCGGATGAGTGAAGCATGGTTTTTTTGCACATTTAACCGGCCACAGGTTACAATATGTTGCGGGTGTTGGGAACGCTTTACTTGATAAAATTTTTCTGCAACCAAATTGGCGATAATAACGGACTTGTTTTGAATAGATTTAGGGAACCAAGCCTTTGCCTCGGAAGTTTGAAACACAATACCATCTATGAGCCGAAATAAATATTTGCCGATAAAACGGCCCGCCTTCCCCTGATATTCGGCTTTAGGATCATTACGTACGGAAACGATTGTTCGGGTTTTAAGTCCTAAAGAAGCCAGCGTTAAACGGAAATTGTTTTCTATCATAAAAGATACACACGCTTGCGGGGCCTGTTGTTTAATCAAACGGCGCAAAGTACGGATGCGGTTATAATTTTTTAGTAACCTGTTTTGGGTAGATTCTTCTTTTTCCAAGAAAAAGCGTTTGATCTCTTTGTTGAGCGGATATTCAACACCCCAGGGGAAATTATTTACAAAAATTACTTCGTGCCCAAATTCATGCAAATAATTGGCCAAATTAACCATCGCACGGGCCGCTCCTCCTGCACGATTGGTGCAAATATAGAGAAGAATTTTTAGAGAAGAAGGATTTCTACGGGGTTGCGTTGCCATTTATTTACTCTCCACTTGCTCAATAAAATGAGTCCACTGTTTTACAATCGTGGCGGTTTGCAGTTTGTCGTTGAGTTTGACGGCTTGCTGGCCCAATTGTTTTTGGAGTGTTTCATCTGCTAGTATTTTTCTCATAGTTTTAGTGAGGGCTTCCTGGGAGTTTTTAGGGATTACAAAACCGGATTTCCCGTTCTCAATCAGCTCCGAGGCGCCGGATACATCGGTGGAAATGGTAGGAAGCCCCAAGCATAGGGCCTCGGCCAGTGCGTTGGACATACCTTCGTAATTGGAACAAAGAACGAATAACTTGGCATTGGAAATTTCGTCAAATACATTTTTGATATTTCCTGCAAAAAATACACGTTTTTCAAGCCCCAAATTGCGGGCGGCTTCTTGCAAATGAGCTTTTTCGGGGCCGTCTCCATAAAAAACAAGGCTAAAAGTGGGAAATTCTGCTTGTAGCTGTGCGAAAGATTTTAACAAAAGCGTTTGATTCTTTTGCGGTTTAAGCCGCCCTACGCACACAATTTTATCTTGCTTGGCGGTACATAAAGCCTGGCCGCGCTTGTCGCCTAAATCAATGGGATTGTAGATAACAGCGGTTTTTTTCTGAACACCGGCCGGGAAATAAATCTTGTTGTGCTGGGTTTGCACAGTTACGCCATCGGCCAGCCTATACGAAAAGTCCCGTATTTTTCGGATTAGATAGTTGGCAGGAATCAACCAGGGGTCTACCCTGTCGGCAACGATAATTTTAGAAGATAATCCTAGATGCGCCAGGACAGCTAATATGTTAAAAGAGGCTAAAAAGGAAATAATAATATCTGCGTGCATTTTAAAGAATTTTCGCATCCAAAATAAGTTTTTTATTATATTTCGGCTTTGGGTTTCTTTTTCTACACTGGTAATTTTTACCCCAGGATGTATGGTGTAAAGGACAGGCCGGCTATAATACAATAAAATTTCTACGTGGTAGTTGTTTGTTACCAAATATTTGGTAATAATAGAAATCACACGTTCGGCCCCTCCCCCCTCTAAAGAGGCAGTAAAGAAAACAATGCGTTTTTTGGAAGATGCTTGCGAGTGGGTTTCTAGACTCATAATTTTCTCCGGGTGGGTAACACAAATTGTGTACCCAGTATAAAATCGAATTCATCAGGTTGAAACATTACATAACTGGACCAAGGGAAAAAAGTAAGTTCCCCAAAATAAATTTTTCCATTCACTTGGTATAAATCAACGCGAACGGCCGGGAAAGCACGGCTTAACTGTGCGGCGCACTGGCGTAATTGGTCTAACAAGGCTGGTTTAGGAACTATATCCCCGTAGGTGTCATGATCTGTTACAACAGGAAGATATTCCCAATCAACGGTATAAATGTTACGCTTATGATTTAGATACCGGTCCATATCCAGCACGATATAGCAGGGCTTGGCTTGAAAGCATAAAAATTTATAGTCCACAATACCATGCGGCTGATGGTTATCCGTTAAATATTGTTCAATAATGACCCGGTGTTTTTTATTTTCATATACCCATTCGCGGCCGCTAGATTTACCGGTACTGGGGCGGGCCAACCACTGGGCCAATTGGGCTTTTATAGCGGGGAGATCGGCTTGGGTTTTATCTTTTACAATAATAATATCGTTTCCCCCGCCGCCTAACGTGTCTTTGAGTACAAAACTAGGGGGCAGTTTATCAAAATCGATATCATCTATCCGTTCAAAAACACCGTAACATTCATTTAATAAGTGTCCCAATCCACATTGTTCCACGTATTTGCGCACTTCGTATTTATCCACACATTGGGCCATTAGCGGGTCCTTGTAATAAAGTTTGTACCACTGGAGTTTTTCGGTATAACGTTGCGGGTTTTTAAGATGTAACAAACGCCCAGTTTTAATAAAATATTGTGTACGCAACATGATAGAATCGGGCACAAAATCCAGTGCGCGTAAAATTTTGATACGTAAAGAGCGGCTTGTAATGAGTTTTTTATAATCCAACATACTATTTAATCCCTTGCAATTGCTTTACATACGCATCCACGACGATTTGACGGTTAAATTCTTTTTCTACTTTGGCGCGGGCATTTAATCCCATTTCCCGCCGTTTTTCCCAAGGCATAGCTAAAAATTTTTCCACAGCTTGTAAAAAGGCTTTTTCATCTTGCACTGGAATGATAAATCCCGTTTTGCCATCTTCTACTATTTCGCGACAGCCAGGACGGTTGGTGGTAATAGCCGGGCGGGCAGAGGCCGCGGCCTCCAAAAGGACGTTGCTCATCCCTTCCGGGTACCACGACGGGTGTAATAAGCAGGCGCACGCTTTAAAAAACGGTTGCATATCTTTTTGTTGTCCGTGGTACATAAGGTGCCCCTCTTGCACGGCTTGTTCTACTTTGGCTTGGTAATCGGGCGTGTCAAACGCTCCGCAAATGTGAAATTTTACATCAGGTCCACTAAATGTACGTGCGGCGGATAAATACATATCAATTCCCTTTTCTTTCAAAATACGCGCTACAAATAAGAAGTTAATTTCCCCTTCTTGCGGATAAGGCAAAGCGGGGTGGCTTTCTAAATTGACGCCGGAGCCGGGCAATAAAACCGTGCGGGTTTGACGGCTGATTAAACCGTGTTGTTCAAAGAAAGCCTGATTGGCGGTATTTTGGAAGAAAATAGTATGGGCCTTGCGCAGGGACAGCTTATAAAGTAACACGGTCAATTTTTGAAGTATACCGGGGTATTCCACGGCTGTGCCTAGCCCGGTAATGTTGGGTAAATAGGGAATTTTGAGCAACTGGCAAGCTAAGCCTCCGTAAATGTTGGGCTTAATATGATAAGAAAGCACGACGTCGGGCTGTAATTGCTTGAGCTGTTTATAATATTGCCTCAATAATTTAATATCTTCGTACGGGTTAGTATGGCGGCGATTGAAGTGAATCGGATAGAGGCGACAACCTAAGTGTTCAAGCTCCTGGTCGTGCATGCCTTGGGCAGCTACAATAAGCACCGTATACCCGGCTTGCACAAAAGTGGTTAATAATTCCCGGCGTTGCCCGAATAAGCTGTTGGTATTATTAGACAAAATGGCTATTTTCATAGTCGGCATACCTCTTTCTTTTTAGCGGGAGTACCCAAATAAGTGCCGGGTTGGGATATGTTTTTTACTACGGTGGAACCGGCGGCTATCAAACAGTCGGCACATACTGCTAAATTGTTAATAATATTGGCCCCCATACCCAGCCAGGTTCGTTGCCCGATAGATACCGTACCGGCCACATGTACCCCTACAGCAACGTGTACATAATCCCCCAGGGTACAATCATGATCAACCGAAGCACAGGTATTGATAATGCACCCTTGCCCAATAGTAGTGTCTGGGTTAATCACCGCACCTGCCATAACCACGGTGCCTGCCCCGATTTGAACATGGGTACTAATGACGGCTTGCGGATGAATAAGGGTAGCCAAATGGACAGCATGTTGTTGTAGCGTGCTTTGCAGTTGTTGTCTAATTTGGGGGTTGCCGATAGCGACTATAAAATCTGCCTGGGTTTGATACTGCGTAAATAAATTAACAGGGCCAACCACCGGGAAGTGTAAACACGTTTTGATTTGGGGATTGTCGTCCAAGAATAAAATATGGGTATATCCGCACAAAGTGGCTATAGAAGCAACTACTTTCCCGTGTCCGCTTGCACCTATAATAACGAGGGTATTATGATTTGGCATTTTGGATCCCTTTAAATTCTTCCATGGTAACATGGGTGCCGGAAGAAATACCTTCGCGTTTAAAAACAGTTAAAACCGTTTTAATAAGAATTTTTATATCTTCGGCAAACGTAATATGGTGGGCGTAATATACGTCTAACTTGAATTTTTCTTCCCAGGATAAAAGATTGCGCCCGCAAACTTGTGCCAGGCCTGTAATACCGGGGCGTACCTCGTGCCGTTTGTGTTGCTCGGCGGTGTAACGGCTTAGATATTGAATAAGTAACGGCCGGGGGCCTACAAGGCTCATCTCGCCTTTTAAAATGTTAAATATTTCCGGCAATTCATCTAAACTGGTGGAACGTAAGAATTTGCCAAACTTGGTAAGGCGCACGTCGTCAGGGAGCAACTGGCCGTTTTTATCTTTTTCGTCCGTCATGGTGCGGAATTTATAGAGCTTGAAAATTTGTTCGTCCTTGCCGGGGCGTTGTTGGGTAAACAATACCGGGCTACCCAGTTTAATGCGTACCAAAATGGCAACGACCGCAAACAACCACCAAAAACAAATAAGTACCCCCACCGCACACGCTATATCCAGCGGGCGTTTAAAATACCGTTCGTACGGTCCGTAGGGGCGGTGGTGGTTTTGCATTATTTAAAACACTCCTTGATAATTTCAATCACCACGTTTTGTTGCTCTTGAGTCATTTTATTATCGCTAGGTAAGCACAAGCCGCGGTTAAAGATATCCGCACTAATATCGGTGGCGTTTCCGGCAATATACGCATTGGTGCGGGCCCGGCCGTTGCCGTCCTTAGTGATAAACGGGTTCATGCGGTAAATGGGTTGCAAGTGCATGGGCTTCCAAATCGGGCGCGATTCCACGTTGTACTTGGCCAACATTTCCATGATATGCGTGGGGCACGATTTGCCCGGCTCTTTGATGTACATCGCCTCCTTTTCCCCCCGTACTTGTTTGCACATCCCTTCCGGCTTGATAAGCAAACACGAAAGCCAGCAGTTTGGCTCCATTTGCCCTTTAATGTACGGGTTTAAGCTAATAGGTAAATCTTTCAGCCCTTCTTGGTAGCGCTGGTAAATGGCACGTTTTTGGGCGAGGTGTTCGTCCAAGTGTAAATACTGGCCGCGGCCAATGCCCGCTAAAATGTTACTCATGCGGTAGTTGTAGCCCAGTTCTTCGTGCTGGTACCAGGGGGCGTTTTCACGCGCTTGTGTGGCCCACTTGCGCGCTTTATTGGCGGTTTCTTCATCGTGCGTAAATAACATACCCCCGCCGGAACAGGTAATAATTTTATTGCCGTTGTAGGAAATAATGTTATAGGTGCCGAAACTGCCGGTTTGTTTGCCTTTGTAGGTGGCACCCAAGGATTCGGCGGCGTCTTCAATTAAAATAGCGTTGTGTTTTTGGCAGATAGCCAAAATTTCGTCCATTTTGGCCGGTGTGCCGTATAAGTGTGCCAGCATAACGACGCGGGTGCCCGGATAAAGTTTAAAGGCCTGTTCTAAGGCCGCAGGGTCCATATTCCAGGTGTCATATTCGCTGTCTATAAAGATTTGGCGGCCCTTTTCGTAAGAAACGGGATTGACGGTGGCCGAGAACGTCATGTCACTGCAAAAAACATTTTCACCGGGTTGAACGCCGGCCAGTTTAACGGCCAGGTGCAGGGCGGCTGTGCCCGAAGATAAGGCCACGCCGTGAGGCATCCCCACATAGGCGGCGGCCGTTTTTTCCAGCGCGGCTAAGTGCGGGCCCACGGTGGACACCCAGTTAGTGTCAAAAGCTTCTGTTACGAATTTTTGCTCATCCCCGTGCATGGTGGGAGAGCTGAGCCAAAGTTTCTTTTCAAACGGTGCAATATTTTCCATAGACAAACTCTTCAAATATAATTAATTTAAAACGAGCTCCTTCTTTTTAGTTTTTAAATCTTCTTCTTTGGAAGTCACCACGTTTTCCGTGGGGTGGTAGGTGCTGACTACCTTGGTTACCAGGGCGCGAATGTTATCTTCCTGTTCGGCATAGCTGGCATTCATGAGTTGTTTGACATCTTTTAAAAATGTGTCATTATCAAACGGAATCGGGCGGCCGATGTGGATTAAATTGTTCTCGGTACGGGTAAGGCCTTCCTCGGCCATGAGTTTTTCTTCATAGAGTTTTTCGCCGGGGCGCAAGCCGGTATAGGTGATTTTAATGTCTATATCCGGGCGTAAACCGGAGAGTTTAATCAGGTTGCGCGCCAAGGTATCAATTTTGACCGGGGAGCCCATATCCAGTACAAAAATTTCGGAGCCGTTGCCCATGACACTGGCTTTTAGCACCAGGCTGACCGCTTCGGGAATGGTCATGAAATAGCGGATGACGTCGGGATGGGTAACGGTTAAGGGACCGCCTTCTTCCATCTGGCGTTTAAACAAGGGAATGACCGAGCCGTTGCTACCCAATACATTGCCAAAACGTACCGCTACAAATTGTGTTTGGGAATGGATTTCTTGGGCCTTTTTTTCCATAAAGGCCAACTCGTCGCGCATGTGGGCGTGCAAGAGCGGAAGTTCCTGTTCGCGGTGGTGTTTAATCATGTAGTCAAAGGTTTGCACAATCATTTCACACAAGCGTTTGGTGGCGCCCATAATGTTGGTGGGATTAACAGCTTTGTCGGTGCTAATCAGGACAAAGCGCTGGCAGCCGTTTTTCATGGCCGCATACGCGGTTTTGTAGGTGCCGATGGCGTTATTTTTGACGGCTTCGCACGGGGAGCCTTCCATTAAGGGCACATGTTTATGCGCGGCGGCGTGATAGACCACTTCGGGTTTGTAGGTTTCAAATACGCGGGCAATGCGTTTGCTATCGCGCACGGAGCCGATAATGGCTTTTAAATTTAACGAAGGGTGTTTACGTTTTAATTCTTGTTCAATATCGTACGCGTTATTTTCGTACATATCAAAAATTAAAAGCTGTTTGGGTTGGTGGGCGGCAATTTGGCGGCAAAGCTCACTGCCGATACTCCCCCCGCCCCCGGTTACTAAAATGGTTTTGCCGGTAATAAAGTTAAAAACGTCGGACATATCCATGGTAATGGGTTCGCGGCCCAGTAAATCTTCTACCGATACGTCTTTTAAACGCTGTACGGAAATTTCATCGTTGACCAGCTGGTAAATGCCGGGTAAGACCTTAATTTTACATTGGGTTTCTTTGCAAATGTTTAAAATATCGCGTTTCACTTCGGCAGAGGCCGTGGGAATGGCAAAGTAGATTTTATTGATTTTGTATTTGTGAACGGTGGTTAAAATTTCGTCGCGTCCGCCCACTACAGGTACCCCGGAAATACTGCGGCCCCATTTTTGGGGATTGTCGTCAATAATAGCACATACGCGTCCGTTTTTGGTCAGTTTGGAGCGTTGCATATCCTGCAAGATAATTTGCCCGGCATCCCCGGCCCCAATCAGTAATACCCGGGCGGCGGTATCCAGGGCACTGCGGGCGGCTATATGTTTGGAGCGTTCCAGCCGGATAAAACGCTGTAGGAAACGGGACGCGGAAATGAGTGCAAATTGAAATAACGCACCGAAAATATAGTATGAAATTGGCATGCGCCCCCACAAAAGCGTCATCCCGACAATTTGAAACAAGGTGGCAATAACCGAGGCTACCACAATACGGGAAGCTTCGGTAATGCTGGCATATTGCCAAATGCTGTGGTATAACTTAGATTTAAAAAATAAAATTAAGCAACCCACCGTATAAATGGGCGCAAAACAAAGGTAGTTATGAAGGTAATTGAGCGGGATAGCGGAATACTGCAAATCAAAACGCAGTAGGAGTGCCGCAAAATAAGACGCATTGATGGCTACCAGGTCGTAAGCCATCAAATAAAGGGTAATTACTTTCCAACGAGCTAAACGCAGTTTGAAGCGTTTTGATTTTTTTTTCATGCCGTAACTAAGATGTCGTATAAGTATATTTATTATACCATTTATAGCGGGGGTTGTGTTAATTTGTTGGCAAGTACCTCTAATATAATGTAAAATATGTATATGTTACAAGAGAAATTTCATTGGTTAGTAACCGGTGGGGCCGGGTTTATAGGCTCCCATATTGTCAACGAATTAGTACGCCAAGGCCAGCAAGTGACCGTGTTGGATAACCTTTCCGGCGGGAAATTAGAAAATTTGGCCGCTGTAAAGGACAAGATTACATTTATCCAAGGGGATATTTGTGACTTTGCCGCTCTTTTAGCTACTTGTAAAGGGGCAGACTATGTGTTACACCATGCGGCGTTGATTTCGGTAGCCGAGTCCATGCAGAAACCGCAGGAAACCGCCGAAATTAACGTACAAGGTACGGTAAACGTATTGGAAGCCGCCCGCCAATGCGGGGCTAAGCGGGTGGTGTTTGCCTCTTCGGCGGCGGTATATGGTACCCGCCCGGAACTGCCCTATAAAGAAACCACGCCCGTGGATTGCCAATCCCCTTATGCCTGGAGTAAACAAGTAGGGGCCGAACTTTGCCAGCTTTACACGAAAGCTTATGGCTTAGAGGCAGTGGCCCTGCGCTATTTTAATGTATTTGGTACGGGGCAAAACCCCAACTCGGCCTATGCGGCCGTTATTGCCAAGTTTATGCAGTTAGCGGCTGAAAATAAACCGCTGGGCATTGACTGGGACGGGTTACAAAGCCGTGATTTTGTCAGCGTAAAAGACGTGGTACAGGCCAATTTGTTGGCCGCCATAAAAGGGGTGCCCGGCGAAATTTATAATGTAGCCAGTGGCCGTACCTATACGCTGTTGGAACTGGCCGATACGATTGAGAAAGTATCGGGCCGCAAATTGGAGCGCGTAAGCCGCCCCAAACGGCCGGGGGATGTGCATGAATCTTCGGCAGATATTAGCAAAATACGGGCCATTGGGTATGCCCCTACCGTTACGTTAGAAGCGGGCTTGCGGACCATGTGGCAGGAAAAAATAAAACAGTTATCATAAATCAATTAAAAAAATAAGTACCCGGGCTGGCAACACGATACGACCTAATTCTTAGATGCACGGGCAAAAATGCAACCAAGCATTTGAATTAGGAGCGTAACCATGACAGGCCGGATTTTTTTAGGGGTAGATGCGTTTGTATTTTTTGGGTTAACCAGTGCGTTATTGGCGTTTCGTCACCACGGGTTGACGTGGCCGCAGTGCAGAGATCAACTATACGTATATATCCCTATTTTTTTATTCGCCTCTTTTATCCTGTGGTTATTTTCTTTTTATGACGTTAAGCTACTGCGCAAACGGGTGATTGCCTATAAGCGCTTGGCAATTGCCTGGCTGATTACGCTATTGGGCTCGGCCAGCGTGATTTATTTTGCTTCTGCCTGGCCGATTCATTTGCCCACACCCCGGCGTATTTTAATTGTTATTTTACTGCTCTATTTTGCTTATGTGTATTTTTTTAGGCGTAATTATTTTAAGCTGGATATGGCCAAGCGTAATGTGTTGATTTTTGGCAATAGTCCGACGATTATCGAATTGTGCCAAGTGATGCGCTTAAGCCGGGGATATAAGATAAAAGAATATGACTCTGTCCCCCTAGCCGATAAAAAATATAACCTTAAAAACATTGATTTGGTTATTGTGGGTAGTAAACTGTTTAGGGAAAGTCCGCAAGCGTGGGATATTATTACCCGCCAGTTTATTGCCAAAGGGGCGTGTGTGGATACTGATTTTAATGCGTTCGAACGCGTCAGCCAGCGGATTTCGCGCGAGAGTATAGAAGACAGCATGTGGCTGCTTAGAGGTATTGGAAACCGCCGGGAAAATAGCATGTATAATATGTTAAAACGCGTGATGGATGTAGGTTTGGCACTGGTGATGCTACCGGTAATTATTCCGTTGGGATGTTTTATTTGGCTGTTTGTGCGTGTGGTGGACGGTTGCAATCCTATTTTTAAACAAAAACGGGTAGGATATTTTGGTAAAGAATTTGTGATATATAAATTTCGTACTATTACCACTTCTACACAGGAAACGAATGCAGAAACACTTACCAAAAGCGGTACTTGGTTAAGAAGGTTCCGGTTAGATGAAATTCCGCAAATTATTAACGTGCTTAAAGGGGAACTTTCTTTAGTAGGACCTCGGCCGTTGTGGATTGGTGAATATTCTATTTTAAACGCCAATATTCCAAACCACAATATCCGCACCATTGTAAAACCGGGTATTACCGGGTGGGCACAACTCAATTTTAAAGCTCCCCCTAATTATAAAACTAAAAACGGCAATAGCCAATTAATAGAACAAGAGGCCTTTGATGCGGCGTTTACACGCTTGTCGTACGACGTGTGGTATATTAAAAATCATTCGGTCCTGTTGGATATTGAAATTTTGGTCAAAACGGTTTTGCGTATGTTTGTCAAAGATTCCCATATGGTGTAATGCCACGATATTTTATAAGATAGCAGTATCAGGTTCTTAGGGAGTCATCGGATGAAACGTACCTGTTTAGTGTTATGGCTGTTTTTAGTGGTTTCCCCCCTTTTCGCCAAGGAGTTCCCTCTTTGTTTATATGGGGTGGTAAACCCGGATGATTTGAAAACTGTTCAAAAAGCCGGGTTTACTTGTGTGCAATCTTATCACCAAGAGCCTCAAAATATGGAAAAATTAGCCCAAAAAGCGGCCCGCTTGGGGATGAAAGGGGTGTTTTATTCCAATTCAATAATGGGGACAGAATATGAACAGAAAGCCCAAAAATGGCCGATTTTGGCGTGGTATTTGGTGGATGAGCCCGACGTGAAACGCTGGAGCCGGGAACAAGTAACGCAAGCCCACCAGGCGGCCAAAAAGGCCTTCCCGCAGCAGCCGACCGCCCTGGTGATTGGGCAAGGCAAAACAAAGATCCCTTATTATGATATCCCCGACGTGATGATGATGGATTGGTACCCCGTGCCGCATTATCCGCTTACGTCGTTTGGCGATAACGTGCGCTATACGCACGAGGGAATGGCTACCCTAAATAGTCAGGCTCACCCATTGTGGGGAGTGGTGCAAGCATTTGATTGGAAAAATTATGAACAGTATCGCCCGGATAATGACCGGATTGGGCGTTTCCCTACGGTGGAAGAAATCCGTTTTATGTCTTACGACGGCATTTTAAATGGGGCAACCGGGCTTTTTTACTATACATTTAATCATGCGGGCAAACCCATGCCCCAAAGTGCCCCGGCCTATTGGGCCCGTGTAAAAACAGTAGTAACACAACTGGCTAAATTTAAAAAAATAATAGAAAAAGGCACGGTAGTGGCTAACCCAATAACGGTAAGCAGGCCGCTTAAAATGCAAACGTGGCAATATAAGGGCCACTTATACAGCGTGTTGTTAAATACGTCGGCCCAGCCGCAACCTGTGCCCCCCCAATTACTGCATAAAACGTACCGGCCGGTGTATGGTACGCAAAAAACAACGCACCTGCCTGCTTACGGGGTGTGGACACTGAAGAAATAACCCCAACAGCAAGTTCTTACAGTAACGTACCACGTATTTGTCATACAAAAAAACAGCCCCTTTAAAGGGGCTGTTTGAATGAAAACAAGGAACTACTTAGCGCGGAGCGGAAGGACTTAACGTCTGCTCCGTTTCTTCCACGTCTTGGGTAGCTTGTTCGGAAGCGGCGGACGAGGTGCCCGTTTGGGCTACAAAGGGCGGCAATTCCAATTCTTCCCCAAGCTCTTGAGCTACTTGTTCGGTTTCGGCTTTGGCTTGTTCTTTGAGCTCAGCTACCGTGTTAGAATTGATTTGTGTGTTATTGGTAGCAATTGCGCCGTTTTGGGATACGGTGGCCGAATGACCCAACGCATCGGTAACGGTCATAAAGTCCCCTTTATGCAAGAAAGCAATGTTAGAAGACGGATAGTAAGATAAGGCGGTGTAACCGCGGGAAGAGAGATACGAATCGTCAATTTTGAGGTGGTTTAAATTGAGCCCACGGATGACGATAGCGCCGTTCTCGCGTTGGCCTAAAATAACGGTTTGGCCTTTGGGTATAAAAATTCTGGCTCCGCCGAAATTAACGGTAGTGTCTTGCGTCGCTTGAATTAATTGCGAATTGGTAATCTTTTTGCCCGCAAAACCAGGGGCGGCCACGGCAAACGTGCTACCCAATAATACAAATGTACAAACAGCTACTACAATTTTCTTCATGACGAATGCTCCTTATTTTTTTTCAATACAACAAATCTCTACGAATTTTTCAAGCCGTAAAGGCTTGCAAAATCCGTCGGAGAGGGAGTACTTTCGCCTTCCGGTAAAAATCCTGACGGATTTTTCCTGCAGGCCGGGCTCGCGGTTTTTGCCTTTCGCACTCGCCGGTACGGCTCGCACTCAAACAAAAACATCGCTACGCCTTTCGAATCCCGACGTGATGCAAAGCAGTTTGCATCACTCCACTCTCTCTACGAATTTTTCAAGCCGTAAAGGCTTGCAAAATCCGTCGGAGAGGGAGGGATTCGAACCCTCGATACGGGAATTAACCCGTATAACGGTTTAGCAAACCGCCGCTTTCGGCCTCTCAGCCACCTCTCCAACTATCCCTGTTATTATAACAATTTTAAAAACTTTGCTCAAGGCCTTTTTCAAGCGGTGTAAACACTTGTCCGGTCAGTTGAACCCATTTGGCATTGGAACAAATCCAGTGCCCGGGAATAATAGCCTCGGCTACTTTATCGTAATTCAAAGCCGGTTGGGTGCCGCTGAGCCGGGCACACGTTTCGTACATGCGGGCGGCCAGGCGCATCATCCACACGGGGGCTTTGGGCATAAACGGTTTGCGTACATGCATGGCTTGCGCCATGTGGGAGATAAAATAGTCCCAGTTATAAATTTGCGGTTCTGCCACAAAATAAGTTTGCCGGTTGGTATCAGGGCGGATATACGCCTGGTAAAGGGCTTGCACTAAATCTGCAATATATACAAAGCTAAAATACCCGTTGCCTGACGTGTTGACCATGAGCCCGCGTTTTACCCAACTGGCTATTTTGGAAACGCCGGAATCATTTTTGCCGTACACAATCGGCGGACGGATGATGGTCCATTTAACCGTTTGCGGCAAGGTTGCCACGGCTTGTTCCCCCCCCAGTTTGGTGCGTCCGTAGTCCGAGGCGGGTTGAGCCGGTAATTCTTCGGTGCGGGGATGCTGGGTATCGGGTGCATACCCACTGGCGGCTAAGCTGGATACATGGACAAAGGTTTTAATTTCAGGGGTTTGCCGGACGGCTTGCACTAAGTTGGTAACCGCGGTAATGTTGCCTTGTTTGAAATCTTCGTAACAAAACCCAAAAAGAGTACCGGCTAGATTGAATACACCTTCACAGCCTTGCAAGGCCGCGGCAAGCGAAGCGGGGTTATTATAATCTGCTTGCACCAACGTAACGGCCGGATTAGCGGGCTGGGCCGTTGGGCGGCGGCGTGTGACAATGCGGACCTGGTAGCCTTGCTGGAGTAATAGATCCGTTAAGGCCCGGCCGATAAAACCGTTTCCGCCGGTAATTAGAACAGTGGGTTTCATTAATTTTCTTCTACAATAACTTCCAATTTTTGTTTGGCTTTTTGGGCGGCTTTGCGTTTGGCTTCTTCTTCCGCTTTTTTGGCGGCTTCTTCGGCCGCGGCTTTGGCGTCTTTTTGGTTTATAAAGTTTTCACTGCGCCGGGCATTGCGGCGGTCAAAGGCAAAGTTAAATGTAAATTTTTGCATGCCGCGTTGTAAATCCGCCCCGGTGGGAAATTGCCCATTTTGTAATTGAGCGATCGGCGCCGGTTTTTCGTCTTGCGGGAAATACCACAGCAGCGAGAACATAATCCCTAAAAACAGGACAAAAGTTAAAAAACGGTTGATCCCGTCAAAGCGGTATAAGCCAAAAATACTACCGACAATCCCCATAATTAAAATAATACCCGTCCATACCAAAATAATGGAACCGGCAAACGTCCAACCCGCAGTTCCAAAATCAGGGTAGCAAATCATGATAATTGCGGTGCATAATAACAACATACAGAAACGTCCTAATCCTGTCATATTATTTCTCCTGTTTGAACTCTACACTGACGGTAAGTTCGTCTTTTTCATAATACATGGGCAGGGGTGCAAAAGGCCCTGCGTTAATTACCGCCGAGGTGGCGGCAAAGTCAAACGTGTCATCTTGGGATGAACGCTCTACTTTTAAATCTTTGATCTTTCCGTCGCGCGCAATGGCAAAAGAGACCAGCGCCGAAAGTTCATGGCCGGCCGGGCGGCGTTTTTCCCATTCAATCCAAAGGGAATTGCGTACCTGGGTAATGTACCACGGGTAAGGGAAGTTGGCAAAATCGGTGGTAATGTTTCCGCCGGCAAATTCGCCTTCTTGGGTGGCGGGTTCACTTTCGTCTAACACGCTGGGGGCTTCCAGCGGGGCTGCGGCCGGGGCCGGTTTTTTATTAGCTTGTTTTTTAGCGGAAATTTCTGTTTTGGAAACGTACGCTTTTTTAGCAGGTGTGGGGGCCGGCTCGGGTTTGGCAACGGCAGACTCGGCCGGGGCCGGGGTTTTGATTTCGGTCTTGGCGGCCGGGGCGGTGACGGCTTGTACCTTGCCGTTACCGATAAAGTCAATGGTATAGGTGGCACTCGGCTTTTTAACGCCGGGGGCTATTAAAAGAATCATACACAAGACGGCAAATGCGTGAATCCCGCTTGAATATACCAAATACCAATTCATTAGTTTTTAGTCAGTACGCCAATGCCTAGTTTGGCGGCTCCTAATTTTTTAGCAATGTCAAACACGTCTACTACTTGTTGGACAGGCACATTTTTATCGGCCTCTACCAAAATTGTTTTTTTGTTGGCTTTGCCTAAACGTAAAATAAGTTCCTGTTCCAAATTAGACAGGCTTACTTTACGGTTTAAGACGGTTATGGTCCCGTTTTTTTGGATTTCAATACGCACCACGTCATCATCACTTTGGGTGTTAATGGCGTTGGATTTGGGCAAATCTACCGTGAGTTGCATTTGCACCAAAAGCGGGCTCATGACCATAAAAATAATCAGCAAAATGAGCGTGATGTCAATAAACGGCACCATGTTAATATCGGCCATTAAGTGACGTTGTCTTCTATGTGCCATGGTTAAAACTCATCCTTAGAAGGGCGGGTGTAAATAAAATCTTGGGCTACGCTGTCCAACTCTTGGGCAAAGTAGGTGGTTTTGGACAAGAAATAGTTATAGGCAATTACAGCCGGAATAGCTACAAAAAGCCCTGCGGCCGTATTGACCAACGCTTCGGCAATACCCGCCGCTACCACGGAAGCCCCCCCCGCCGCGGCGGTGTTGGCGGCTAAGTCTTTAAATGCGTGCATAACGCCGATTACGGTGCCGAATAACCCGATAAACGGGGTAATGCTACCCAACGTACCCAAAATGGAAAGGCGGCGCTGGAGTTTAGCGGTTTCATAATCAATGGTGCTGGCGGCAATTTTTTCTAAATCTTCGCGCGAGCGGTTGCGTTCTTTGCACAAGCGCAACAACAAAGCGGCGGCCGGCGTATTTTTGACCAGGTCTTTGTGGCAGGCTTCTTCAATTTTAGCATAGCTGCCCGACGACAACGGATGACGGCAATAGGCAATAAGTTTATGGGAATAGTTAATGGCCCGGCGCAAGCGGAAAAAGCGCTCTAAAATAACAGAAACGGAATAAACGGAGAGCAAAATTAAAATAATTAAAATCGGTCCCCCCGCGGCTAGTAA
This sequence comes from Elusimicrobiaceae bacterium, assembly GCA_045129775.1. Classification (GTDB taxonomy): domain Bacteria; phylum Elusimicrobiota; class Elusimicrobia; order Elusimicrobiales; family Elusimicrobiaceae; genus Avelusimicrobium. The sequence continues at coordinate 57,634 of JBGUOO010000032.1, forward strand.
CTCACGTACGTTTGAAATGCTTGAAAAGTCCATAATTTTCTCCTTAACCCTGTCTAATAAAAATAATACAAATTTGAATTAAAATGTTGGCCAGCAAACCGGCTGATACGTCGTCAAACACAATGCCAAAGGCGTTTTCCATTTTATCAAATGTTTTCACGACCGATGGTTTTAACGTGTCAAACGTGCGAAACAGCACAAATGCCGCCAGCATATACGGCCACGTATGGGGCAAAAACGCCATGGCTGTAATGTAGCCGGCCATTTCGTCAATGACAATTTTGGGATTGTCATGCCCGGTGTATCCCTTAAATTTTACTTTTTTGCAGACCCACACGGCAAGTACCCAAAACCCCAACATACACAATAAGTAAAGCACCGGGTCCGCCGGGAATAACAGAACGAGCGGAATTCCCCACAAGGTGCCTAAAAAACCGGCCCCGGTGTTCTTTTTAAATTTGATAATTTTTGACGGTAAATAACTGATAAATAACCCCGTGGCCAAGGCGTGGTAAATTACTTGCATGGCAAACTCCACGATTTTTTCAGTAGGTCCCAGTTATTACGCAGGTAAGAAATAGCACTGATCCACGTAATGACGGCGGCAATGGCCGTAACCGTATAAGGAAACTTAAGGAGCGTAATAAACGTCATCCAGCATGCTTTTTGGGCCGGGCCGTGCAGTAAATGACTCAAGTGCATGAGTAAAATGACAAAGAAAATTACCCCAATGGCAGACATTTGCACGACCGTTTTAAATTTGCCCCAACGCTCGGCGGCCATTACTTTGCCGTCCAGGGCGGCAATGGCGCGCAAGTTGGAAACCATCAGTTCGCGCAGTAAGATTAAAAACACGGCCCAAATCGGCACATTAAGCGGACGGATAGCCACAAAGGCAAAAAATGCCGCTATGACGAGGATTTTATCTACAAACGGGTCCACAATGGCACCAAAAGGCGTAATGGTGTTGGTTTCGCGCGCGATTTTCCCGTCCACCCAATCGGTACTGGCGGCTAAAATAAAAATGGCGGTTGCCGTAAAACGGGCCCACCAAAACGGCAGTAAAATAAAAGCAAACATCACCAGCGCCAAGCCGGCACGCAACAGCGTAATTTTATTGGCTAAGGTCATCATTTAAAAAGCCCCCCTTGGCGGAAAGTATCAAAGGCAAGCGGTTGATTTTTTTGCGTATCCGTCAAAACCGCTTCCGTTTCCGTCAGGTCCGACACGATTTTAATACGCGTCGGGAAATAATCTTGTTCCGATAACAGCAAATAAAGCGTGTATTTTTCCCCCTCTTTGGGTGTTAATTCCAGTAAATACGGCTCTTTAAGTGTGACGTTGTGGCGGTTTAACAGGGCTGTATAATTGCCAAAGTCAAACAGAGCTTGGTTGGGCTGGCCTTGTTGCCATTCCTGCCAAGATAAAGTGGTAACTTCGTGGCCTTGACCGTCCAAAATAAGGATTTGTTTTTTGTCGGTTACGGCCGATTGTTCCGTTTTGCCGTCGGTATCGGTAGTGTCTAGGCGTAAGAGGTTTTTGTCTTTATCGTAATAAAGCACGCCTTGCGATTTGCTGATCGGTACGCCGTCGTACTGGGCGGTTTGTTCAAAGCGGGTTTTTAAAAATTTGAGTTTGTTATCCCACCCTTTTAATTGGATAAGCGCCTCGTTAGGATATAATGTTTTAGACGTAGTTTGGGTTTGGGGCGCCGGTTTGGCTTCGGCCGGTTTTTCGGCCGTAGGCGGCAAAACCGTTTCTTGCACCACAATGGTTTCGGTTACTTCGGCAACTTTTTGAGATTCTTCTTTTTGGGAGCATGCCGCCAAGCACATACACGCCGCCAGCACGCAAGTCAATTTATTTGTAAACAGTTTCATATTCGGGTTCTTTGTAATCCTTTTGATAAGGTAAGCTGTTCATTTCTTCGATGGCTGAGTCAATCAAATCGTAATGAATTTCCCAGCGGTTGGAGCCTTCGGGCTTGGTAATAAAGCCGCGCATTTCCAGCACGCTAAGCATGTTGGTGGCACGCGCCGACGAACCAAAGTGCGCTTTGAGTAAATCTTGCGATACGCGGCGGCGCTCTTTAACCAGTTCCAAGGCTTGTAAAATTTCTTCGGGTTTGGTACCCAGGCCGTCTTGCGGGCGCATGCCGGGCTGTTGTTCTTGCACAATTTGAACGGGGTAATCCGGACCGCCTTGCTCGCGCAAGAAATCGGCCACGGCTTTGATTTCGTCCGGCGATACATACGCCCCCTGGATACGAAGCGGCGTTTGCGTAGAGGAATCTAGTAACAGCATGTCGCCGCGGCCCAGTAAGTTTTCGGCACCGACGGAATCTAAAATGACTTTGGAGTCAATACCGCTGGCCACCTGCAACGCAATGCGAGAAGGCATATTGGCTTTAATAATACCCGTTACCACTTTGACAGACGGGCGCTGTGTGCACAAAATTAAGTGAATCCCCATAGCGCGCCCCATTTGCGCCAGGCGTTGTACGGAGTCTTCAATAGACGCTTTGGTTTGGAGCATGAGGTCGGCCATTTCGTCAATAATCACAAAGACGTAGAACATTTTTTCTTCGTTGTTTTCTTTGGCCCACTGGTTGTAACCTTCAATGTTTTTCACTTTAGCCAGCTGACACATATCCAGGCGCTTTTCCATTACTTTGACCAGCATTTGCAACGACTTGGCCGCATCGTTGGGCTTGGTGATAATGTCCGCGTCGTCACACGAGGTTTTAGGGTCGTACAAATACGGGATCCCTTCATATAAGGTAAGTTCCACGCGTTTGGGGTCAATCATCAAAAATTTAACTTCGTCGGGCTTGTGCTTAAAAAGTAGCGACATAATAATAGTATGCAAACAAATAGATTTACCGCTGTTGGTGGCCCCGGCAATTAAAATGTGCGGCCATTTTTCGGCGACGGTGGCGGCCGGGTCCCCATTGGCATGGCGGCCCAGGGCAATGGGCAAGACGGCCTTGGAATTGGCATACACCGGCGACTGCAAAATTTCTTTCATGGTGACCATGACGGACTTGTCGTTAGGAATTTCAAAACCCATGGTGCTTTTGCCGGGAATCGGCGCTTGCACGCGGATAGAGCGCGCTTGCATGCTGGCCTGAATATCTTGCGTTAAAGCGGTAATGGAGGACATTTTAACCCCGGCGTCGGGCTGAATTTCGTAGCGGGTAACCACGGGGCCTGGCGAGACGCCCGTTACGTGCGCGCCGATTTCAAAACTTTTTAAGGTGTCTTCCAGGCGTTTGGTGGCTTTGGCAATTTCGGCGTCCGACGGGCCGACAATGCCGTCGCCCACCGGGTCATTTAAAAGGGCTAAAGACGGCAATTTAAACGTAGCGGGGTCAAATTTTTTAGGCTCGTTGGAAGTTGTTTTTTCTTCGGCTTCTTCTTTTGCGGGTGCTTGGGTTGCTTTTTTGGGGGCCGGGTCTTCCTGGCGCGGCAGTTCGGTAATGGGCTCGGCCACAGGGCGGCGGATTTCGGGCTTGGCACGGCGGATTTGCGGCAATTCGCGCACTTCTTCGGCCACGGGGCGGTTTTCGGCGGCTTCGGCTTTTTCTTTGATTTCTTGTTTGCCTTCGGCCACTTTTTGTTTCAGTTCCGCGCGCGAGTCCATCCACCCGTTAAAATCGTTTTTGATAAATTCGGCCGTTTTGGTAAGCACCGTGCGCCACGGAATGGCTACTAAAATATGTAACCCCACCAGCACAAACGCCAGCGAAAACAGCGCCGCACCAACGGAGCCGATAATCCCTTTGAGCGCAAAAAATACTTTTTCCCCAACGAGGCCGCCCGAGATGAGCGAACCCGTGAAAATCTGCCTCAGGCACGTGCACACGCTGGAAAAACTGACCAGTGTAATAGAAGTGCCCAGTAAGAAAAATAAGAAAGACGCGCTTTTGTTGCGGATCGTTTGCACCAGCCAGTAGGCCAAAAACAGTGGCAATAACCCCGCCGAGGCACCCAGCAGTTGGTGCAACCCTTTGGCTACTTCGGTGCCGATTTTGCCGCTAGAGGTGTGGAACCACAAAATGGCGCACAGCCACACACACAGCGTGCCCATTAAAATATAGAGGGCGGTGCGTAACCAACCGTTGTTTGTTTTGGCGGAAGATTTTTTCTTTGATTTTTTGTGGGTGTAATAATAGCGCCGTTGCATATACGGATATTGTACTTTTTTTAAGGATGTTTCACAACGGAAAAAATAAGTGCCCCAAACTTTTGCTTGATTTGTTTTTTTTTTTTGTTACACTCCTATTATGTCGTACACAGGAGAAAATAAAATGAAAGATAACAAGGTTGTAGTCTTATTCAATAACCCCTCACCTGCCCGTTGGGCATCCTCTCCCACAAGGGGCGAGGGAAACAGCACGCGGGGTTTTACGCTCATTGAGCTGTTGGTGGTGGTTTTGATTATTGGCATTTTGGCGGCGGTGGCCGTGCCGCAGTACCAAAAAGCGGTGCATAAATCTCGTGTGAGTACCATATTTCCGATACTTTCAAATTTAGTTCAAGCAGAGGAAGTATATTTTTTAGCTAGTGGAAATTATACAACAGATACTCGCTTATTGGATATTGGAACGCCAGCAGAATGTACATTGAATAGTGCGAATACAACTAGTGAGGAAGGAAGTGTGTGGTCTTGCAGAAATGATTTTATAATATCAATGCTCACTCAAGGAGAGGGCGTTGTAGCACAAGCTATATATTGTCCGAATGAAAATACTGGGACAATACAAAATTGTTTAGAAAAATCTATATTGCAATTGGGGTTTGCTACGCATCGTGCAAAAGGATCGGGGAAAAGGCCAAGGTTTGTGCCAAATTGTCGTAGATGTTGGGTGCCGGATGCAACCACACAAGGGCGAGAAGATATTTGCAAAGCACTGGGAAGCCCTGTAGGTTGTGGCAGCAAAACTTGTTACGAAATCTATTAACGAAAAAACAGCCCCCAAGTTTGGGGGCTGTTTTAAATTGGGTTGAACTCAGTTCGGTTGGAACGGGTTGGCGTTTTCGGCCTCTTGTTTTTGCACGGCCTCGGCGCCCCAGGTAATGTTGTAGTTAATCCCTTCGGCCTCTAACGTGATTTTCTTTTCGGCCAGCAGTTTGCCCAGCGCCAAATACAGCACCGAGCTGGACAAGCGGAACATTACTTTTAACTGCCACGACGTGGATTTGTGGTGGGCGGTTAAATAGTCCGTCATTTGTTTTACGGCGTCGTTAATAGTATCTTGCAAAGGATTCATAGTTATACCCGTTCAATGGCAAAAAGTGCATCGCCTTGTTTAACCGGCTTGCCGTTTTCTACCAATACTTTTTTGATTACGCACGGGAAGTCCGCACGGACTTCGTTAAATACTTTCATGGCTTCAATGAGGCAAATTACGTCGCCTTTAGCTACTTGCGCGCCTTCTTTGACAAACGGCGGAGCGCTGGGCGTAGAGCCGCGGAAGAAAATACCCGTTAAGGCCGATTTCATGACTTCTTTATATTGTTCTTGTGCCGGGGCAAAAGCTGGCGTGCCGCCCGTGCTGACACTCCCCCCCACATTCACGGGTACGGGCATCATAGCGGGCTTGGCCTTTACCAGGCGCAAATACAGGCCTTTTTGGTCGTATTCAATGGTGTCTAAGTGATTGTCCTGCATGAAAGCATAGAGTTGTTTTACGTCTTTTAAAATCGGGGATTCTTTGACGGCTTTTTTGGCCGGTTTAACGGCTTTTACGGCTTTGGCCGTGTGTTTTTTAGCAGTTGATTTTTTCATAAAAACCTCATTCAAAACTTATACATTTATTTTACATTATTTTGGGTTTGCGGGGCAAACAAAGCGCGGTTTTGACGAAGGGTGACGGCAATTTCTGTGAGGCATTCGGCCAGGTCGCGCGTGAGGGTGTCCTTTAGATTATCGCCAAATGCCTGCGTGTAAATGGGGCCCGTGACAGGTAAAAATACGGCAGTGCCTTTGTTTTCCACGCGTTGCGCGGCGGCGGAAGCGTCGGTCATTTCCACGCGGTTTTGGCGCGCGGCATAGGCGGAAAATACCAGCGTGCCCGTGCGGGTATCGTACAGGTCAATGACCACGCGGGTGTATAACAGCGGCGGCTGGCCGCCAAACCATTGGATGCTTTGCAAACTGTCGGTCTTACCGCCGGAAACGGTGTAGGTGACGTCGGCGCGGTAAGTATATTGGGCGGCGTGTTTGGCCGGGTTTACTTCTACGGTTTGAAATAAAGTACCCAGTGCGTCTGCCGCGGCGGTGAGCGAGCCGTCGGCCACGTCTATTTTATAGGAATGAACGGAATTTTGGGAGTGGTAGTCTTTAAGGACCACTTGCTTTTGGGCTACTTTGTCCGACGGGACTAAAACGGATGCGGCTAGTTTTTCCCCACTTTGCGGGGCGGTAAAAATGCCGCGCGGCAATTTTTGGTGGTAGGCACACGCGCCCAGTAACAAGGCACTAAGCAAGCAGCAAAATAGGCGTATGAGTTTCATACGCCTATTATACTAAATTGCGCCAAGGTAAAAGATATCATTTCCCTTAGGCACTGTGCCCCTCGCGGGGTCCGAAGCCGGACAGGCAACTTCCGCGCGTTACGTTTACTGATTTCCTGGCGTATATCCCCGCGAGAGGCACAGTCAAACAGACCCCTCGCGGGCGTATATGGGGTGCAGGTTGCAAAACGTACGACGCGGGCAATGGGTGCACAGGCACAGTGCAAAAAACCCCGGGCGTTTAGACACCCGGGGTTTTGCAGTTGGAGAATAACTTATTTCAGTAAGGCTTTGCGCGAGAGTCTTACTTTACCGCTGTTATCAATTTCCACGCATTTCACTTCAACGATTTCGCCGAGTTTCAATACGTCTTCTACTTTATTGATGCGGTGTTTGGCAATTTCGGAAATATGCAACAGTCCGTCTTTGCCCGGTAAAATTTCCACAAATGCCCCAAAGGGTTGAATGGAAACCACTTTGCCTTTGTAAATTTTATTTACTTCGGGCTCGGCGGTGAGCATTTCAATTTCCGCTTTGGCTTGGTTGAGTTTTTCGGCATTGGCGGCGGCAATGGTTACCACACCGTTTTCTTCAATATCAATTTTGGTATTGGTAGATTCGGTGATGCGTTTAATGTTTTTACCGCCGGGCCCAATGACGGCCCCAATCTTGTCCACAGAGATTTGCATTTTGAAAATCACAGGCGCATACGGGGAGACCGACTTGCGGGGTTCCGCGATGGTTTTTTCCATATGGTCCATGATGAACATGCGGCCTTCGGTGGCTTGTTTGATAGCTTGGCGCAGCACGTCAAGCGGCATACCGGTTTTAAGTTTTACGTCCATTTGGAAGGCCGTAATACCTTTGCGCGAGCCGGTGAGTTTAAAGTCCATATCGCCCAGGTGGTCTTCCAGGCCCATAATGTCGGACAGGACGACGAATTTACCTTCGCCGCTAATGGCACCCATGGCAATCCCGGAGCAGGGCGATTTCATCGGCACGCCGGCATCAAACAAGGCTAAAGAGCCGCCGCACACCGAGGCCATGGACGACGAGCCGTTGGATTCGGTAATGTCGGACACGACGCGGATCGTGTACGGGAATTCTTCTTCGCTGGGGATTAACGGGAGCAAAGCGCGGCGGGCAAGTTCCCCATGGCCTATTTCGCGGCGGCCCGGAGAGCGGTCCGGCTTACATTCACCCGTAGCAAAACCCGGGAAGTTGTAATGGAGCATAAAGCGCTCGTACGAAATATCTTCTAAGCCCTCAATCATTTGCTGGTCGTCGGGCGTACCTAAGGTGGCCACGGCTAACGATTGCGTTTGACCGCGGGTAAACACGGCAGAGCCGTGGGCGCGCGGCAAATAGCCAACCAAAGAGCTCAGCGGGCGGATTTCGGTCGGTTTGCGGCCGTCCACACGTACGCCTTCATGCAGTACCAGGGCGCGGGATTCTTCGTACATAATGTTCTCAAGCGCAATCCCCGCGTAGGTAGCGGCGTTATCGGCGTATTTTTCCGTTAATTGTTCGGCAAAGTTCTTTTTGAGTTGGGCCACTTGCAAGTCGCGCGTTTGTTTATCGCTAAAAGCATGCAAGATTTTTTTGGCTTCTTCTCTAAAAGCACCGTTGGCCAAATCAACTACTTCTTGCGGCAGTTTTTCTACCACGTATTCAAATTTCGGCTTGCCGGCCAATTCGCGCAGTTTTAACTGTGCGGCACACATTTTGTCAATTTCCGGCTTGGCTACTTCCATGGCTTCAATGATGGCGCTTTCTTCTACTTCTTTGGCACCGCCTTCCACCATCAAAATCCCTTGCGCGGACCCGGCAATCGTAAGGTCCATGTCACATTCGGGCAAGGCCTGTTCTTCTTTAGTCGGGTTGACGATATATTGCCCGTTAATGCGGCCAATGCGCACCGCGGCTACAGGCTCGTTAAACGGAATGGAAGAAATCACTACAGACGCGGACGAAGCGAGCACGGCTAAAATGTCGGCATCGTTGGTGGGGTCGGCAGAGACGACCATGGCGGTAACGTTGGTTTCACACGCAAAACCTTCGGGGAAGATTGGGCGCATGGTGCGGTCAATAATACGCGAGGACAAGGTTTCTTTTTTGCTGGCTTTGCCTTCGCGTTTGAAGAAACCGCCCGGGATTTTGCCCGCGGCATAGGTCCGTTCTTTATAGTTGACCGTTAAGGGCGTAAAATCGGAGATCCCCGGTTTTTGCTCTTTGGTGGAAACGGCGGTGGCCAAAATGCGGGTGTCCCCCATGCTGGCTACCACGGCGCCGTCCGCTTGTTTGGCCATGAAGCCGGTTTCCAGCTTAATGGTGTCGCGGCCGACGGTTACTTCCACGCTTTGGATGTCAAAGTTATGGTTAAAATTCGGCATTTAGATTTCCTTATTTTCTCAGTTTAAGTTCTTTGGTAACGGCTTGATATTTTTCAAAGTCAGTGCGTTTTAAGTACGCCAGTAAGCGTTTGCGCTGACCGACGAGTTTATTTAAGCCGGTTTCGCCTGCAAAGTCTTTGGGGTTGGCTTTGAGGTGGTTGGAAATGTATTGAATGCGTTCCGTGATAAGAGCAATTTGCACGGCGGCAGAGCCGGTGTCGTTTGCGCTCATTTGGAATTTGCTGATGATGTCTTTTCTGTCTTGGTTTGAAAGTACCATTTTGTTTTACTCTTAGGGCTGCAACCTGCCGACCAAGCCGCATTTATCCGAAAAACGACCGAGCCGGAGCGGAGCCCTTCTCCTATTATTAATTTATACTTACATTAAGTACCTCTTAATTATACTAAATAAAAAGCACCCGGTGGGATGCTTTTTATAAAAAAATGCCTGCAACGGGGAAGTTTATTTTTTAAGCTCTTCCCATTCGTTTACATCTACAAACAGTTTTTTACGCACGGCTTCTTTGAGGTCCTCTTCGCTAATGAGCGGGACAGGGTTATCGGCCGGGGCGTCGCCATATCGGTTTTTCTCGCGCGAGCCTTCTTCCGAGGCCAACACTTCCCAAAAGCGCGGGCGTTTAATAAGCTCTTGGAACGAATCATCTTTGGGGATGCGGATGTCCAGGTCTTGCCAGCGGCGCATGACCGCACTGGCAAAAGCTACTAATAGGAAAAGCTCAAAAATAATACAAATAACCCAACAGCCAAATTCACTAATGGCTAACCAATCCCGCACAAACATAACAGCCAGTGTGTTGCGCCATGCACACAAAAAGACTCCCAGCAGTGCCAGTAAAATAAACCCTTTATAGATATCACAAAATGTTTGGCGACTATCGCGCCCGCTGGGGACACAAAAATGGGCTAACCCATATAAGACATTTTTAGTAAAGCGTTTCATATACGCACACTATATCATTTCGTAATTGTTTTTACAAGTAAATTTTTGCAAATTTTTTGTATAAAAAATGTACCCGCCAGCTTAAAACAGGCGGGTACCGGGACTCTTGTAGGAGGTAATGAGTTCACTTAGAAAAAAAGCAAATCGTTTTTAGCTAACCAAGCAAATTCATGTTCCAGGCGGCTTTGTTTGATGGCTTGAATACATAAGGTTTGTGTTAAATTTTCCGTTTTCATACAGCCACCTCCGTTTATTGCTTACAATTATATATTAGCGGTTTAAGTGAATAGAAAACAGGGCCCTTGTGCCCAGCCCGGGCCCAGATTACGGCCCAGGACATTTTGGGCCTTTAGACCTAATTTTATATACTATACTTATGGAACAGGCTATTTTACAGCAAGCACAAACCACGCATACACTTTCGCGCGAGCAACTTATTACCCTGCTTACCCTGCCTAAATCGGCGCCGTTATTTCACGCGGCGGACCGGGTACGCAAGCAGTTTGTGGGTGACGGCGTTTATTTGCGCGGGCTTATTGAGTTTTCCAGTTACTGTAAAAATGATTGCCTTTACTGCGGGTTGCGCCGTTCTAATACAAACGCGCAACGGTACCGTTTATCATCGGAGCAAATTATTGCTACCGCAAAGCAAGCCGCCGCTTTGGGCTATAAAACGGTGGTGTTGCAAAGCGGCGAGGACCTTGCTTTTAACACGGATACGTTGTGCCATATCGTGCGTGAGATTAAAAAGTTAGATGTGGCCGTTACCTTAAGTATCGGCGAGAAAACACGCGAAGAATACCGCGCTTATAAACAAGCCGGGGCCGACCGTTACCTCTTGCGTATTGAAACGACCGATAAAACCTTGTATGAAAAATTAGACCCGGGGATGTCTTTTGAAAACCGGGTGCGTTGCTTGCATGATTTAAAAGAGTTGGGGTATGAAGTAGGGTCCGGCTCGCTGGTGGGGTTGCCCGGGCAACGCGTGGAAAGTTTGGCAGACGATTTATTGTTTTTTAAACAACTGCCGGTGGATATGGCGGGCATTGGGCCGTTTATCCCCCACCCCCACACCCCGCTGGGCAACGAAAAGCCCGACGGACATTTTGAGCTTTCTTTAAAAATGATGGCACTCATGCGCCTGTTATTGCCGGATATTAACATCCCGGCTACCACGGCCATGGAAACCCTGCACCCGCAAGGGCGTCTGTTGGCCCTGCAATGCGGGGCCACTGTGGTGATGCCGAACGTGACCGACGTAGATTACCGCAAACAGTATGAGCTGTACCCCGGCAAAATTTGCACCGGCGAGTCTGCCGCCCAGTGCCGCGGATGCATCCGGGCGAAAATAGAGAGTATCGGGCGGTTTGTGTCGCCCGGTAAAGGGTTTCACGGGGACTATTTAAAAGAGTCCCGGGGTTCTTTGGCGGGATGATATAACGGCAGATTATTGATGGCGTTGAGTCCGTTTTTTAAATCGCTGGGTTGGCCCCCTTTACTTAATACATAGCGCAAGCGATAGCCTAATTGGTATTCTTCGTATAAGTGCGGCCAGGACGCAAGTTGTTTGGCCGATAAGCGTTTCTTGTTGTGATAGAATAATACACGCGGTTTGCTGTTATCGTGCGCGGCCGACCAAGTTTGCAGTTGTTTGAGCAAATCATATTGGGCCGGTAACACCTGGCCGAAATAATCGTAGAATTGGTTATGGCTGCGGTCTTCCCGCCCTGTCAGTGTGGGCAGATTTTCAATGGCGGCCAATTTTTCACGGGTCATTTTATCGGATATCCCTTTACGCATGAAGTAGTCCAAAATGCGGGCCAACGAGTGTTCTTGGTATAACTGGGTGCCTTGTTCTTGGTCTTTTTGGCGCAGTTGATCTGCGGTTAAATGGCGGCTGTTTTCGTAAAAATTCAACCGGGGGCGCAAGCCGTTATGCGCTTCTACCCAGGCTTGTAATACAGGCAAAAACTCTTCGGGCGAAGGAAGCGCTTGTTTGGGTTCTCTGGCGGTGTATAATTGTTGCAATTCGCGCCAGTCTTGATTTTGCGGTTGGGGATTGCTTTTAATTTGATAATACGCTTGGCGCGCTAAGCGCACTTCCGCTTGTTGAAGCGGGCTTAAATTTATGATAGAGGCGGTGCCGTTGCCTAACGAGATGGATAGGCGCGGCAACTTGCCGTGATGTTGCTGCATAAAAAGATGGGTTTGCCGGACTAATTGCTCCGGGGATTGGGCAACCAGGCGCCCGGAAACCGTCTGCGCCGCATGCTTAACAACAGGCTGCTTTTGAGCCCAGGCACAGGGCAGTGTGGCCCCCCATAACAAGGCGGCCGGTATCAGTTTAAAAATATTCTTCAAAATCATCATAAGGTTCCTCTTGCCCTGGGAGCGTGGTGGGTACGTCGGGCGGGATTTCATGGCTTAGTTGGGGGCGCATGGGTAACTGCAAAATAGCTTGCAAGCCTTCTAGGGCCGGCGTTATTTCGGTGGCGTGCTCTACCACATAGCTGATGCGGCGTGCCAGTAACATTTCTTCGTATTGTTCCCGCGCAAGCGTACGGGCCGGCACCCTTTTTGCATTTTTGTAAAATGCCTTGCGTGGCCGCAACCCGTCATGTGCGGTGACCCACGCTTGGGCTTGGGCTAACAGTTCTTGCGGGCTAGGCATAGGCGGGCGGTATTGCGCTAGGAGTTGTTTAATCTCTTTAAGTGCCGCGGCCTGCTCGGCAGAAAAAGAAACGGGCTTAGACGGATACAGCAACGCATCCAAGCGGCTACCGAGTAAGAGTTCATTTTGTTCTTGCGGGGTAAGATCGGCCTGTTTGAGCCGTTGGTTGTTGCGGTAAATAACCTCGCGCGGCGGGCGGTTATATGTGTCTAAAAATACGCGTAATTGTGTAAGTACCCTTTGTATAGATTGGGCACGGTATTGGGCGACTAATTGTTTGATTTCGTCTAAAGCAGGGCTTGGGACGGATTTGGCCGTAGAGAGTAAATGATTCACACGGCCGGCTAACAGGGTTTCTTCGTGCTCCGGGGTAGAAAGCTCGTGGGTTCGCAGGTGGCGCCCGTTGCGGGAAATAAGCTTGCGGGGCAAACGGTTGTGGGTGAGTATAAACGTACGCAAGGTTTGTAAAACCGTTTCTGCATTGGCGGCATTGGAAGTGTTGGGATACAACGATATCAACTGTTTTAACGCCTGTATTTTGGGGTGATCGGGGGCGTGTTTTTTACCCCACGAAAGTAATTGATTGATTTGTGTTCCCAGGTGGATTTCATCGTAATACGGCGCGTAGCGTTGCTTGATTTCTTTAAGCGATAAGCGGATGCCGTCTTCTGTCAGTTGGGAACGCGGGCGCGCCCCATGGGCTTGGATATACTCAAGTGCCTGTTGGTAAACATAGGCAATACGTTCTTGGCGTTCCAGTTCCTGGCGCCGGATAATATAAGGTGTTATTTGATAGTTGTTGCGCGGGTTGGGGTGGGCTTCCACCAAGGCTTGTAATTCTTGTAAGTCGGGGTCGTTGGGGTTTATTTCACCCAGTTTAAAAGCGCTCAACGTGCGGGCAATAACCCCGGCTAAGCGTATTTCTTGCCGTTGCTCTTCATTTAAATTACGAGATAAAATGCGTACGCCGTGTGAGTCTGTGATGCAAGCCCGGGGACGGTAGCCCCTTTTGTTAATGGCGGCTTTTGTGTCTGCCAACAGTTGGGCATAAGAACGCGACGCAGGGGCGGCTACTGCGGGTTTATCCAAAACGGCTTTGGTGGCGGCTTGGATCAGTGGCTTTTTTTGAGCCCAACCCGGTGCGTAACTGATTAAATAAATGAGTAAAACACTTATCCCTTTTTTATAATTCATTCTCTTATATTGTAAGAAGCTCTTACCCCCGCCGCAAGGGTAAAAAGACCTAATTGGGCTTAGGCCCAGGGCCTAGGGTGCAAAAGAAGTTTCTTTTTCCCCCCAAATGTACTACAATATATAGGAATATTCACGCCCGCTCTTACGCGCGCGTTAACTTATAATTAGGGAGAAAACCATGGTTAAAAAAACCGCTAAAAAGACTACCGCCAAAAAAGCGGCCGTCAAAAAAACGGCTGTAAAAAAACCCGTTTCTAAAAAAGTTAAATCTGTAAAATACGTCTATTCCTTCGGGGCCGGCAAGGCTGAAGGAAACGGCAAAATGAAAGAACTGCTGGGTGGTAAAGGCGCCAACTTGGCCGAAATGTCTGGCCAGTTAAAGTTGCCCGTTCCCCCCGGTTTTACCATTACCACCGAAGTTTGCACCTACTACTGGAACAACAAAAAAACTTATCCTAAAACCTTAAAAGCAGACGTAGAAGCCAACCTCAAAAAAGTAGAAAAAGAAACTAAAAAAGAGTTCGGCTCTGCCACCAACCCCTTGCTCGTGTCCGTGCGCTCCGGTGCGCGTGCCTCCATGCCGGGTATGATGGAAACCATTTTAAACATCGGTTTAACCGAAAAAACCATCCCGGGTATGATTGCCAAAACCAACAATCCCCGCTTTGTCTATGACGCTTACCGCCGCTTAATTATGATGTACTCCGACGTAGTGATGGAAAAAGCCGCTGGTATTGAGCCCAAAGACGGCGAAGGCATCCGCAAAATTTTGGACGGCATGATGGCCGATAAAAAAGCCCAACTTAAAGTAAAAGACGATACGCAAATCCCGGCTGAAGAACTCAAAAAACTGTGCGTAGAATTTAAGAAAACCGTTAAAAAAGTGCTCGGCAAAGAATTCCCCGATAACCCGATTGAACAACTTTGGGGTGCCATTGGGGCCGTATTTGCCTCGTGGAACGGCAAACGCGCGATTGCCTACCGCGCCATTGAAAACATCCCCAACGATTGGGGCACGGCCGTCAACGTGCAAACCATGGTATTTGGTAACATGGGCGACACCAGCGCCACGGGTGTAGCTTTTACGCGCAACCCCGGCAATGGTGATTCTCACTTTTACGGCGAATATTTAATCAACGCCCAGGGCGAAGACGTGGTAGCCGGTATCCGCACTCCCTCGCCGATGAACAAGTGGTCTGCCAACGCGCACTCCGCGCATTTGCCGACGCTGGAAAAAGTAATGCCCAAAGTTTACAAAGAATTAGACAATATCCAGAAAAAATTGGAAAAACACTTCCACGACATGCTGGATATTGAATTTACCATTGAGCACGAACGTTTGTGGATGCTCCAATGCCGCGTGGGTAAACGCAACGGGATTGCCGCCGTGCAAATGGCGCTTGACATGGTAAAAGAAAAACTCATTACCAAAGAAGAAGCCGTTTTGCGTGTAACCCCCACCCAATTGGGCGAACTGTTACTGCCGGCTATTGACCCGGCCGCCGAAAAGAGCGCCAAAGCCATTGCCCAAGGGTTGCCTGCGGGCCCCGGCGGTGCGTGCGGTAAAATTGTATTTAACTCCGTAGATGCCATTGAACTGGCCTACAAAGGTGTTCCCGCCATTTTAGTGCGCGAAGAAACCAACCCCGAAGACATTGAAGGCATGCGCGCCGCACAAGGTATTTTAACCCAACGCGGCGGGATGACCTCCCACGCGGCGTTAGTAGCGCGCGGTTGGGGTAAATGTTGCATTGTCGGTTGCGGCGAACTGGAAATTGACCTTAACAAAAAAACCGTTAAAATGGGCGGCAAAACCTTCAAAGAAGGTGACGAGCTGACCTTAAACGGCACCAAAGGTTACGTCTATGCGGGCGCACTCAAAATGTTAGGCGCCGGCGAAGGTAACAAAAATTTAGCCAATTTCTTGGCTCTTTGTGACAAAGTGCGCGTGTTAAAAGTGCGCGCCAATGCCGACACGGAAGACGACGCCATTAAAGCCCGCAAATTTGGGGCCGAAGGCATTGGGCTGTTCCGCATTGAGCACATGTTCTACGGTAAAAATTCCGATAAACCGCTCTTCATTTTGCGCAAGATGATTTTATCCGGCAACGAAGCCGAACGCAAAGCCGCGGTAGAAGAATTATTCCCGTACATGAAAAAAGAAATCAAAGCGACGATGAAAGCCATGGCCGGTTACGGCGTAACCGTGCGTTTAATGGACCCGCCGTTGCACGAATTTGTGCCGACGCTCCCTGAAAAACAAAAAGAACTGGCCGCCGCGCTCAAAATTTCCATGGATACGTTTAAAGAACGTGCCGCCGGTCTGCACGAAGTGAACCCCATGATGGGTCACCGCGGGATCCGCTTGGGCGTCACGTACCCCGAAATTACTTCCATGCAAGCGCGCGCGATTTTTGAATCGGCCGCTGAGCTCATCAAAGAAGGCGTCAAGGCTGAGCCGGAAGTAATGATTCCCTTAACGTGCGATAAAAACGAAATCGTCACGCAGAAAAAACTCATCCGCGAAGCGTATGACGAAGTAGTAGCCAAAACGAAAGTGAAAAAACTGCACTTTTCTGTAGGTACCATGATTGAAATTCCGCGTGCCGCCGTACTGGCCGCGGACGTAGCCACCGAGGCGGATTTCTTCTCGTTCGGTACCAACGACCTCACGCAAATGACGTTTGGTTTCTCGCGCGACGATATCGGCTCGTTCCTGCCCGAATACTTAAAACAAGGTATTTTGGAGCACGACCCGTTCCAAACCTTGGACCAACACGGCGTAGGCCGCTTAATCCAGCACGCTGTCATTGAAAGCCGCGAAGTAAAACCCGGCTTAAAAATCGGTATCTGCGGCGAACACGGCGGCGACCCGGAGAGCGTGGAGTTCTGCCACCGCGAAGGGTTTACGTATGTGTCTTGCTCGGCGTTCCGCGTGCCGATAGCGCGCCTTGCGGCGGCGCAAGCGGCGGCTAAAGACGTACTTGCCAAGAAAAAAAGAAAATAACTACTCTTGCAAAGTAGCGTTTTAACGGTAGGCCTTCAAATACTTTACGTGTTTGAAGGCCTACTCGTTTTCTGGGCAACCATTTGCCACATTTGAGCATCTTTGCACCGACTTGCCAACTCGACGTAGCGCTGCTACGCCTTCGGGCAACTTACGGTGCAAATCTATCTCAAATCTGACAAATCAGCCAATCTTCTATTTTACCCGGTGATGTTGCGAAGGGCATTTTATATTTTCCCCCGCCCCGCGAGGGGCCTGTTTTTATTAGGTTGTCATTCCCGAGGAATGTAATCGGGAATCTACGACGTACTAAGTTGTTGTTTTTAAAACGACGTAACAACATGTACGTGGAAGATCCTCGATAGAAACTTTCGAGGATGACACCTTTATTTTATTTCCCCAGCCCCGCGTCAGGCCTGTTTTTTATATATAATGAGAGTATGAAAATACGTGAAAAATTAATCAGCTTTTTATATGCTTTCATCATGTTAGGGCTACTGGCTCTTTTGGTGATTTCTTGCATCCGTGGGCTTGCGTTATGGATTATTTCGTGTGTATTGATCTTGAATATTACATGGTTAATAGCGGGGATTTTATGGGGACGTCCTGCCCCCATAACGGATGAAAACGGACGAACCCATTTGCTAACTGGGCAGGTATTAAAAAAAGATCGCAAAAATTTACTAGTTTGGGGGCTGTTATGCGGGGCTTTATGGGTAGGCATTATTTTATTACTCGTCACAGTTCCTCTTTCGGATGAAACTATACAAACGCTCAAAATTATTAGTTATTGTGTCCCTTTTGTGTCTTTATTTATAGGGTTAGGATTTAAGTATTTAGGGAGGAAATAGTATTATGTCCAAATTTAAAGACACATTGTTGCTCTTATTTTGGGGCTTAATTGCCGGGGCGTGTTTCGTCGGGTGTATTTTGGGGTTTGGCTATTGTGTAAACCATGTAGGGCCGTGGTTTGAAAAGATGGGCCTTCCCAGTGGAATAGTTTTGGTTGGTTTAGCCGGGGTTATTACGGGGGCCGTGTCGCTGATTGCCTGGGTGTGGACAAAAACCCATAAAGGATATTGGCAAACCGCAGACAAAATGTTCCCGCAAGAGGTCCGTTTTAAACTGCGTTCCAATCCGCTGGCAAAGGCCGTGCTGGACGGGAATGATTGGAAAATTATGCAACAAATGGGCAAAAAACAGGCCCATTGGGCCCAAGTGTCTAATCAAATAATCGCACGCGGTATGACGGCTTTGCATATTGCCGTGGCTGTAGAAAATAAATCTGCTTGCGAAACACTCCTATACTATAAAGCTGACCCGTTACGCCCGGACCAACGAGGGCGCACACCATTAGATTATGCGGCGCAAACCCGTAATCAAAACATCCTCAACTTGTTAGAAAAATACACTAAAAAGTAGTTCTGTTTCCTTTTTTAGGCCTAGTTTCCGCTGGGCCTTTTGGCCCTGGTAGCGCGCGGTTAATTTCTCTATACTATAGAGAGGTAAACTATGAAAAAATTGGTTTTGTTACTGGGACTTATCAGTTTAAGCGTACTTTCTTACGGCGGTATCACTAAGCACCTTGAAGATGCCGTTTCTCGTCAAGTAGCCGCGGCGCAGCAGGAACACTCCTTATATACCGTTATCAGCACACAATTACAGCAGTATTACGGGCGGAAAAATTTTGAAGACAAAGCCCATAAAACCGGCTGGTACCGCGTGCAGCAATTTTTGGACTTTGTGCAAGCCAACGAGGCTGCTTTGGCCAACAGCCGTTTTCATTATTTTTATGTTGATGCCAAAACCTTTATACCTAAAGATTACAATTATAAAGTGTCCGATTTCGTAGCCCTCAATTGGGCCGAGCAACCCGATTATTTAGTACAAGGATTTTGGAGTTATTTAGGTGTGCGCTACTTGGCACAACTTTATCCGGCACAACTGAATTTTTCAACCTTTGCTATGATGGGCACCTCAGAGCACATGGACACGGGAACTCTTATGGGGGCCATGGTGGTAAACACGCAAGAAAAACTGGCCTTGCCCGAAGCCATTAACGCCGGTATTCACGAGGGAACCCACATGTTGCCCGGTTTTAGCGGCAATCACAGCGCAGAGATGTTAAACGAACTGGCCACTTTTTACAGCGAATATAATTTTAGTTTGCCTGTTAAAAAAGAAGATGCCTCCTCGTTTGCTACCGGCACGCGCGACGTGCGCCGTATTCACGCATTACGGCCCGAGTTACCTATTTACCGGGAATATAACCTCTTTATTACCGGCCTTATTTTAAACCCGCAGCTTACCCCGGCCAAAGTACTTACGTTAAAAGATGGCGATTTTAATGCCAGCTTATCGTTATGGGAAATGGTCATTAGTTTAGCCGCCGCACGCAATAACCGTTTTATGCACCACCTGCCTGATCACGCTAGCAATTCCTCTCATTTCTTACCCGTAACTAAAGATAAGTTGGTAGAAATGGCGGCTGAGTTTGGGTTTACTCCCCAAGACGTGGACGGCTGGTTAGCCTCTCCGGCTTCTATTATTGATTTGGGCGACGGCATTTGGCCGGGCTCTCCTGTAAGCCCCCGGGAAAGCGTCGTTTTGCAAAAGGTAAAAGATAAATTTTACTTTATAGGTAATTTGCAACGCGTGAACGAGGCTGAGTTTGTGAAACTGAACTTTGGTCCGTTTGCCAACGAGCCTAAACTGGCCGTGTTTTACCAAAAAGTATTTGCGCTCCTTCCCGAAGCGCTTAAACAAACTATGGCGCAACGCTTTCCCGTCGTCATTGAAGAACACTATACAGCCTCCTATGCACGTGAACTGGCAGTGCCTTATGAAGCGGCTTGGAACAAAGCTATTGTGCAAGCCTTGCAGGAAGTAGCTCCGCAACAATTCCCCCTTCCCGAAGGTTATTTGTAATAAAACGGGAAAAGGATAACGGGGCAATACATCATATCTTGCACCCTATCCCCCCTATTTACTATAATAGCACTATGAAGGCTTTTCCTATTATTGTTTCGTCTCCCTCGGGTGCGGGCAAAACTACCATTGTAGACGCGGTACTTAAAAAAAATAAAACCGTCAGCCGCGTAGTTACCGCCACCACCCGTGCGCCGCGCAAAGGCGAAAAAAACGGTAAAGATTACCACTTTTGGACGTTTAAACAATTTGAGCAAGCCATTAAAAAACACCAAATGTTAGAATGGGCCCAAGTGCATACCAACTATTACGGGATTCCGAAGAAATCCGTAGATGATCTACTCAAAAAAGGCATTTGCCCCATTTTGGTAATTGATGTGCAAGGCGCGCGCACCGTCAAGGCGCAGTATCCGCAAGCCGCCACGGTGTTTATTGTGCCGCCGTCACTAAAAGAGCTGAAAAAGCGCATTTTGGGCCGTAACGATAACACGCAGGATATTGAAATCCGCCTGGAGACGGCCAAAAAAGAAATGAAAGAGCTCGATAAATATGACTATGCGCTTTTAAATGACGATTTGAACGAAGCCATTACCCGTATGGCGGGCGTTATCGCCGCCGAGCAATGCCGGGTAGTGCGCCAAGATAAAAAAATAAAACTTTTAAAATAGTGTAAGGAGCCAATATGTCTTCAAAAAACGACCAAGAATTAGCCGCAAAACTGACCGACTTTGACGGAGACCGCTACGATATCGTGGTCCTCGCGTCTATGTATGCCAAAGAGCTTAAAAAGAAAAGCGAATTTAAGCACCAACCTACTGCCGCGGTCATCAAAGAGGCGTTAGATGCTATTTTGTCCAAACGCGTAACCAAAGAGGAAATTTTAAACTTAAGCACCTCTAACTACGCCGCCGAACAAAAAGCCGCCGAAGAAGCCCGCTTAGAGGCCGAACGCAAAGCCAAAGAACCCATGAAACTGTAATTTTATGGCTGATTCTGTGCGCGGGCTTGCCGGGGATTTCAAACGTTTTTTAGCCGCCCAAGAAGAAGATGAGCTGCTGGATATCTCCCGCCCGCGTGAAGAAGTTTTATCCCCCGCCGCTGTGCACCATAGCGCGGGGGTTTCTGTTGGTCCCGCTCCTAAAATGGCGGAAAATTCTACCCTGACGGTGGACTTCCCGCGCGCCGCCCAACCTAAAACGCCCGCCCCGGAGGATAACCCCGTGAACAAAGCTGATAAAACCGCCGCTTTACAAGAGCTGGCCGAAGTGATTAAATCTTGCACCCGTTGCCCCTTAGGCGCCACGCGCTTAAACGCTGTGCCCGGCGAAGGCAACGTCAATGCTGACGTGATGTTCGTGGGCGAGGGCCCCGGCTTTGACGAAGACCGCCAGGGCCGCCCGTTTGTGGGCCGTGCAGGGCAACTTTTGGATAAAATGATTTTAGCCATGGGCCTCACGCGCGAGAAAGTGTTTATTGCCAACATTGCCAAATGTCACCCCATGGTGGACCCCTTACACCCCGACAAGCACGGCAACGACCGCGCCCCCAACGCGCAGGAAATTGCCTGTTGCCGCAAATATATTGAGCGTCAAATTGCCATTGTTTGCCCCAAATATGTGGTGGCGCTGGGCGGCGTGGCCGCTAAGGCCTTAATTAGCGACGCGGCCAGCTTAGGCGCGCTGCGCGGTAAATTTCATAACTTACATTTAGACAGTGTGGAACTGCCTAAACCCGTGGAAATTATTGCTACTTATCACCCGGCCGCCCTTCTTAGAAACCCCAACTGGAAAAAAGACGCCTGGCAAGATTTGCAAAGGGTCATGGACAAGCTGGGCCTGCAAGGCGCACGCAAATAAGTATGTTTTGTAAAGTGGTGTTTGACGTCCCGCTGGACCGCGATTTTGACTACACCGTGCCCGAAGAACTGGCCGCGTGGGTCCGCCCCGGCGTGCGCGTGACCGCCCCTTTAGCTAACCGCTTAACCGGCGGCCTTGTCGTTGCCACGAGTGATATTTCCACCGCTCCCGCCCACATTAAACTAAAACCCATTGTAAGCGTAGTGGATAAAAAACCACTGTTCGGCTCCGATTTATTCCCGCTCATGCGCTATTTAAAAAGCCACTACGGTTGCCCCGTGGGCCAAATTTTATTTGCTCTAATTCCCCCCCAACCGTATTTTAAGCTCAGCGACCCGCCCGCCCTGGTACGCCCGACGGTAAAAACGCCATCGTTTACGTTAACGGCATGCCAGCAAAAAGCACTGTCTGCCGTGCAAAGTGTGCCGGCGTATCAATTTCAATCTTTTTTATTTCAAGGCCCCGCCGCCACCGGCAAGACCGAAACCGTGCTATGTGCCGCGGGCGAGGTGCTTAGCGGTTACGGACAGGTGCTCATCACCGTGCCCGACATTGTGGCCGCGCGGCAATTTATTAAAGAAGTGGAAAACCGCTTCGGCGCGGATAATGTTTATTGTTGGCACAGCCGCATGTTACTAAGCCACAAGAAAAAGTATTTTTCCAATATCTCTAACGGTGTGCCGTGCGTGGTGATTGCCACGCGCTCGGGTGTGCTACTGCCGTTTAAAAACTTGCGCTTTTGTGCCATGCTTGACGAGCACGACGATAATTACAAGCAGGAAGAAAACAAACCCTATTACCACGCGCGCGACGTGTTGTATTTCCGCGCACAAACGCACGGGGCCGTGTTGGTGTACGCTTCAGCCACGCCCAGTGCCGAAATGTGTAAGTGGGTGCAAGCAAACAAGGTAACCGCGATTAGTTTTGATGAGCCCGCCACCAAAACCTACGCACCTCAAATTAAAATTACGGAAAAAAAGAGCGAAAAAAGCCGCTACTTCTCGCAATTTTTACTGGAGCAACTGGCTGAGAATTTAACTAAAAAAGAGCCCGCGCTACTTATTTTAAACCGCCGCGGATACGCGGGCACGTATTACTGTTTAAACTGCGGCGCGTACGCCAAATGCAAAAAATGCGGCACCATTTTAACGCACGAAAAACAAGACGACGGCACCGAGCGTTTGCACTGCAAAAAATGCGGCGCGGTGGAAACCATGCAACAAGAGTGCCCCAAGTGCCATAACTTGATTTTTAAATCGCGCGGCGGCGGCACGCAAAAGATTGTAGCGGAACTGGCCAAACTTTTTCCGCAAGCCCAACTTTTGCGCCTGGATTCCGACACGCTTAAAACCAAAGCGGGCCAAGGGTTTGAGGCTCTTAGCGCACTGAAAACCGGCCGGGCCGATATTGTGGTGGGCACGCGGCTGGCGTCGGGCGCGCTGAAAAATTCACGCGTTACGTTGGCCGCGGTGTTGGACGCTGAACTGGAACTGGACGGGCCCGATTTCCGCGCGAGTGAAAAATTTGGGCAACTGTTATTTGAACTGCGCGGGCATTTATCGTGCGTGCCCGGTGGGCGTTTAATTGTGCAAACCGCCGACCAAACCGCCTATGATTATGCTCCCATGCTGGCTGATAATTACTCCGCCGCGGCCGAGAACGAACTTGCCTTGCGCCAAGAATTTAATTACCCCCCATTCACGTGTTTTATCCGCGTGACGATCAAGGCCAAAGACTCCGCCGTCTTGCAGGCGCAAACCGAGCGGCTCAAAGAAGTGGGTAAAGACAGAGCCACCGAAATTTTAGGCCCCGTGTGGTGCGCCAAAAAAACGGATAAACTCAAAAAGCAGTATTTGCTGTTTAAGACGGACACGGCGCGGTATTTAGATTTACTGGCGCAGCTAGATAGTTTTGAGCCGGGCAAGGGTGCAAGTGTGCAAGTTTCCGCCGACCCGTACAATTTTTATTAAAAAAGAAATTGTCATCCTGAATCGCGGACATTACTTTTGGGCTACGCCCTGAAAAGTTGTTATTCAGGGTCTAATATAACAGTTTCAGGATCCCCTCTTTATTAAGTAATCAAAAGCGGAGGAGATGCTGAAACAAGTTCAGCATGACAGAGAATGTGTTTTGTATAATATAAGTATATTTCCAAGGAGTAATTTTTATGACGATTGACGAGCAAATTTCTTTTTTAACACGCGGATGCGTGGACGTAGTATCTAAGGCCGACTTAGCCAAAAAGTTGGAATCGGGCAAAACGCTTAAAATTAAACTCGGGTGCGACCCAACCAGCGCCGACCTGCACCTGGGCCACAGTGTGGCTCTCTCCTTATTAAGACGCTTCCAAGATTTGGGGCACACGGCTGTGCTGGTCATTGGCGATTTTACCGCCGCCATTGGCGACCCGTCCGGCCGCGATTCCACCCGCCCTGTTCTCGGGCGTGAGCAAATTTTACAAAACGCCAAAACCTATACCGACCAGGCTTTCAAAGTATTGGACCCTGCCAAAACCGAGGTCCGCTTTAATAGTGAATGGCTAGACCCGTTTGTTTCCGGGCGCGATTTACTGACCACCTTGCAACACGTCACCGTGGCGCAAGTATTAGAGCGCGATGACTTCAAAAAACGCATGGCCGCCGGTAACCCCATTAGCATGCTGGAAGTATTATACAGTTTATTTCAAGGGCAAGATTCCGTGGCGCTTAAGGCCGACGTGGAACTGGGCGGAACGGACCAAATTTTCAATTTGCTCGTCGGCCGCCAGTTGCAAAAAAATAACGGGCAGGAGCCGCAGGTAGCCATTACCGTGCCGTTGCTTGTGGGCTTAGACGGCGTGAAAAAGATGAGCAAATCGTACAAAAACTATGTGGGGCTTACGGATGCGCCCGAAGATATGTTTGGCAAAATTATGTCTATTGCCGACGAAGTAATGCCCATGTACTATGAGCTCTTGACTACCGAAAATTTGGACGAAATTAAAGCCATGCACCCCATGGCCGCCAAGAAAAAACTGGCGCGTTTACTGGTGGCGCGCTTTCATAATGAGGATGCCGCCAACGCCGCACAAACCCATTTTGAGACGGTATTTTCCAAAAAGG
>JBGUOO010000033.1:0-42714 GCA_045129775.1 Elusimicrobiaceae bacterium
CAACGAACTTTACGCGGCGGACGGCTCGGCCACCGCGCGCGGCAGTAAAGCGGCGCGTTCCTTAACCGCCATGGCAGAGCTAGACGAAAATTTAGCCCCCCTGGCCGAAAACGTGCAAAACGCGCTGGTCACCTTAGAAGACGCCGCCGGCACACTAAGTGACTATAAAGACGGCCTGGACGTGGATGAAAACGCACTGGACAAAATGTTAGAGCGCCACGAAAAAATCAAACGCTTAAAGCTCAAATACGGCCCCGAAATCACGGATATTTTAAAAACGGCCGACCATTTACGCACCCAAATTGACAACTTAAAACACGCGGACGAGCGCGAGCAAGATTTGCAAAACGAACTTTCTAAAGCGCAAAAAGAACTCTTAACACTGGCGCAAAACTTGCACGACAAACGCCTCAAAGCGGCCGAAAAACTTTCCGCGCAAATTACGGCGCAAATTAAGCCGCTTGGGTTTAATCAAGTGAAGTTTGGCGTAGCCGTGGATATGGACGAGGAAAATATTACCTCTACGGGTGCGGATAAAGTGGAATTTTTATTTTCCCCCAACCCGGGCCAAGCCTTGCGCCCGCTTAAAAATATCGCTTCCGGGGGCGAAATTTCGCGCGTGATGTTGGGGCTCAAAACCGTACTTGCTTCCACCGTGCCTGTCATGGTGTTTGACGAAGTAGATGCCGGTATCGGCGGCGAAACGGGGTGGTTAGTCGGCGAAAAACTGCACGCCTGTGCAACCGGCCGGCAAGTGTTGTGCGTCACGCATTTAGCGCAAGTGGCCGCGCAAGCGGACCAAAATTTTTATGTTGCCAAAACCGCCGCCAAAAACACCACCCGCGTATCTATTGACGCTTTATCCGGCGACAAACTAACCGCCGAAATTGCCCGTATGCTCGGCGGTGGCGACAAAAAATCCGCCGCCTACTCCCACGCTAAGGAACTACTTAGCAAAGTTCAAAAATAGTTTCTGCTTGCCCGCTGTTTTTTCTTCATTTTTATGCTACAATAAGGTATCTCTATATTAAGGAGTAAAACGTATGTCTAACTGTAAAGGAAAATGCTGGTGTAAGTTCCTGCCGCACAACTGGTTGTGCCTTAAAGGGCTTAGTGTGTTGTTTGTGGTATGTTTTTACATCTGCTTAGTGTTTGCCGTTTATATGGCAATCCAAATTGGCCGCCACCCCATGATTACCGGGCTTGAAATGTGGACTGCTTTGGGTTTTTATGTCGGTCAAGCCTTAGCCGCCGCGGTGTTTTGCTTAACGGTGTCTAAAATTTTAAGAGCACTGGCCAAAATCAAACACGCAGTGGCTCCGTGCTGCTGCCACGACGGGAAAAAAGAAGAAAAAGCCAAATAAATATCTAGTGCGGTGCGTACCCCGTGTACGCACCGTTTTTTTAAGGGTACGAGGGTTTATGAAACAATTTTTTGCAATTATCTTGTTGTTAGGCGCGCTGGGAGTATCGGCGGAGACCA
Organism: Elusimicrobiaceae bacterium; assembly: GCA_045129775.1. Taxonomy (GTDB): domain Bacteria; phylum Elusimicrobiota; class Elusimicrobia; order Elusimicrobiales; family Elusimicrobiaceae; genus Avelusimicrobium. Next base: position 1,484 of record JBGUOO010000033.1, read on the forward strand.
TTAAAATGAAAGACGGTAATTTAATTACCGGCTCTATTGTAGAGCAAACCGAATATGTGCTTAAACTGACTACTTCCTACGGCACTATTACCCTCAACCAAAAAGAAATTGACCAAATCTTGCCCGATAAACACCGCGTTATTTTAAAAGGCGGCTCGCAGTTAATTGGGCAAATTGTAGATTTAGACGAATTTAACTTAAAGCTCAAAACCGACGACGGCGCCGTCGTAAATATAGACATGCCGCAAATTGTGTCGGTGGAAACATACGATTATGACCGCGGCCAAGATGCCCAAAAAGAATTTGTAGAAAAAACGCAAGAAAAAGAGGCCGCCGCGCAGGCCCGTGCCGCCGCTGTGGCCGCGGGTGGAACGGCCGGGGTAGCCGCCGCGGGCGGGCTTACGTTTGATAACGATATTGACCAAGTGTTTGACACGCAAAAAGCCACCGTGGTAAACGGGCAAGTAGTGGCATCGGGCGCCGCCATTTCCGCCGTGCCCGCCGCACAAGCCAAGCCCATGACGGATGAAGAGGCATTCGTAAAAGGGGTAAAAACCGGGGCCGTTTCCCAGCAGGAATATGCCGCCGCGGCCAAAGAAGAACTTTCCACCAAAAAGACACAAAAAGAGCCCAAGACCGAAAAAAAGGCCCCTAAACTGCATAACGAGGCCGATTATCGCAAATATTTTGCCGTGCAAGTAGGTGCCATGCCGCTGGACCTTAAACTGGATAACTCCGAACGCGATGGCTACTCCGCCGGTGACCAGTACGACGTTGGCGGCACCAGTGTAGCCGTATCGGGCAAATTCTTATGGCGCATCAAAGGTAGCCGCTTGTGGCTGGGGCCGCAGTTAGGTATTGGCAGTATCAGCAACCACTCTTTTGTAGATAAAGACCCTGTCGCCGTGGCCGACCCCGACATTACCGACCCGCAAGTCAAAACCAGCGGTCAAATTTTACGTGCCGGTGTGGCCGCCAACTTTTACTTAAACCCCCAAAGCCGCTTTGCTTTTTATCTCACGGGCAGTGCCTTGTATGAAATGCTCCACCTCAATTACCGCGGCGAAGTGCAAAGTGAAAAAATTTCATCTAACGGTTTTGCGGGGGCGGCCGGTATCGGCGTGGAAACCTGGGTGGACGATTTAATGCTAGGTATAGAAGTACGCGAAGTATTTGCCCAGCGCCAAAAAGAACTCAAAAATTCTTCGTCGGCCAACACTGTTATTCAAGCTCAGCTCAGCTGGAAGTTTTAATGCACATTTTACTATTGCCCGGTGCGTTTAAAGGCACGCTTAGTGCCGTGCATGCCGGGCAAATTTTATCCCGCGTTTTATCCTCGCGCCACCCGGTGCGTTTGTTCCCCATTTCCGACGGTGGCGACGGCTTTATAGATACTTTTTCCAGGCTGGATCCACACGCCCGGCTGATTAAAACCCGTGCCCAAAACGCATTTTCAAAAACGCGCCCTACTTCTTTTTTGATACTCAGTGACGGCAAAACCGCCGTCTTAGAAACCGCCCGCATTTGCGGTTTAGGCCGTGCTAAAAAGACGGAATTGGCTCCATTAAACGCCAGTTCTTTTGGCGTAGGGCAAGTGATTTTGCAAGCTATCAAGCACGGCGCCCAAAAAATTTACGTAGGCCTGGGCGGCGTGGCTTGTAACGACGGCGGCGCGGGCCTGGCCGCGGCATGCGGTGCCAAAATTTTGGATAAGTCCGGCCGGCCGGTAGAACAGGGTGCCCAACCCTTGTTGCAAGCCGCAACGTTGGATGTAACCGCGCTAAAAAAACAATTCAAGCGTGTGCAAATTATCGGCGTGGCAGACGTCACCAATCCGCTTTTAGGCCCGCGCGGCTCGGCCCGCGTGTATGGCCCGCAAAAAGGGGCCACGCCTGCACAAGTACAAATGTTGGAACGTGCGCTCAAGCAGTGGGCGCGCGTTATCAAAAAATCTACCGGGCGCGATGTAACCCATATCACTTCCGCCGGGGCGGCCGGGGCGATTGCGGCCGGGCTGGCCGGTTGTTTTAACGCCAAGCTACTCTTAGGGGCGGACTTTTTAATTCAAAAAGCCGCGCTGGAAAAACATATTAAATGGGCCGATTTAGTGATTACTTGCGAAGGGAAATTAGACGCCCAAACTTTTTACGGCAAAGCGCCGTTGGCCGTGTTAAAGCTGGCTAAAAAGCACAAAAAACCCGTGCTGTTTATTTGCGGAAGTGCCGATTGGAAAGCGCTTGCCAAACACAAACTTTCGCGTGTATGCGTGGCCGAGCTGTTAGATTTTGCGCCGTCTATGACGTATGCGCAAACACACGCGGGCTTGTGCCTAGCCCGCGTGTGTAAAAGTTTATAACGTGCCGTTGGCGTTAAGTTCTGCACACAATTTTTTTTGAATATTGGAAACGGCGGAACCCGTAGGATCGCAATAGATTCGTTGTGGATTACTCCCCTTCGCAAATAAGTAATATTGGTTTAAAGAATCATCAGTTCCGTCTTTCAAGCGTCGGGCAATAGCAATAAAGTTTAACCCGGTCCTTTCATTGATAGCTGTTCCGTACACAAAATATTTAGTCTGACGTCGGCCTAGTTGATTTTGATTATTTGCTTTTCCTGGGACAGATAAATCCAATACACTAAAATCTTGCGTGTTTGCATATTCACCGTTAGCCAACCGATACACCTCTTGCGCGTTGGCAATGGCGCGCACCATAGTCACGGCTTCGGCCATGCGGCTTTTTTCCACCGCTTTTTGGTACTGTGGCAACGCTACCGCCGCCAAAATGCCGATAATTAACACCACTACCAACAGCTCAATGAGCGTAAACCCCTGCATTTCCCTCGCCCCTTGTGGGAGAGGACGAGTGCGCCAGTACCGTGGAGAGGGGTTATTAAACAAGTTCGCTTTGTTGTTTTTCATAAGTATTTCTCCTTATATTTTCTGCTTATGAAACCCAACAAAAACGGCTGACACTGGAAAAGCCTATGACCGACCTTTATCCAACAACAGCCGTAGCCTGTCACTTGCGTGACAAACGTTCGGAACAACACAAACGGGTAATTAGTCCGTTCACGTTGTTCCTAAATTCGGCTGTTTTTGGAGGTCATAGGTCCGCTTCCACGGAGCCCCGTATTCTGCATACGGTTCCAAAAACAGAATCAGATTGTTTGTTTACTACACTTCTATTTTAACATAATTTCTTCCTAATTTTACACATGGTTAGTCCGCGTATAGCGCAACATCACGGGGTGTCGTTTATCTTTCTTCGCGGGGCTGTCGTTATTTAGTACAATATCTATATGGAACTCCTCTCCCAATTTATAGATATTTTTTTGCACTTAGATACTTACCTCAACGCCTGGGCCGCCAGCGCAGGCGCCTGGCTCTACGTCGGCATTTTCATCGTGATTTTTTGTGAAACAGGCCTGGTAGTTACGCCGTTTTTACCCGGTGACTCTCTTTTATTTGCGTGCGGCGCCTTAGCCGCCAGCGAAACCACCGGCATCAACCTCTACATTTTAATTCCGTCGGTATTTTTGGCGGCCGCGTTGGGGGATTTTTGCAATTACGAAATTGGCAAATGGTTGGGCCCCAAAGTTTTCACGCAAGAAAAAAGCCGCTTCTTAAATAAAAACCACCTCTTAAAAGCGCATGCGTTTTATGAAAAATACGGCGGCAAAACAATTATTTTAGCGCGTTTTATCCCCATTATCCGCACGTTTGCGCCGTTTGTAGCGGGCATTGGCAAAATGACCTACTGGCGCTTTGCCAGCTACAACTTAATCGGTGCGGCGTTGTGGGTACTGCTATTTATTTTGGGGGGCTATTACTTTGCCGATTTGCCCATCGTCAAAACGCGTTTTCACTACGTCATTGTAGCCATTATCATTATTTCGGTACTTCCCGCTGTCATTGAATACTGGCGCGAAAGCCGCAAAAAAAATTCCTAATAGGGTTGTCTTTTTAAGGCCGTTCGCCCGCCGGGCGCGGCGCCATAGATGTGGGCCGCTGGGCTTGGTCGGGCAGTTCCACGGGCAGTACGCCTTGGGCCTGTGCATTGCCTACAATAATATCCGCCGCCGTCTGCAAAGCAAACGCATTTAAGCCATAGGTCGCTAACACTGTGCCAATCTTGGGGTAATGCGGGATATCGTACGGGCTCATGACCGAGAGTAGCACCAAATTCGGCACTTTTTCTTTGAGTTTTTCAATCGTACGTTTTTGGCTTAAATTCACGCGGTCGGCCCACTGTAAACTGGCCGCTACCACCAGGTCCGCCCCGTCGGCACATTTTAAGGCGCGGGTGGTATCTTTTTCTTTGGGGGTTAAAGGGGCGTTATACGTGCGCACGCGGTAGTTACGCTCCATAAACGGTTTGCTTACGTGCATGAGTTGGTCGGCAAAGCGGGCCGGGGCAAAAAATACGGTGCACACGGTGGGGCGTTCTTTGGGGGAGGAAAACGGCAACAAGCCGTCGTAATCGCGCACCAGGGTAACGGCCTCTTTGCTTAGCTCGGCCAAGGTTTGCTTATACGCGCGTTCAATAGGGGCGGGCAGCGTATGCGGGGTATCGTCTAAAAGCCCCAGTTGTTTTTTGGTTTCAAAAATATGTCGGGCGGCCGCCGCAATGTGGGGCTGGGCGTGTTGTTCTTGCACTTTGGCGTTAATTTGGTCAAACAGCGTAAGCGGTTTAATGTAGCGCCCCAACAACACCATATCCGCCCCCGCCGCAAGCGAGCGCACCGCACACCCGGCAATCGTGCAGAACTGGGTAGCGCCTTTCATATCCAAACTATCAGTTACGATGAGCCCTTTAAACCCCATTTCTTGGCGCAGTAAACCCTGTAAAATCGGTTTAGAAAACGACGCCACATTTTTGTTATCTAACGCCGGGTACAGCACATGCCCCGTCATAATACCGGGCACGCCCTGTTTAATGGCCGCGGCAAACGGCACCAAATGCGTGCGTTTGAGTTCGGCCTTGTTGGCGTTTACCACGGGCACGGAGTAGTGGGAATCTATGGCCGTGTCGCCATGGCCGGGGAAGTGCTTTACAATGGGCAAAATTCCGGCGGCTTTAAACCCGCTAATGAGGGCCAGGCCCATTTTGGTAACGGTTTGCGGGTTGGAGCCAAAACTACGCACGCCGATAATCGGGTTACGCGGGTTGCTGTTTACGTCGAGCACCGGCGAAAAATTGATATGCACCCCCGCGCGGCGCAGTTGCTGGCCGGCCAAATAGGCCAGGGCGGCGGCGTTTTCTTCGTCTTGGCTGGCGGCTAAAAGCATATTGGTAGGCAAATAATCAAAGCCCAAGGTAATAGGGGTATAGACGGTGCCGCCTTCGTAATCAATAGACACCAGTAGCGGTATTTTATGGGGGGACTTGGCCGCCCAGCTTTGCAGTTTATCCACCAAGCGGCGCGTTTCTTTAAACGAATAATTACCCCACTGAATGAGCACCCCGCCCAATTTGCCTTGCTCAATGGCTGGGCGCACCAGTTCGGCGCTGTCCACATCCACAAACGCCACCAAGGTTTGGCCGAGTTGCTCCTGCGGCGATAAATCTTCAAATTTTACCGCACTCCATGCCGGTAACGTCAGCAAACACATTAGCGCACACAGGGTTTTTTTCACGGGTTGACCTCTAAAATAACAATTTCGGCCGGGGCCAAAAACCGCAAGGGGATGCCCCAGTAAAACACGCCCGACGTAATATAAAACGGCATGCCGTTTACGTCGTGCATCCCATACACGCGCGGGAATTGGAGTTTGACCAAATAATTAAATGGCCATAACTGCCCGTTATGGGTGTGGCCGCTAAGCATCAGGTCCGCGCCGTGGGCGGCGGCCTCTTCGGCGTAGAGGGGGGTATGGCTGAGCAGAATAATCGGTTTGTCCGGGTTTAGGTTACGGAGTAAATTTTCCACGTCGCGCGCGGAAACACCCGCCGTGCGGATATCTTTGAGCCCGGCCACTTGCACGCCGTTAGGCAGGGCGGCGGCGGTATTTTCCAACAGGGTCACGTTGGCATCTTTATAAAATTGTTTACTGTCCCCATAGCCGACGTAATACTCGTGGTTGCCCAGCACGCCGTAGGCGCCCAGCGGGGTTTTAGTTTGGGCCAAGCGGGCGGCATACTTTTCGCGGTGCGGGCCATATTCAAACACGTCGCCCAGCACCAGGAGCCCGTCGGGGTTTTCGGCCTCTATTTGGCGCAATACTTTATCAAAACGGTTTAAGGATACCCCCATGCCTAGGTGCGTGTCGGACAGTAAGGCCAGTTTCATCTTGGGTGCGCCGGGGATTTGCACGGGTATTTTTTTTACTTTGGGCGTGCTAAACCCACCCACAAAGGCTAGTATCCATACGGTTAGTATAGTAACTAAGCTAGCTGGGAACAGCCAAAAAGTTTTCACGTGAAAACTTTTTAACAAAATTAACAGTATAAAAAACCCAATGCTTAGCGCAAACGCCAAAAACACCAGCCCCAAATAAATGTAGGCAACATAGTAAAGTGCGTGCCAAAACAGGCCGGTTTGGTGGGTGCGCGTGAGGGTAAACCCGGCAAACATCACGGCGCTAAGTAGCCCCATAACAAGTAAGGGCCATTTAACGCCTATAGACGGGAAACATTTAACAAGCCATGCCCCGGCCACCACTTGCATGAAAAATGCGACCAGGCAAAAAATAAAATAAAAAGCACCCATAGCTATATTGTAAAAAATTTAAGGGATGGGTGCAAAAAAACGCCATTACATACTAAACGAGGAATATGTGTGGCAAGGAGCTTCTGTACCACATCCCGAATCATCATAAACATCCGTACCTGCAAAATCAGCACATAAACCCGCTGCTTTATAATTGGGATAATAAGTGGTACAACTCTTTTTGCCTGTTTGCAAATATACTCCCAAAGAGACAATGGGCGAACCACCTTTTTTTAGTTGGCACAAAACTCGGTTGTTATGATATATATTAGCCCAACAATATATATTGTCTGCTGTTGTGATTTGAACATCTAATTCATTTTCATCAGTTGCATATGTGCCGTTCGCTAAATAATAAACTTTTTGGGCTTTGACAAGCGCATCAACATTCGTTAACACTTGTGTAAAGCGTGATTTCAATACGGCTTTTTGATATTGCGGCACAGCGACCGCGGCTAAAATGCCGATGATAAGTACGACGACCAACAACTCAATGAGCGTGAAACCCCGCCGGGTGTTTTTATTTTTCATGGTGTATCTCCTCAGTTCGTTTCAATTTTTTGTTTTGGAAATACCCACAAAATACGGCTATTATACCTAGGCCAGTTAGGCAAGCCCATTATATAACAGCCGTGGTTTCCTGTATAAACAAGAAACACTCGGCACAACACGACGGGTTTCGAAGGTCCGTTATGTTGTGCCTCAATCGGCTGTTTTTGGCTCCTAACTGTGCCGCAGTTTGCGGTACGCTGTATTCCGCATACAGTTCCAAAAACAGGAAAAAATTGTACCTACATTATAACATAAAACCTGCTATTTCAATAAATGCTATAATATAAGTAATATATAAGGAGTATTTCTATGTGGGACTATACCGACAAAGTCATGGACCATTTTAAACACCCGCGCAACGTGGGTTCTATCCCTAATGCAGACGGCACCGGCCAAGTGGGTAGCCTTGTCTGCGGCGACGCTCTGCGCCTAACTATCAAAGTAAACAAACAAACCGACGTTATTGAAGACGCTAAATTTGAAACTTTCGGTTGCGCAAGCGCTATTGCCTCGTCGTCCATTTTGACCGAAATGGTCAAAGGTAAAACGATTGAAGAGGCCAGCAAAATTACCAACCAGGATATTGCCAACGCGCTGGGCAGTTTGCCCGCCGAAAAAATGCACTGCTCCGTGATGGGTATGGAGGCCTTAGAGGCCGCCGTGCAAAGCTACCGCCAAGGCGGCAAACCCGTGATTTTTGAGCAAGAGGCCGAAAAGATTGTCTGCCAGTGTTTTAACGTGAGCGAAGAGGCCATTATTAAGGCCATCCGCACCAACCACCTGACCACGGTGGAAGACGTAACGCATTTCACCAAAGCCGGCGGCGCGTGCGGCCGGTGCAAAGGCGAAATTCAAAAAATTTTAGACAAAGTAAACGGCGCGTGCGAAATCCCCACGCAAGCCGCCCCCAAAACCTACGAGCAAATGACTTTAGTAGAAAAAATCAAAGCCATTGAAAGTGTGCTGGAAGAAGACGTACGCCCCAAACTCAATATGGACGGCGGCTCGGTAGAACTGGTGGATTTGCAAGGCAACGTCGTCAAAGTGCGCCTGACGGGCATGTGCAGTGGGTGCGCCGGTGCGCAAGGCACGCTTAAAAACTTTATTGAAAAAGTCCTCCAAGACCGTTTGTTTAAAGGCCTCACGGTGGAGCAAGCCTAATGCAAAAAGTTGTCTATTTAGATAATAACGCCACCACCCAGTGCGACCCTGCCGTCGTGCAGGCCATGTTGCCGTACTTTAGCGAGCGTTACGGCAACGCCTCCAGCATCCACACGTTTGGCGGCGAAAACCGCCACGTCATTGACAAAGCCCGTCACACGGTAGCACAGTTTATCAATGCTAAGTACGACGACGAAATCATTTTTACTTCTTGCGCCTCGGAAAGCGACAACACTGCCATTTTTGCCGCCGTGCGCGCAAACCGCCACAAAAAACATATCATTACTTCGGCGGTGGAACACCCGGCCGTGATGGAGCCTTTGCGCTATCTGCAAACGCAAGGCTACCGCGTAGATTATATTGGCGTGGACGAACTGGGGCGCTTTGATATGGACCAGTTTAAAGCTGTGTTAGATGAAGATACGGCCCTTGTTTCCGTCATGTGGGCCAACAGTGAAACGGGCACCATTTTCCCGATTGAACAAATTGCCAAACTCGCCCACGAAAAGGGCGCGCTCTTTCATACCGACGCCGTGCAAGCGGGGGGCAAAATCCCCGTGGACGTGCAAGCGGCGGGGGTGGATATGCTATCCCTCTCGGCGCATAAGTTCCACGGCCCCAAGGGCATTGGCGTGTTGTACGTTAAACGCGGTACGCGCTTTTTGCCGTACCTCATGGGCGGCCACCAGGAGAGTCAACGCCGCGCCGGTACCGAAAATGTGCCTTATATCGTCGGCCTGGCCAAAGCGTGTGAACTGGCGCAGAAGCGTTTGGCCGACGGCACCATGCAAAAAGTAGCCGCCTTGCGTGACCGCTTAGAGCAAGGCATTTTGGCTACAATCCCCGACGTAAAAGTAAACGGGGACCCACAACACCGCGTGCCCAACACTACCAACATTAGCTTTGGGTATATTGAGGGCGAATCTATTTTAATGTACTTAAATGACTTTGGCATTTGCGCTTCATCCGGCTCGGCGTGTACGTCGGGCTCGTTGGAACCCTCGCACGTGCTTAGAGCCATGAAAGTGCCGTTCCAGTTTGCGCACGGGTCTATCCGGTTTTCACTCTCGGACCAGACCACGCAAGAGGACATTGATTTAGTGCTCAAAGAACTTCCCGCTATTATCAAGCGGTTGCGCGAAATTTCGCCTTTTTCGCGCATGGCGTAGTACCCTAGGAGAACACACATGAAAAAACTTAGTTTGCTTAGCGTTGTTTTGCTCACGCCGTTTTTATTGTTGGCTAAAACAACTACGGTCTATCACACCAGTGATACGCACGGGTTTTTCTTCCCGCGCCACGGGGTAGGCGGGTTTGCCGCTTTAGAAAGTGTGCTGAAAAAAGGCCCCCAGCCCTATCTGTTGTTAGACAGTGGGGACTTTTCCAACGGTACCGTGGAAACAAGCCGTTCCAAAGGCTTAAAAGCCGTACAAATGATGAATAAAATGGGGTACGACGCCACCACCCTGGGCAACCACGAATTTGACTTTAAAGCCGCCAACTTCCCGGCGATTGTAGCGGAAATGAAATTCCCTATGTTGGCCGCTAACTTCTTTGAGAAAGATACCCAAAAATATCCGCCGCATATTTTGCCTTATACGTTTGTAACGAAAAACGGCGTCAAATTTGCCATTATCGGCCTGGGCAACCGCACACCTACCAACCCGGCCGACGGCTATTATTTCAGCAAACCGTTAGTAGCCCTGGGCAATGCACTGAGCGAAGTAGAAAAACAAAACCCCGATGTGGTCATTGTGTTGGCACATGACTCTATTGCCGACGATAAACACGGCGCGCACTCGTACTTGGCAGACATTGCCAAAGAGTTTGGCGGGCGGGTGCATATAGTGCTAGGTGGCCACGCGCATAAAATTGTGCAAAACCGCAAAATCAACGGAGTGCTGTTTGTGGAAAGCGGGTGCTATGTAGATTTTGTGAGCAAGGTGTCCGTAGAAACCGATGATAAAACCGGCAAGTTCGTTTCGGCCCAGTCACAAATTATTCCGCTGATTGTAGCCAATGTGGGCGAAGATAAAAAAATGAAAAAATATGTGGAATCTTTGCGCGAGCCGAATGTCGATACCCCGGTTGGGGAAACGACCGAAATTTTATCCAAAATGCCGGTGCGCGACGATCAGCTGGACTCTCCTTTAAACGACTGGATTGCCGACCTGATGCAAGCCTATAGCGGGGCGCCGATTGCCATTCACAACAACGGCGGCACGCGCGTGGATATGCCTAAGGGCCCTATTACCCAGCGTGATTTAATTGACGTGCACCCGTTTGATAATACCGTTACCCTGGTTACCGTGGATGGTAAATTTTTAAAACGGTTTATTAAAAACGGCTTTGCCCCACGTAGTTTATTTACGTATGCCGGCCTGCAAATTACCTACAAAAAGGACAAAAAAGGCAATATTAAAGATATTGAAATTTTATTTGAAGGCAAACCGCTGGAAAATAAAAAGAAATATACCATTGCCACTAATACTTATATCGCGGGCGGCGGCAGTGAAGGGAGCCTTTTCGGCAAAATCCCAGCGGATGCCAAAAAACAAGTGGGTACTGCTTCTATCCGCGATTTAATGGAACAAGCTTTGAGCCAAGGCAAAGTATCCGCCCCGCAAACGGGCCGTATTCAAGAAATTAACTGATATGCGCGCCGGGTGGGCCTGTTGTTTGATATGTTTAGCGCTGTTTGGGTGCGGGGAACGCAAAACCCTGGATGTGTTTTTTGCGGCCGACGTGGAAGGATTTTATTTCTCCCGCCCCGAACCGCGGCTGGATAACCAAGAGGCCGGCGGATACGGCGTACTGAAAAATTTTCTGCAGGCGCGTACGGAGCCTTTCTTACTGTTTGACGGTGGGAACTGGTTTGGCTCCAGCGCCGAGGGGACTCTTTTTAAAGGGGCCTATGTGCCCGCCCTGGCCAAAGGATTACCCTTTACGGCCGGAACGGTTACGGACAAAGATTTAATCTACGGCTGGCCGGCCGCACGCAACATTGTCAAAGAATTGGATTACCCGTTTGTGGTGTCTAACTTGCGGCTGGATAACCAAATCCCTTGGCCCTTGCACGACTACCAAATCCGTACCGTAAATGGCATTAAAATTGGTATTATCGGGCTGATTGCCCCGTGGCAAAGGCAGGAACGTCTGCCCGGTTTAACCGTGCTGGACCCGGTGAAAACCGCCCAGCAAATGGTGGACTTGTTAAAAGAAAAAGGCGTGCAGGCAATAGTGGTGCTTAGTTCGTTGGGGATGGATACGGCTACCGGCGGTGGCAACGCTTCCTTAGCCGCCGAAGTAGAAGGTATTGACCTGATTTTAAGCTCCAACCAGGACAGCGAAACCCCCGAAAGCGAATTTATCAATCATACCTACATTATTTATCCCGGCTCTAAGTTGGACAGTATTGCGCATCTTTCTTTGCAGTTTGATAAAAACAACCAACTTAAAGAAGTGCAATTTACCGATGAGCCGCTGTTAAAAAGTAAATACGGCGAGGACGAAACCTTGGCCGACCAAGCCGCCCAATTACTTAGTGCCACGCGCAAACAGATGGATAAGCCGTTGTCCAAAGCCGCGCAGGAAATTACCACCAGTTTTACGGCCCAATCGCCGTTGGGGGGATTGCTGGCGCAATGCGTGCATAAGTTTGCTAAGCTAGACGGTGCTATCTTAAATGCCGCTTCTATCCGCAGTTCTTTGCCGGCCGGCCCCATTACTGAGTTTGACCTTTACAAAACCTACCCGTACGGTGATAATATTACGTTTGTTACCATGAAAGGCTCCGCCCTTATTAAAGCGTTGGAAGCCTCTTTAAATGCACAAGATAACTTCCCGCAGATTGCCGGGTTTACCGTGCAGTATGCACAAACAGCCAACGGCAAACGTATTACGCGCGTAACCTTGGATAATGGGCGTATTGTCCGCCCCGAAGCCACCCATCGTGTAGCCGTGACCGACCATATTTTGGCCGGCGGCTTTGGCCACGACGAGTTTATCAATGCCTTGGAATTTAAAAGCACCTTTGTAGAGGCACGCCAAATTATGCGTAGTTGTATCGTGCGGCAAAAAACCGTGGAAGTTCCCCCGACAAAGGATCGCTGGAAACAAGTTCAATGAGCTATATTCACCCGCTAAAAATCGGCGCGTTTACCGCGCCTAATAACTTGCTTTTGGCGCCCATGGCCGGCATTACCGATACGCCCTTTCGTATTTTGTGTTTGAAAGGCGGGGCCGGCATTGTGTGTGCCGAAATGGTATCCGCCCACGCCTTACACTACGGCAACCCTAAAAGCGGGCGTATGCTTACCGTGGCACCCCAAGAACACCCCGTTTCTATGCAGATTTTTGGCGCGGATGAACAAACTATTGCACAGGCCGCCCGGCAAGCACAAGCATGCGGGGCCGATATCATTGATTTAAATGCCGGGTGCCCGGTTAAAAAAATCAACAAAGCCGGTGCGGGCTGTGTGCTTATGAAAGACGAACTCAAATTGGGGCGCTTACTTGAGGCCGCCGTAAAAGCCGTGCAAATCCCCGTTACGCTTAAAACCCGCATTGCCCTAAATCACAAAGAGCTTTTGGCCGTGCGTTTGGCGAAACTTGCACAAAGTGCCGGGGCCGCGGCTGTTACGCTCCATGCGCGGGCCGCAGTGGACGTACACACCGGGGCACCGAATATTGCCGCGGTTGCAGAGGCGTGTGCGGCGGTGGATATCCCCGTGATTGGCAATGGGGGCGTGACAAATGCCGGCGTGGCGCGGCAGTTTTTGGACGCGGGGTGTGCCGGCGTGATGATTGGCCGCGGCGCCATTGGCAACCCGTTTATTTTTGAGGATATTGCCGCAGGGCTTAACGGGCAAACGGTGGCCCCTATTACGGCTCAAAAACGCCTGGAAATTTACCGGGCGCTCATCCGCGAAAATGTGGCCTACTATGGCGAGCGTATTGGCGTGAACCGCTCGCGCAAAACGGCCGGGTATTGGATTAGTAACTTCCCTAACGCGGCTGAGGTGCGCGCCCAATTTGTGCGCCTGGACAGCCTGGAAGAAATTGAAAAGTTGTTTGCCCAAGTACTTGCTTCTTTATAAAAGTTACACAAGTCTTTCAAATTTTTATATAATATACAGGAACAAAACCACGAGTCATTTGCACGCGGCCACCACTCCGCGTGACTAATTACAAAAGGTAGAAATAAAAAACTATGACGAAAACATTCTTACCTTCCGTCAAGGAAGTAGAAACCAGCCGCAAATGGCATCACATTGACGCCAGCGGTCAAACCCTGGGAAGACTCGCCACCCGTGTGGCCGTCCTCTTAATGGGTAAACACAAAAAAACCTATACGCCCAATATGGATTGTGGGGATTTTGTAGTTGTTACCAATGCCGCTAAAGTAAAACTCACCGGCAAAAAATTGGAACAAAAAGTGTATTTCTCGCACTCCGGCTATGCCAAAGGCGGCAAAGAAACCCCGGTAAAACGCGTCTTGGAAAACAACCCGACCCGCGTGCTGGAACTGGCCGTAAAACGCATGCTGGATGAAAACAAACTGCGCGCCCCGCGCCTTAAACGCCTGCGCTTGTTCGCCGGCGAAGCGCACGAATTTACGGAGCGCTTTGGTAAATAAGAGGAATAACTTATGAACACTGCAAATTTGAAAACCGGAAGACGTAAAACCTCCGTTGCCCAAGTTGAACTGTTAAAGGGCAAAGGGAACATTACCGTAAACGCCAAAAGTTTAGATGAATATTTTGGCAACCACGCCCGTTGCAAAGCCGCTGTGAAAGCGCCTTTAGCCGTGACGGGGCTGGATAAATCTTACGACGTAGAAGCCAAAGTAGTCGGCGGTGGGGTATCCTCGCAAGCCGGTGCTTTGCGCCACGCGATTGCCCGCTCTATTGCTGAGCTGGGCGAAGACCTCAAAAAGGCTGTGAAAAAAGCCGGTTACTTAACGCGCGACCCGCGTATGGTGGAACGCAAGAAACCGGGGCAGCCGGGGGCCCGCAAACGCTTCCAGTTCTCCAAACGTTAATTGGAACAGCGGACGCGAAGTTGTATTTTACGCACACCACCCAAAACAAATTCGTTTTGGGTGGTATTTTTTGGATAAATTGGTTGTTGTAGGTCAGGCATTGCCTGACAAAGCCTCGTAAGAGGCTTATAAAAACACAATGCCTCGTTAGGGGCCTCCATAAAAATACTTTATTCCATATTCCAAGTTGCAATTTGGTTTTTGTCGTCCACGTTATACCATTCCAACTCGTACCATTCTTGTTCCACAAATTTACGAAAGGACGAATACGGCCAATCTTTCGGGGCAATCCCTGTATGTTTTACGCTGTTATAATGAATATAATCCAGGTGTTTTTGTAAGTCGGTATCGTTTTTAATAATATGTTCCCAATAACGCCGTTGCCAAATGTTGGCTTCACGGTTGATATTTAAAGAATGTCCCGCAGGTAGTAATTTCGTAAATGTGCGTTTAATCATTCCAATAATTTTAGGATAAGTGTTGATATCGGTTGGCTTGATGAGAATGTGAAAATGGTCCGGGTTTACAATAAAGGCCATCAGTTCAAAAGGATATTTGGTATTTGCCGCGTGAAATGCTTGGCGCAATAGTTCAATATGGGAAATTAAAATGGGTTTTCTGTGGTATGTTACAGCTGTAATAAATACAATAGAATTAGGAATAAATAAACGTTTATAATTCATAGTGTTATTGTACAAATTATTAAGGAATGGATGCCCCTTAGTCGGGGCATTGTCAGGCAATGCCTGACCTACAACGGCAGCAACAGCACAAACAAAAACCCCCGCACGGGGCGGGGGGAATAGAATTTATATCAATAACCCTGCGTGTTAATTCACGCGGTTGCCTTGCGGATCAAATTTCTTTTGAGTACCGTCCGTTTCGGTTACGGTTAAAAACCCGTGTTCGGGGTCATCCGGTTTCCAGTTAAATAACAAGGTACGTCCGTCTTCTAAGGTATATGTATAGGTTTCTCCGTTTTGTTGACGGTTTTCTGCGCAAACGCCTATAATTTTTGTATCAGAAGGTCTTATTGAATAAGAGCACAAATCTTCTTCATCGCAATTTTTTTCTATATAGTAATCATTTTCTTGTAAATTGCTAGACGGTTTGTAGTCCGTGGGTGCGCCTAGTGGACGACCTTGTGGACGTTGCAATGATTGAAATCCCTTAAGTTCCATGTCCGTCGATTTTTGGGTGTACAGTTCAAGTTTATGTTTGTCTTTGAAAAATCTATTTAATTCTTGTGTAAGATTTTTGCAAAGCATACGGTTTACGACACAATCTGGTGGCGGCAATCGGTGTAGTATTGTTGGGATAGAATCTGATTCGGATTTGTTGTGTTTTTTCTTAAGTACAAATTTTCTTCCATTGGGAAACGAGATAGTAGTATTTCCCCAGCCCATATCAGCTCCCATCGAATTCCACTTTTGAAAGACAGTTACTCCATTAGAGAGGGTGTAAGCTACAGAACCACCATCGAGAAAATGCTTTTTCATTATAACAGAAATCCCAAGTTTTGAAAGTAGCGTAGTATCATTGTTTTGTATGGCAGACACAATTATAGAGCAAGATGTTCCCTCTATAGTACAACGAGTTTTATTGTACAAAATAATCCCACTTAGAAAACTAATTCCTATCAATACTAAAACCAATTTTTTCATAATAACTCCTCAAAAGTATTTCTTTTAGTATAGCATAAAAAAGCCCCGCGGAGTGCGGGGGCTCAAATTTGCAAACTGACAGTTCGTATTCGCAAGCAAAAAAACTACTTCTCTATTTTAATACCTAAAAACGCGCGGTAGAGCACCGCCAATAACCCAAACAAAATGTAGAGCGAAAATACTACCAAAATTACATTTTGCGGGAATTTAATCAGCATTACTACCAAAAACACAATCAGTAGCAAAAACCAGGGGCTGAATTTCTTTTCGCGTTTGGCTTTGAAGGCGGCGTACGGTACATTAGATACCATGAGCAAGGCCAAAACGAGCATCATAAACCACACAAAATTATAGAGGTGCGTAACGTATGTTTCCACCAGCGCAATGTTATGCCCGGCGCCGTTGCCTTGCATAATCGTATAAGAAATAGCAAACGACGCGAGGAGCGCGGCCGGGGCCGGCACAGGCAGACCGCAGAAATACTTTTTGGAGCCCTCGCCCGCGTGGGCCATGGCGTTAAACTTAGCTAAACGCAGTACGCCAAAGCACGTGTAAACACACGCAATCGGCGCGCCCCACAAGGGTTGCTGTTTGAGTACCATAAAGTACATCAAAAACGCCGGGGCCGCACAAAAAGAAATAGCGTCGGCCAGCGAATCCATTTCAATGCCAAATTCACTTTCCCCGCCCAGTAGCCGCGCCACGCGGCCGTCAAACATATCAAACACGGCGGCAATTAAAATCAGCCACCCGGCGTGGGCAAAATTGCCCTTGGTGGCTGCTAAAATGGAGAAAAACCCACACGCTAAATTACCCAGCGTAAATAAGGAAGGGGCCGCAATGGCAAATTTGGTAGTTCCGTTATGTTCGCTTTGCATAAAAACCCCCTATTTCCACAACGCTAGTACCGTAATACCGCCTTGCACTTTTTGGCCTTTTTTGACGATTACGCGTACTTTGTCTTTAGGCAGATACACGGCCACTTGGCTACCAAAACGCACCAGCCCTAAGCGGCGGTCCTGCTTGATCTCTTCGTGCGGGTGGACCCAGCACTCAATGCGCCGTGCAATGGCGCCCGTGATTTGTTCCACGTGGGCAAATTTGGACGGGTCACCGTCTTTAAACAGTTGAATAAGGTTGCGCTCGTTTTTCACGGCGTCGGGGTTATCGGCAAATAAAAACGTGCCTTTGTTGTAGAAAATATCGCCGGTTTTACCGTTAATGGTGGAGCGTTGCACGTGAATATCAAAAATGGACAGGAAAATGCGCACGACGACGGAGTTGGGGTCGTCCTCGGTGTTGATGGACATTACTGTTCCGTCGGCCGGGCAGGCAATTTCGTCGTCGGCAAACTGCACATGGCGGTTAGGGTCGCGGAAGAAATAGGCGCAAAACACGCCTATGACCATAAAAAACATGCCGGTTTTGAAGCAATCAAAAAAGAACAATACCGCCGCAATGAGCATACCCGCAGCAGCAAATTTTAACCCTAAAGGAAGCACGGTGCTTACCCAACTAACGGAGCTAGTAAGCGTGCGTACAATATCTTTAATCATTATTTTACTACTGGTGGGTTTAGTTTTGGCAGATTGTTAAGTGGGCAGGGGGGGACTTGAACCCCCACGGCCTTGCGGCCAACAGATTTTAAGTCTGTCGCGTCTGCCATTCCGCCACCAGCCCTCTTAATACACATTTATTATAGCAAAAATTTGGACAATGTGTGCAAGATTATTTTACATAGGGGTAACGATAGGTACCTTCATAGGTGGAACTGCCTGTTTCTTGTTGGCAGAGTTGGTGTTGTAAAGGACGAGATTCTTCACTCCCCATCGGAGTGCAGTATGTTTTTTCAGGGTTGGGAACAGTAGAATAATAAATCATATATTTTAATTGAATAAGAGAGTTGGTACAATGAATGCAATTTGTTGTATCTAAATTACATGTTCCCCAATCAAAATTGCGTTGGGAGTCAGCTGAATTTGCGGGGGTGCCGCCGATGTTTATGTCTAACTTGTCAAAGCGGGTAGCGTATTGGCCGTTGGCTAAATAATACACTTCTTGCGCGTCGGCAATGCTTTTGGTCATATTTTTTAAAGTGGCGTACCGGCTACGCATGACGGCTTTTTGATATTGCGGCACGGCGACCGCTGCCAAAATGCCGATAATTAACACGACGACTAACAACTCAA
The DNA here is from genome assembly GCA_045129775.1 of Elusimicrobiaceae bacterium. Taxonomy (GTDB): domain Bacteria; phylum Elusimicrobiota; class Elusimicrobia; order Elusimicrobiales; family Elusimicrobiaceae; genus Avelusimicrobium. The sequence continues at coordinate 19,804 of JBGUOO010000033.1, forward strand.
TGAGGGTAAAACCATTTTTTCTTCTTCCCTTGCGGAGGAAGTGGTCCGCAGGACCGATGGAGGGGATAATTAAGGAAAATGCCTTATAGGCCCCCCTTTTTGTCGGCAAGCCGACGTTTTCCCCGCAAGGGGGACAAATGACTACGTTTACATTTTGTTTCATAAGTTTTTCCTCTTTTTTGTTTTTAATTTCCCGCTTATGAAACCCCAACAAAAACGGCTATGTTATGCCAAGCCTTATCGCAGTCTTGTCACAAAACAGCCGTAGCCTATCATTAAAATGATAAGCATTCGGCACAGTACCATTCGGGGATCAGCCAAATGATACTGTGCCTTAATCGGCTGTTTTTGGACGCGATAAGGGTTTGTTTCCAAACACTCCGTATTCTGCATACGGTTCCAAAAACAGGTAAAATTGTACCTATAGTATAATAAAAAAGGCTGGGTTTTGCCAGCCTTTTTTATTATGACCTTATTATATTTTATTTCTCACTGGGTTTAAAACTATGGTAAAACTTGCGGCAGAACAGCACTTTTACACCGAGCGCCTTTAAATCTTCTTGTAACGCCCTATCGTCCGTCACCGCAATTACGCGCTGGCCCGTTTGGGCGGCGTAACTGGCGCGCTCGTAAATTACTTGGTCGGCGGTGTTTTCCTCGGCAAAGCTGATATGTACCCCGGCACGGTACAAGGGGCCCATGGGGCGGAACGTGCCGTCAAAAATGACCTCATAGGTGTGCATACTATAGCGCGGGTCATCAGACATATCTTCCAAGAAGTCCAAAAAATCGGTGGTTACTTCGTCCTCGGTGCGGGCAAATTCGTAGAGGAAACTGCGCACCAGGTTGCAACCGTCTATTAAATAGGTAGTGGGTTTAGTGGTGGTGTACATATTCATAAAATAGTTACTATAAATCAGCGTTTCCCCAAGCACCGCGTAAAACTTAAAGCAAGCTGATTTTTCAAAACCGAGGACAGGTTGACGGGAAAAGTTAGGCCGTAGCGTACGTCTGCCGGACCGCGCGTAGCGCGGCAAGTACGCAAGGCCTAAGTCACGGCAAGATGGCCCGGTTTTGGAAAATTGTTGCCGGGGAAAAAGGTCGCGTCGCGAAAATTATTTTCAAATAGCTACAAAATTGCTATAAGAAAATGATACAATATAATGCTTAATTTTGCTATTTGACAATTTCTGTACTTCGGGGGTGTCCTAGATTTGACGGGTATCTGTTGCCCTTGAGGAGCAAGTACCGGTTGGCCAGGCCGGTTAAAATAGGGCCAAAAAAATAACTAACGACAATCAAGTCGCTTGGGCTAACGCTTAGTCCACTGCCTCTTTGCTGTTTCCTGTGCGGCAAAGAACGGCGGTCAAATTCACGGGATGCAACGCCGCTGGCGCGGGCCGTCCTAGGCGTTTAAGACAAACGGACCAAACGGATAGCGTGCTTCCTTGCGCTTAGCTATTCGTACTTAGCAAGGATAAACTTGTAGAGCCCCAAAGGAAAAGATGTTCGGACGGGGGTGCGAATCCCCCCACCTCCACCAGTACAGAAATTATATAAGGAGATATTATGGCAACAATTAAATTTGGTACCGACGGCTGGAGAGGTATTATTGCGTGGGATTTTACATTTGAAAACGTCTATTTATTAGCCCAAGCCATGGCCGATTACATTAACGGCAACGCCCCCGTGCTGGAAAACGGTAAAATGCCTAAAATTTTTGTGGGGTATGACCGGCGTTTTATGTCCGACAAATTTGCCGCCGATATTGCCTCTATTTTCCGCTCTAATAAAATTGATGTCGTGCTGTCGGACCGGCCGGTTTCCACACCGGTGGCCTCGGTGCTTACCTTAAATAAATGCTGGATGGCCATTGTAGTAACCGCCAGCCACAACCCCGCGCATTTTAACGGGATTAAGGTAAAAATTGCCGGGCGTTCGGCCCCGGCGCGTATCACGCGCGATATGGAACAGCTCATTGGGCAAAATTCCGTCTTAAAACTTTACGGTCAAAAAGCTGAAGAAAAAGATTTAACTGACGTCTATTTTAAATACCTTTCCACCCGCGTTAATACCAAAAAGCTCAAAAACTTTAAAGGCAAAGTGGCCGTGGATTATATGCACGGTGCGGCCGCGGGGTATTTGGAAAAATTCCTGCCCGCTAAGCAAGTGATTGCTTTGCGTAGTGAGCATAGCCCCGTGTTTGGCGGCGTACAGCCCGAGCCGGTGGAAAAGAATTTGGCGGACCTTAAAAAAACCGTGGTGGAAAAGAAAGCCGCCCTGGGCATTGCCTTTGACGGCGACGGCGACCGTGTGGCCCTCATAGACGAAAAAGGAACCTATTTAACCCCGTGTTTTATTGCGGCCGTGCTGTGTGATTATTTTATCAAGCATAAAAAACTGACCGGCAACATTGTGCAAACGGTGTCTATGGGGTTTTTGCTAAAACGCATTGCCCGCGCGCACGAAATGCGCTTTGAAGAAGTGAATGTGGGTTTTAAAAGTGTGGCAGAACGCATGAATTTAGACGACGTGGCCTTTGGTGTGGAAGAGGCTGGCGGGTTTGCCTGGAAAGGCGGCCTGGCCGACCGCGACGGGTTAGCCGTGGCACTGGCGTTTTTAAACGTGATGGCCGAGAGCGGCAAAAAAGCCAGTGAGTTGTGCGCTGATATTGTAAAAGAGTATGGGGCATCGGTCTATCAGCGGAAAGATTTTAAACTGACTAAGCCTGTGGATAAGGCGGCTTTTGCGGAAAAACTACGCAAAAAAATGCCGAAGAAAATCGGCACGCACAAAGTGGCCGAAATGAACACCTTAGACGGCCTAAAAGTGGTGTTGGATAATGACGACTGGCTTTTAATCCGCCCCTCGGGCACGGAGCCTTTGTTGCGTATTTACAGTGAAACCGCAACTAAAAAAGAAACCCAGGCCCTGTTAGATTTGGGGGCTAAATTGGCAGGAGTAAGTGAAAAATGAAAGTTGCGTTAGTAGATGATTCGGTGATTTTAAGAAGTGCTTTGAGAAACGTGTTGGAGTCGTCGGGCTATCAGGTGGTGTTAGAGGCGGGTAGCTCGCGCGAGTTGTTTAGTCTGCTGGAAAAAAGCAAAGCCGAGCTGGTGCTTTTGGACGTGTTTTTCCCTACGGAGAACGGCCTGGATATGTTGGCCAAGTTAAAGCAAATTGCCCCTCAGACCAAAGTGCTTTTAGTAACCGGCATGCGCCAGGAAACCATTTTGGCCGAGGCCCAACGCTTGGGCGCGGACGGCGTGCTGTATAAGCCCTTTGATACCGACGATTTGCTTACGGCTATTGAACGGTTTAAATAACAAATTGTTACCTAAAAAAAGCGGGTAAGACTTTTCTTACCCGCTTTTTTGTGCAATATGTTACTTATAACAGGGCGTCGGTCCGATATAATTTGTGCAATACGTCGCGTACTTCTTGGGCTTGTTCGCGGCTCATATTGTGTTTTTTCATGATTTGTTCTTCGGATAAAATGCCCGCCGCATCACCATTGGCTAATTCCACTCTGAACGAGTCAAAAACTACATCATGCAAGTTGGTGGTTTGGTTGTCGGCCGTCGGTAAATCCAACACAAAGTGGGAAACTAACACTTCAAGTTGCAACGTCCAGATAACGCCAAACTTATCGGCACTGTGGGCCACATAGGAATCCATGTTCGCCAATTCTTTAAGCGACGGGAAGAAGCGCATCAGGGCTTCATGTTGGGCCTGTTTGTTGGCAGAATCAATGTTTTTAATTTCATCTTGGAAAGATTCAAATGCCGTCAAAAAGGCGGGATATTCTTGCTGTAATACTTGGTTGGCATGGTTGTAATGGTCTTGATAATACCGCGGAATACCGCTTTGGGCATTCGCCAAACCAAAAGAGGCAATCAGCAAACCTACCGCAAGAACTGAACCTAGGACTTTTTTGTTTAGTGTAATCATACGTGTCTCCTTGTTTTTTAGCTTAACTTCTACTTTTATTGTAAGCCAAACCTTTTTGCAAAACAAGGGTCTAAAGGCCCAAAAAAAAGGTGGGCCTTTTTAGCATCCGAACTTTTGCTGTGCCTCTCGCGGGTGCTTGCCGCACGGGCATTCCCGCGCCGTACGTATGGGAGCGCGCTGTTCATAAACAACCGCGAGGAGCCCGGTTTGCGAAACTTCTCGCGGGGGTTTACTAAAAGTTTTTTATGTAAACGTTCGGCGCGGACATTGGCCGCCCCGGCTCGGGGCCTTGACTTGTTTTTTTTTTTTGTTATATTGAGGTATAACGAAAGAAGAACTTGTATAAATGGAGGAGTACGTAGTATGAAAGGAAGCTGTTTTAAAGGATGTTTTTGCTCAAAAGCGGCGTTTACGCTTATTGAGTTGTTAGTAGTTGTTTTAATTATCGGCATTTTGGCAGCGGTGGCGGTGCCGCAATACCAACGTGCTGTGGAAAAAAGCCGTATGGCAGAAGCCGTAGCTAATGTGCGGACGATTGCACAAGCGCATCAAGTTTATTACTTGGCCAATGGTCATTATTTGGGGCCGAAAGATCTGGATAAACTGGATATTGATTTAGGTACTCGAATCAAGGGAGGTTGGCATGATAATAGAAGGGACACAACCTACTTTGTCTATGCGCCTAATGGTACTAAATCCGGAGATGATTTTTTTAATTATTTAGCGTTGGCCGTACGTAAGCCCAATGGATATTTGATTTATATTCAACAAACCGACCCTGCCCATATTAAATGCAAATATGATAGCGGGAATGAAGCCAGTGCCATTCAAAAAAAATTGTGTGATGAATTAAATGAACGGGGAACCTTATAACTTCATCCACTTAAATTCGGCCCATACGGCCGCGCCGAAAATAAGTACCGGGCCCCAGCCGGCCAAATACGGGTTTAAGTAGCCGTTTTGGCCCATAGACGTAACCATGGAAATGAGCCACCAAAACGTAAACGCAATGACCAGCGAAGCAATAATATTTAAAATTTTGCTCTTGCGCCGGGTGCTAATGGCAAACGGCATACCCAACAGGCACATCACCACCGTTACAAACGGTGTAGCCAACTTGGCTTGGCGGTTGGTTTCGGCCGCGTAGTGTGAAAGGCCGCTTTGGCTGTAGAAATTGATTTTAGTGGTCAAATCGCGGATGCTTAAGAGTTTATCTTCGGCTTTATTAACGGCCATATGTTGCGGCGGGGTGGTAAACGGGGCAATTTTTTCCGTGAAAGATTCTTCCGTCGTGTCCATGTCGCTCAAAAACGTGCGTTCAATGCCGTCTTGCAAGAGCCAACGTTGTTGTTGCGGGTCCCACGTCATTTGCCGGGCAATGAATTGGGTGGAAATATCCCACCGGTCGTTGTAAGTGTCCAGCGATACCTGGTGCATAATTCCCTTGGAAATATCCACCTGTTTGGCAAACAGCATTTGGTAGGGGGAAATTTTAATAACTACGTTGTTTTCCACGTGTGGGTTAAAGCCGGCGGCCGGTTTGACGCGGGTGTAATAAATTTCGTTTGCTTTTAAGTTCAAAGAGGGGACGATAAATTCCTGCACCAGCATGGTACCCACTACCACCATTAAAATACACGCAATAATGGGTTTAAAAAGTTGTTTGGGGGAAAACCCGCCCGCCACACAGGCGGTCCATTCGCCGTTGGAAACCATTTCGCTAATGACGGAAATGGCACCCAGCAAACACGCCACGGGCATAATGGTCGTCAGCCAGTTGGGGAAGGTGCAGGCTGAATAAGCCAGCAAATCCCACACGGTGGTAGTGCCGTTGGAGAGGTTCTTCATTTTTTCAAAAATGTCCCCCAGCACCACCAGGGTGGTAAAAATGCCTAACGCAAAGAAAAACGGTCCCCAAAATTTGCGGGCAATATAACGGTACAGGCGCATTAAATATTTAACCTCTTTTTCCACAAATAACACCCTACCCAGGCGCCCACTACCACGGGCAACCACGGGCCGGGATAGGCCAGCCAGCCGATCTTTTTGCCGACGGAAATGCCTAATGTCATCAGTAAATAGAACGAAAAAATGATTACCACGCTAAACGCCATGCCCCAGCCTTTGTTGGTGCGTTTACCCAGCGAAAACCCAATCGGGCAGCTGACAATGAGTAAAATCAAGGGCGAAAGTGCCATTACGTTACGCATGCTGATTTCGGTGCGGTATTCGTTGCGGGTGGCTTTGTCTAAAGGTACGCTGTGCAAGCGGCGTAGTAGCTTGGTGGTGGTCATTTCCCCCACGCGTAGCTCGCGCGTTTTGTTGCGGAAAAGCGAAATGTGCAGGGTGTAATCGTCAAAATTGGCGGCTATAAAGGCGGAGGGGTCCTTGCCGTCCAGGCGTTGCATTTGGCCGTCTTGCAAGGCCAGGCCGATGGCTTTGTCGTTTACAATTACTTTGCCGTGCGTGGCGTTTACTTTGGTGGACAACGCGCCGGAATCGTCTTTTTTAATGAGTTGGATTTGCTTGGCCTCGCCGGTTTTAGGGTCTAAATCTTCCACATACAGGGTCCATTCGCCCAGGTCCAACAGGGTGCGGGGCTCTAAATTGACTTTGGTAATTTTGCTGCGGGCCTCGGTACGCAGATTGAGCACGCGTTTGTAACTGCGCGGGGTAATCCAGTTGCTCATTATGATTAAAATAACCGATAAAATAACCGCGCATCCGGCCAGCGGGCGGACAATTTCTTTAAACGAAAACCCCGCCGCGCGCAAGGCAATCAGTTCGCCTTGTTCGCTCATAGAAGTAAGTGTAAGTAAAATAGCAATTTGAAACGCCATCGGCGCGCTTAAGCAAAACACATCGGGCACTAAATTTAATAATGAGGAAAACACCCACCCCCAGCTAGTCCCGTAGTTCATGGCTATGTTGAGCACGCGGATAAAGTGATTCATAAAAATCACAAACGTCAGTATCCCCAGCACCCCGGCAAACAGCGTGAGCAGGTTTTTGGCAATGTATTTGGTAAAAATGCTTAGGTGCATATCCTCAATTTTAACAAAATATGAGGGCGCGCGGGGGGAAAAGTTGTTTTTTTACTGGCGCGCGCGTACGATAATTTATAAAATGAAAAATGAGGGTTTATTGCTTCTTATGAAAGCATTGCGGCTACTACTTGCCACTATTATTTTTTTCAATGTGTTTTGCGCACCCATGGCGGGGGCGCAAAGCCTGCCGTACAGCTTGGTGGATAAAAACGAGTACGATATCTTTGAAGAAGAACAACAAGCCGCCCGCGAGAAGGAACTCTCCCTGGAAGAACCGCCCGATGATGCCCAGTTACTGCGCTATTCCAACGAATTTTGGCGCCAGGCGGTTACCTCGGTAGAAGGGGCATACACCTTGGATAAAGAGCCCGAGCCCATCCCCGATTTAACCTTGCTTAACCCCACCTTGTCCCTGCCGCTTTACGGCACCAGCATTGCCTTAACCGGGCGCTATGTGCTGGGGCTGAATATGAAAGGCAAAAAGTACAAGTCGGACCTGAACAGTACCGTTGAAAACCGCAACGACCACGTGGTGGAAATGAATCAGCAACTTCAGCTCAAAATGCAGGGTAAAATTTTGGACCGCGTGTTTGTGGATATTGACTATGACGACCAGCGCGAAGAAGAAAAAACGATTTCCGTAGCCTACCGCGGTAAACCCGGCGAACTGGTACAACTGGCCGAATTTGGCGATATTGACTTGGCACTGCCGCAAACGGAGTTTATATCGTACGAAAAGCAACTCTTTGGTGCTAAAATGCACTTGCAACACAAAAACGCCAACTTGTATTTAATCGGCTCGCAAACCAAAGGGTCCAGCAAGCAAAAACGCTTTGTGGGTAGCAGTGTATCGGAAATTATTTCGCTGGATGATAAAAACTATGTACGCCGCACGTATTACGATTTGACGTTTGGCGGTAACGTAAAACCCATTAAAAAAGAAGACGGAAGCGAAGTGCCGGTGGTCAGTGGCGCCGCGTATATTGATTGGCGCAACAAAATGGGCAGTATTTCGGCCGGTACGGAAGAAATTTATTTGGATAATAACGCCACCTCTTATACCTACGTGCCCGTGGATAAAACGGCCGAAGATGCCTTGGGCGGCGGGGCCTATCAAGCTAAGTGGGAACTGTTAACCCGCGGGATTGACTATACCATTGACTATGCCCAAGGTTTAATTACGTTCAAACGCTCTATTAAGGCCGATGCGGCCCTGGCGGTAGATTACTTAAATACGCAAGGCAAACGCTTAAGCGAAGAAATGGGGACCGCCGGGACCATTAAATTTATTAAAACCCCCAATGACCGCTCGGTAGTTACCAACGCGGATGAAACCGCCAATAAAATGGAGCTTAAAACTTACTACAACATTGGCGCCCAAAAGATTACACCCGACGACGGGAAAGGCAACTTCATCTTGCAGTTGCAAGATGCCAACGGCCAGCAATTTGCCAGCCCGTATTTTGTATATCCTACGTATGTAAATATGGATTTTAACGCCGGTATTTATTACTTAGATTACCGCTTAAATGACCCCAGCTTATATGATACTACCCCGGTTTCTTCGCGCAATTTAAAATTCAAAATCCAGTACCAAAGCACCGTCAAAACATACTTTGTAGAGGCCGGCATGGTGGTCCAGTCCGAAACGGTCAAATTAAACGGGCGCACCCTATCTCGCAATAACGATTATTATATTGACTATACCTCCGGCTTTATTACATTTTACAAAGGCGACCAAATTACCGAAAACTCCGTGATAGATATTACCTACGATACCACCGGCGGCGACAGTGCCAACAATGCGGTCATGGGCGGGCGGTTAGATTATAAACTGTTTGATAAAATTACCCTGGGTACCACCGTCGTTAAAGAAGGTGGCGAAAAACCCAACACCGTGCCGCAAGTGGGGGCGTATAATAAAGACTTGCTCGTTTACGGGGCGGATATTAACGGCAAAGACATTAAACTGGCGGATCCGCTCTCGGTAGATTTTAGTGTAGAGGCCGCCCGCAGTGAAAAACGCCAAAACCTCTACGGCTATGCCATGGTGGACAGCATGAACGACGCCAGCACCCAAGTAGGCGGCAGTATGGTATTTAAAGAGTGGATTTTTGCTTCCAACCCCAACGGCCGGACCACGTTTTTAAACACGTTGCGCTGGGACACGCAAGATTTACCCTCCTTGGAAATTAACCCCAAAGCCGCGGCTGATTATAACGATAAACAACAAGTACTGGTGTTAAATTACGACTTTACCCAAGCCCAAAACCATGACACGAATTTAGACGAAGTTTCTATCGTCTATCCGCTTAGCACGGTGGGGATGGACTTGTCGGACAAGACGTCCTTCCAACTGACTATGTTAGGCGAAGAAGGCGGCCCGCAGGTCAACTTTGCCTTTGGGGATATTGACGAACATTCTGACAACAGCACCGGCATGACTACCCAGTGCGGCACCGGCGTGCCGAAAACTGAAGATGTTTATTGCCGCAACAGTTTAGCGCCCAACGAAGATATCGGTTGGTTGTTTACCAACCCGGACGGCACCGAAGAGCGCTATAACCCGTTTACCCAAAATATTTATAACTATGAAACCCAGCCCAACGGCCGTATTGATACGCAAGATTTAAACGGCAACGGTAAGTACGATGCGGAAAATATCCCTACCGGGGGGAACTTCGGTTTTGCCGGTACGGCCATTACGCCGGCGCCCGGGCAACAAGTCCCTGGGGTAAATACCACGTGGCAAACCTATTCCGTACCGCTGGAAATTACCAATAAAAGCGAGTGGACGGCCGTGCACCATTTGCGTATTACCCTTAAAAAAGGAACGAACCTAAAAGGGCAAATTAAAATTGCCAATGTGGGGCTTTCCGGCACGGCGTGGAACTCCAATAGTGCGCCCAGCGTAAATAAATTTGCGGTATCGGGCATTAACAATGTGGAAAACGCCAACTATGAGCCCATTTTCAATTCCCCCGGCGATGGTCAAACCGTATTTAACTATTTGTATGGCTCGTTGGATAACTTCCGCGAAGCGAACAAAAGCGTCAATGCAGTGGACCAATCGTTACGTTTAAAATTTGATACCTCGGGTACCGATTGTGACAGTGAAGCCTGCTACGCCAACCGCAACTTTTCTACCATGGATTTTACCCAACACCGGCAAATGCGTTTCTTGTTGCACGGGGCCGGCGTGGGGGCCACCGGTAGCCGGTTCTTCTTAAAAGTGGGTACTCAGCAAAATTACGATAAAATTACCGTACCCGTAGATTATAACGGGTGGCGCTTAATTTCGGTTAAAATGGTGGACACCAACGGCGACGGTGCCACCGACGCTTTTGAAAACGTGTCGGACCCGGATTACAACGTGCAGGTAGAGTCCGTGCGGGCCCCCAACGGGTTGGTCAATTTCCGCGAAGTCAGCTTGATTTTAGCCGGGGTGGAGAAGTCCAACGCTACGGGTAGCTCGGGTGAGGTGTGGCTTAACGTCATCCACTTGGCCGACGCCATTAAACTGGTGGGCGATGCTTATAAAGGCGACGTGGTGGTCCGTCTAGACGAATGGGGCAGTGCCGGGGCCAAATATACGCATAAGGACAGCAATTTTGAAACGCCGCTCTCGGTCTCCAAACAGCAGGAAACCACGCAGGAAGAATACTTTGTCAAAATGACACGCATTAAAGAGTTCCCCATGCAAGCCAATTTAATGCGATCCACCGTTACCACGCCTGTGGTGAGCGATAGTACCAATTACAACACCGTTACCATGCTTGATAAAGGCCGCGTACAAAAAGAAACCGCCGTGGTGCGCGGGGATTTTATCAAACAAGGCTTGCCCCAAATCGGCCTGGAATATACGCAAGACCGTGCGGACTATAACCTCATGAAGCGTAAAGATGACAGCCATACCTACGGGGCCACCCTTACGCATACGGTGGGGGCCTTTAAAAATATTCAGGCCGGGTATCACTATACCACCTCGTCCATTGACTACGCGCGTGAGCGGCACCTGGAGTCAGACTCGTATTATAATACCGATGAAAATACCCAAAAAGTAAATGCTAAAGTAACCTATCAGCCCAACAATAGCTTTAACTTTACGCCGTCTTATAGTTTAAGTAAGAGTAAAGAGGACCGCACCCAGCACAAAAACCAGGAAGATTTGCACTACCCCAAAGCCCTAAACCAAAACACGGGTTTTAACTCCACCTGGAAGATTACCAAGTGGTTTGCCCCGTCGGTCAGCTACAACATTACTACGCAGGAAAACAACAATTTAAGTGCCAAAAAAAGTGTCAAGAAAATAGACGGTGCCTCTGCCACGTTTGGTATCGGCCAGGTAAAAACGGTTAACCGCAATTCGGACGGTGGCGTCACGCTGACGCTGAGCGGCAGTGAAATTTTGCCGCAAAGCAAACTGTTTAATACGCTAGTCGTGTCGTCTAGCTACCGCTTGCAAGATGCCGACGCGTGGGACGATGTGGACAGTGGCTTTGATTCGCGCAAAGAGCTGTGGATCCGCGGCTCGTTCAAAGATGCGGGGCGCTTTGGTTACCGGCGCAGTATGACGCTACGCGATACGTTTATGTCCACCCAACGCTGGAGCCCGCTGGCCAAGTATAAGCTGGACGGTGCCCTGGCCCCGTGGCAAACACTTACGGTGATTAACAACTTCTCCAAAACGGTACAAAATAACGAGCAAACCGGCACTAAGTATGACTCTACCAGTATGACACTGCCCGATTTAACCGTGTCTATTTCCGACTGGGAAAAATTCTTCCACGCCGGCAATTGGCTTAGTTCCACCAACTTAAAACTGCGCTACAGTTTGGTCAAGCAAAAAAATATCGGCACCGACGAGCAAAACAATAAACAATACGGTGGCGACTTGCGCTTTATGTTGTTTAGGTTCTTTGATACGGTGCTTAATTACACCCGCCACGAAACCGACACCTGGGACGTACGCGGCAACTACAGCTTGCAACGCACGCTGGATAATGATGTGTCGGCGCAGACTTCGTTTTATGTGGGCGCTATGCGTATTACGCCCAAAGTGCTGTATAACACGCACGATAAATGGCTGGTGCGCGGGCGAATTAGCGAAAGTTACAAACAGTGGATCCCCAGCCTTAACCTGCGGTGGGATTTCAATTTGCCGCGCGGGTGGAACTTGCCGTTTATTAACCGCACGTACCGCACCACCAACCGCGTGATTTGGAACACCACGCTAAGCTACACGGATAAAAAATCCCCCGTGGAAGTAAAAGACAATTACCGCTTGTTTGATGCAACTTCGTCGTTAGATTATGAAATGTCTCAAAACTTGCGCTTTACGCTTTCGGGCGGGCTGTCTATCATGGACCACGCCTACGTAGAGAGCGAAGATTACACCGCCTATCATGTGGCCGCCAATGTTACCGTGCAATTTTAAAAAATACGTTCAAAATGCCGGGCAATATATGTTGCATATTTTATTGCCACGCGTGTGCTTTGGGTGCGGGTGCGATTTGAAATGGAACGCCGCGGCCCCGCTGTGCCCGGCGTGTGAAAACGGGCTTACACTGCCGGGGCCGCTGATTTGTCAGCGGTGCGGCGTGGTGTTAAAATCGGGCGGGGCGCACTGTTTCCACTGCCGCGGTAGTAAGGCAGATAAATATAAGTGCAAAGTCATTCGCTCGGCCTGTAATTTTAATGAATATTCGCGCGGGCTGGTGCATGCGCTCAAGTACCAAGGGGCGGACTATGTGGCCCCGTATATGGGCGGCGTAATGGCGCACCGCTTTGGCATGCTTACAGAACTTTCGGGTGTGAACTGGGTAATTCCGGTGCCGCTGTTTGCGGCGCGGCAAAAAAAGCGCGGCTATAACCAAAGTGAGCTCTTAGCGCGGGCATTTTGCACAAAAACAGGGTTGGCGCTAGACGTAAAATCACTCGTGCGCGTGCGCGATACGGGCTCCCAAACTAAACTGGGGCGGGAAGCGCGCGTAGAAAATATGTCGGGCGCGTTTGCGGTAAAAGACCCATTGGCCGTTAAAGGAAAAACCGTGCTTTTGATTGACGACGTAGCTACCACCGGGAGTACGTTAGAGGCCTGTGCCGCGGCCTTGCGCTTGGCGGGTGCCAAACGCATTATGGCCTACACATTTGCCCGGGAAAATTAAATTATTCTATACCTACTTCCGCACATTTTGTTTTTGCTTTAAAAGCAGTAGAAATATCTGTCATATCTTCAATAGCGCCTTGCCACCATTGGCATATAAGTTTACGCGTTTGCGTGTCATCTGCAACCACATAACCCAATGCCCAATTGGGGTTATTTGCGGCTCTTACTAGTCCCAGCGTAGAACCCGTGAGCCAGTTGTTTCCAGTAGACCCATCTTCGTTATACTGTGTACGTAAAGAAATTCCACAATGTTTTGAGGAACAACCTATATCCAGCGCCCCCGTGGAAATACAGGTATAATTCTCTGTACATTCATTTCCCGGTAAGGATACAGTCAAGTTGGCGGTTGACGCGCTGCCTGTAAAACGAATGTTTGCCTCTGGGAAGCCGTTTTCTAGTAGATATACATCCACGGCTTGCATGGCGGTGTGGGCAACAGTTGCGAATTCTGCTAATCGTGCTTTTTGTACTGCTTTTTTATATTGCGGCACGGCCACCGCCGCCAAAATGCCAATGATCAGCACCACCACTAACAGCTCAATAAGCGTAAAACCGCCGTGGGTTGTTTTCCTCGCCCCTTGAGGGAGAGGGTGGCCGAAGGCCGGGTGAGGGGAAAGTATAGCGTCTTTTTTACCACAAAAGAGATATGTATTTCCGTCCGTTTCCCCCTCATCTGTCCTGCGGACATCTTCCCCCTCCAGGGGGGAAGTAAACGGCATGTTTTGCCCTGTATGAAATATCTGTTGCGTAAAACCCCGCCGGGTGTTTTTGTTTTCCATTTTATACTCCTTATGTGTAATTTCAATTTTTTTGTTTAAGGAGTATAAAAATACGGCTTTGTTGCCTAAGTCAGACCAATGTCCTAAGCAAAATAGCCGTGGCCTGCCGTATAAAACGACAAACACTCGACGCAACACTTTCGGCTTGCAATTCCGTCAATGTTGCGTCTGGTATGGGCTATTTTTGGATTTGGTCTGAGCCTTGCGGCACAACGTATCTTTTACGTTTCCAAAAACAAGCAAAATTGTACTTACATTATAACATAAAAATTGTCATGCTGAACTTGTTTCAGCATCGTGAAAACGCTTGTTTTATAAGGAACGAACGGGAAAACAAAATTTTAATCGCTCATAATGCCTTGGGCACGGAAACTAAAATAATTACCGCCTTTCCCTATAATAATATGGTCTGCTATTTTAAGGTCAAAATAGCTGGCGGCATGAATAATGGTGTGCGTAAGCGCAATATCTTCTTGCGAGGGGCGCGCATCGCCCGACGGATGATTGTGTACTAAAATGACCGACTTGGCATTTGCCTTAATGGCACATTCCACCACTTGGCGCGGGGAAACCATCACCGTGCCCAAAGAGCCGGTTGCCAAAATTTGCGTGCTAATTAGCGTACCGCGGATAGATAAACACAGCACTTCCAAACATTCCACGCGGCGGTTGGAAAGCGACGCCTTGCAATACGCTAAAACCTGTTGCGGCGAATTTAACGCCGGGGCCTCTTTTACTTGCGTGAGCGAATAACTTTTGACTACTTCCCGCACTACATGCAAAAATTGAGCGGTGTGCGGGCCGATGCCATCCACTTCGCACAGTTGCTTTTCATCGGCGTCTAACACCGCAGTAAGCGAGCCGAATTTTTTTAACAGTGCCCACGCCAGCGGCTTGGTATCTTTGCGTGCGATAGCATACGTAAGCAGTAACTCTAAAACTTCGTGCGGCAGGAAACCGTCTAGCCCTTGTTTGGCCAGTTTTTGGCGCAAGCGGGCGCGGTGGCCACAAAAAGCAGGAAGCGGTGAGCGCGGAGTCATATTACCTATTATACTGTTTTTAATGCTACAATAGAAATAACTAAATTTGAGGAGTTTTTATGAGCAAAATTATCGTAATCGGCGGCGGCCCGGCAGGCTATCCGGCGGCACTTACGGCGGCGGCTTTGGGTGCGAGTGTAACTTTGATTGAGAAAAATAAACTGGGCGGTGTGTGCCTTAACTGCGGGTGTATTCCGTCTAAGTCTTTATTAGATGCCGCCCACAAACTGGCTTTACTTCCCACCTTGGGCGCGTGGTGCGGCGAAAAAGAACTGGCCGTCGAACTCTTAGCCAAGCGTGATTGGGCCCAAATTCAGGCCCGCCAGCAAAAAGCCACACAAAAACTGGTAAGCGGTATCAGCTTTTTGCTCAAAAAAGCCAATGTAAACGTAATTAACGGCCAGGCCAGCCTGGTGGACGAACACACCGTGCAAGTTAAAACCGCGGCCGGCACCGAGAGTTTACAGGCCGACGGGATTATTTTGGCCACCGGCTCGCAAGCGTTTTTCCCTAAGCCGTTTGACGCCATTCAAGACAAAATTTACGATAATTCCACTGTTTTTAATATGCCCGCTTTGCCCAAAAGTATGGCCATTGTGGGCGGGGGAGTGATTGGCTGTGAAATGGCGGACTTTTTAAGCGCGCTGGGCGTAACCGTGCATGTGATTGAAATGCAGCCGCGCCTGCTCCCGGCCGAAGACGAAACCGCCGCCCGCACCGTAGAGCGTGCCCTGGCTAAGCGCGGGGTGGTGTTTCACTTGGGCGTATCGGCCGCCGCCGCTACCGAAGAAAACGGTGGGTGGGCCCTTACTCTAACGGACGGCTCCACCGTACAGACCGAAAAAATACTGGCCGCCATTGGCCGTGCCGTAGATTTAACGGACTTACACTTAGAAAATATCGGCGTGGAATGGACCCGCAAAGGCGTGCAAGTGAGCCCCCAAACGTTGCAACTTAAAAACAACATTTATGCCGTGGGCGATATGAACGGCCTGTGCCAACTGGCGCACGCCGCTACGCGCCAGGGCGAAGTAGCCGCGCGCAACCTCTGCGGCCAGCCGGCCGTCTATCATAATGAGGACGTGCCCAGCGCCATTTACACCAGCCCCGAGATTGCCGCTGTGGGTCTTACACGCGCAGAGGCCGCCGCCAAAGGGGTGGAAGTAAAAGCGCATAAATCGTTTTTCTTAGCCAACGGCCGTGCCGTGGCGCAGGATCAGACCGAGGGGTATGTGGAACTGCTCTCTAACGCCCAAACCGGGCAGTTGGTGGGGGGCGTAATTGTGGGCGCGCACGCCAGTGAGCTCATTCATATAATAAGTGTAGCGTTACACGCCAAAATGACGGTGGACAGCCTTAAAGAAGTGATTTTTGCCCACCCCACGCTGGCCGAAAGTATTGCCGAGGCCGCGCGCGTATGAACTTTTGTGTAGTGCTTGTCCGCCCGCGCGACCCGAATAATATAGGGGCCTGTGCGCGCGCCATGGCCAATTTTGGCCTTAGTGACTTGCGCGTGGTGGAGCCTTACGCCCCCGTCTGGCGCGAGGCCACCAGCGCCGTGGGCGCCGGCGACATTATGCAAAGCGCCGCCCAACTTTCTAGTTTGGACGAGGCGCTTAAAGATTGTACCTTTTCCTTGGCGGCCACCGCGCTTCGCAACCGCGGGGTGGTGCAGGAAGTTATCACGCTACCTAAGTTAAACGAGCGTCTGGAAACGTGCCCAACGGACAAAGTGGCGCTTGTGTTTGGTAACGAGAAAACCGGCCTTTCCCAAGACGATATTGAACGGTGTGACGCCATTTTGAATATCCCTACCGTGGCCAAACAGCCCTCTATCAATTTGGCTCAAGCCGTGATTTTAACGTGTTATGAACTTTCGCGCCGGGCGGGTTTTACGCCCTTGCGCGCAGTAACGGCCCCCAAAGACCAGCCGACCGACGCCCAACGCGAAATGTTCTTGCATGCCGTGGAAACGCTTTGCGAAAAAGTGGACTTGCGTAATGATTTGTCCCTGCGGCAACGGACCGATTTTTTGCGCCATGCGCTCTCGCGCCATCCGCTTTCCACGGTGCAGTTGTTTTTTTTAAAAACGCTGGTGGACCGCCTTAACCAGCGGTTGTAAGGGATGCAAAGCGCCACCTCGTGTCCGCTGTTGGCCTGGGCCGTTCGTGCTAGCACCGGGTTTAATGTTTAGTACCCTGATTTGTCAAAATCAAACTAGGTTGCGGGGAAAAGTTGGGCCGTAGCGTACGTCATTTAGCGTCGCATCGCGGCGCAAGTACGTAAGGCCCAAGTCACCGCAAGCTAGAAAGATTTTGGCAAATGGTTGGTCCAGGTACGGCGCAATTACAAGGGCCGTTTTTACTTCAAATTTGCTAAAATAAACCTATGGCGTCTTATAACATCTTAGTCATCAACCCCGGCTCTATGTCTGACGACATTGGCTATTACCGCGGTAATAAGCCCGTGTTTGAAGTAACCGTGCGCTACTCGCTGACCGACTTGGAGCCCTATGAGGGCAAAAACGTCACCGCCCAACTTCCCTTGCGCCGCAAGTTGATTTTAGATTATCTCTTGGACCACCAAGTCCCCTTAAAAGAAATTGACGCGGTTATCGGCCGCGGCGGGCTGATTCACCCGGTGGAAGGCGGCGTCTATGCCGTCAACGAGCCCATGATTGCCGATTTAACCTCCGGCAAGTACGGCAGCCACCCCAGCAATTTGGGGGGGATTTTAGCCAAAGATATTGCCAAGTTTGCAGGTTGCCCCAGCTTTATTGCAAACCCGGTGGTCATTGACGAATTACAGCCCGTGGCGCGCCTTTCGGGCATGCCGGGTAACCCGCGTATTTCCATTTTCCATGCGCTTAGCCAAAAGCGTGTGGCACGCCTGATTGCCGATAAAATGGGCAAACCGTACGAAAAAATCAATTGTATTGTCTGCCACGGCGGGGGCGGTGTATCTGTCGGCGCACACAAGCAAGGCAAAGTCATTGACGTGACGAACGGTTTTGAGGGCGACGGTCCCATGACCCCGCAACGTAGCGGCTGTACGCCTAATTCGGAACTGGTCAAAATGTGCTTTTCCGGAGAGTATACCGAGCGCGACATCCGCCTTAAACTGCGCGGCAAAGGGGGCCTCGTGGCCTATACGGGCACGGCCGACGTCAAAGAATTGGAAGAATTTATCACCACCGGCAAAAAACGCCCGGGCAGTTTAATTACCTGTACGCGGGCCGATGCCAAACTCGCGCGCGACGCTATGGTATATCAAATGTCCAAAGCTATTGGCGAAATGGCCGTAGTGCTGGAAGGGAAAATAGATTTTATTGCGCTTACCGGCGGGCTCATGCACAGTGCGTATATCCCGCAGGATATCAGCCGTTATGTGGGGTGGTTAGCGCCGGTGTATGTGTTTCCGGGGAGCGAAGAAAAAGACGCTCTGCGCGACGCGGCCCGCCGTGCACTTCAAAACCCAAATATGGTAAAACAATATAATAACTGATTTATTTTAATTACTAAGGAGAAATACTATGAAGTTTAGCAGTTTTGCTGATTTAATTAACCAAGTGAAAGGAAAAACCAACCGGGTGGTTGTGCCCGGGGCGAACAATAAAGAAGCCCTTACGGCTATCAAAATGGCCGACGACAACGGCCTTATTTCGCACGGTATTTTAATTGGGCCCTTGGCCGCTGTACAAGAAATGGTCAAAACCGTGGGCCTCAACGAAAGCAAATTTGAATTTATTGATTGCGAAGACGTACCCACCATGTGCAAACTGGCTGTAGATCAAATTTTAGCCGGCAAGGGCGATTTCTTGATTAAGGGCCTTGTGGATACCAAATACTACATGAAAGCCATTTTAAATAAAGAGGCCCACTTAGTGCCCGAAGGCGCACTGCTGTCCCACTTTGTACTTTTCAGCACGCCCAAATACAAAAAACCCTTTGCCGTGACCGATTCGGCCGTTGTCATTGCGCCCACCTTAGAGCAAAAAGTAAAAATCATTCAAAACGCCGTTAACACCATGCACAAATTAGGGCTTGAAAACCCCAAAGTGGCCTGTGTGTGCCCGGTGGAAAAAGTCAACGAAAAAATCCCCAGCACCGTGGACGCGGCCGCTTTAGAGCAAATGAATAAAGACGGCAAAATTACGGGCTGTGTGGTAGAAGGACCGTACGACTTTTACATTTCTATGTCGGCCGAGCGCGCCGCTGAAAAAGGCATCAAAGGCAAACAAGTAGCCGGCGATGCCGATATCTTAATGCTACCGGACCTGGACGCCGGAAACCCGCTTTACAAGGCGCTGGCGTTTTTTGGGGCGGATATGGAAGCCGCGGCTGTGCTGGTGGGGCCCAAAATCCCGGTCATTTTGCCTTCGCGCGCCGATGACCCGAAAGTAAAACTAAACGCTATTGCGCTTTGTTCTTTCTTAAAAGAGAATTAAACTGGGGTGGGCGGGCTTAACGGCCCGCCCGCTACTACCTTATGAAACAACGGTTCCTCGCTTTTTTACAACAGCATTATTTGCGCTATCACGACATTTTGTTTTACCTCGTGGTGTTGTGTGCTGTTGGGGTTAGCACGTATGTAGCGTTGCACGTAACGCAGGAGCGCCAAGTGCGCGAGCGGGAAATTATAGAGGCCCAGCGCGAGATTCCCACCGTGGAATATACCATTAAAGAAAAACCGATTTATAATGCGCTTACCGAGTCCGGCCTGTCGCGCCAGGATGTAACGCAGGTGGTAGCCAAATTGGCCAGTGTGGTAAACACGCGCCGTTTGCAACCGCACGACCAATACACGCTTTCGGTGGAAGACGGCCACTTTATTTTGCTTCTCTTAAAGCAAGGTTTTAAGCGCTACTTTGTGGCCAATGTGGATGATTATTTGGTAGCCGGTGTGAGTGAGGTGGACTTGAGCACGCGCATTAAAACCGCGGCGGGCACCATTCACAGCTCGCTTTTCCAGACCATGGTGGCCGACGGTTTGCAAGTGCCGCTTATCTTGGATTTTACGGACGCATTTTCGTGGACGGTGGACTTTAACACCGATACCCGCAACGGTGACGAATATACCGCACTTTGGGAAGAAAACTTTGCCCCGTCGGGCGAGATTGTCAGCCAAGACTTACTGGCCGCTTCGTACAAAAACGTCAACGAAACAAAACCCACCTATGCGTTTTATTTTGAGGACGATTTTTATGACGAAACGGGCAAAGTCAGTAAAAAAATGTTTTTGAAATCTCCCATTAGTTTCCGCGGGTACCGCATTTCGTCGCACTTTAACCCGGCGCGCATGCACCCTATTTTAAAAATACGCCGCCCGCACTTAGGCATTGACTATGCCGCCCCTATCGGCACGCCCGTGCAAGCGGTGGCCGACGGCACGGTTAAATTTGCCGGGTGGAAAGGCGGGTTTGGCAACTTTGTGGAAATCCGCCACGCCAACGATTACACCACCATGTACGGCCACTTAAAAAGCTTTGGTAAAAACGTCAAAGTGGGGGCCAAAATTAAACAAGGCGCCACGGTGGGGTATATCGGCAGTACGGGGCTGTCCACTGGGCCGCATTTGGATTTCCGCATTAAAGAGAAAAATAAATTTTTAGATTTTTTGAAAATGAAAAACCGTAACTCGGCCGTGCGCGACGTTCCGCCCGAAAAACGGGCCGAGTTTGAGGAACTGGTAAAACTCTATTTGAAAGAATTAAATGCAGCCAAACAAGCGGACACCGTAACTACGCCCGCCCCCGAGGAGGCCCCGCATGATTAAACACAAAAAAATCGCCTTAACGGGCGGCCCCAACAGCGGCAAAACTACTGCGCTAACTATATTAAAGGAAACTTTCGGCCCGCAAGTGGAACTGGTGCGCGAAGCCGCCACCATGGTCTTTAGCGGCGGGTTCCCGCGTACGGACAATTCCGTGCCGCATATTGAAGCCGCGCAAAAAATCATTTTTGTAGCCACGCGCGAAATGGAAGAACTCGCCGAAGAATATTCGCAGGCCGAGCTTATCGTGTGTGACCGTGGCACCGTGGACGCCGCCGTTTATTGGCCCAGCGGGGTGGAAGATTTCTTTAAAACCATGGGCACCACGCTAGATAAAGAGCTGGCGCGCTATGATGCGGTTTTGCACTTATCGCCACCTACCAACCCGGCGTTTTACCAATCTACACATGTGCGTACCGAAAGTTTGCACCAAGCGTTTGAAATTGACGAGAAGATTTTGCAAATTTGGGCTTCTCACCCCAACCGCCTTATTGTGGAAGGCAAAGAGCACTTTTTTGAAAAAGCGGAAATTATCAAAAATTTTGTAGAAAAAATTATTAAAGGATAACACTATGAAAAAAATCGTTTTAACAGGCGGACCCAGCGGCGGGAAAACAACGGCGCTGTCCATTTTAAAAGAGACATTCGGCAAAAAAATTGCCTTGGTGCAAGAAGCCGCCACCTTAATTTACAGCGGCGGTTTCCCGCGTACGGATAATTCCCCGGTGCACATTGTGCACGCGCAAAAAATTATTTACTATACCGTCACCCAGCTGGAAGAACTGGCCGAAAAAACCTCGGACGCTAAGGTCATGGTGTGCGACCGCGGCACCATTGACGGCGCGGTGTATTGGCCGTACGGGCCCGAAGATTTTTTCAAAAATATGCACTCGTCCTTAGAGGCCGAACTGGCCCGCTACGACGCCGTGATTCACCTTTCGCCGCCGCCGGAGAAAGACTATTACCAAGCCACCAACGTGCGTACGGAAAACTTGCAACAAGCGTTTGAAATTGACGATAAAATTTTAAACATTTGGGCCAAACACCCCAACCGTTTGGTTGTTCCGCGGGAAAAACATTATTTTGAGAAAGCGGAAATTATTAAAAATTTTGTAGAAAATTTAATCAAATAGGAGTTTTATTATGATTTGGAATCCCTTTAAGAAAAAGGAAGAAGTACCGCCTACCCAGCCGCAGTCCATTGCCGACAAGCTGGAAAAAGAGATTGAGGCCCTGCCCGACGCGTTTAAAATGCAGCTCAAAGACCCGCAGGTTAAAGAAAAGTTTATGAGTATAGCGCGGCGCATGGAAGCCGATGGCGTAAACTTTAAAAGTATCCGCCAAATGAAAAAGTGGATGAAAGACCACGAGGCCGAACTGCGTGCCGAGGGCAACCCCGAGCAACACCACGTGGAAACCGTCGTGCACGAGGGCCCCAAAATCGGCCGTAACGACCCGTGCCCGTGTGGCAGTGGCAAGAAATATAAGAAGTGTTGCGGCGCTGGGAAATAACCCACGCAAAGTAAGTTGTTTTATGATAGGCTCCTAAGAAATTCTTGGGGGCTTATTTTAATTCATAAAAACGAAATGTGTGTAGCCCTTTGTAAGTGCCGTAAAATAATTTTTGGCAATAATCTCCGTCATTTAGCTGAAAAGTTGGGGTTTCTATACAGTACAAAACACCGGGAGAGAATGTTAATGAATTGGCAACTTTTGTATATTTATGAAAACCGGCCCCCGTGTATTTTCCTTTCAAACGGGTGGCCATAATTGCAAAAGAATAGCCTGGATATGAATATAATTGCAAGGACCAATCTCCATTGGAACGGACATCCGTAAAGTGGGAGTCTGTGCTTCCTTTTTCTTTTTCTGTCCAGGGAATATCTATATCTAATTCTTCAAACTGAGTTGCATATTGATTATTTGCTAAATAATAAGCTTTTTGAGCTTTGTTAATAGCGTCTATCAAGGTCATAGCTTGGACCGCCCTGCTTTTTTCCACAGCTTTTTGGTATTGCGGTACGGCTACTGCCGCCAATATGCCGATAATGAGCACGACGACTAAGAGCTCAATGAGGGTAAAACCCTTTCTTCCTCCCTTGCGGAGGAAGTGGTCCGCAGGACCGATGGAGGGGCTCATTAAGGAGAATGCC
>JBGUOO010000034.1:0-31149 GCA_045129775.1 Elusimicrobiaceae bacterium
TTCAGTAGGCTGATTTGTCAGATTTGAGATAGATTTGCACCGTAAGTTGCCCGAAGCTGTACTGCTAGGTACTGCGAGTGGCAAGTCGGTGCAAAGATACTCAAATGTGGCAAATGGTTGCCCGGAAAGGACAGGGCGGATAAGACTTTACGTCTTACCCGCCCTGCCTTAAAACGCAACATTACAAGGGTCGTTACTTCTTTTTCTGCCCCGTTCTGTCTTTGCGGTCCGTATAGTGCGTATGAAGTAACTGATGCGCTTTCTTATCGCCCACCTTCTCAAAAATACTTCCATACAGCGCCATCACACCGCTGTTATCTTGTGACTTGTAAGCCAGTTCCGTATCTTCCTGGTACAAGCCTTCGGCGCGGCGTTTGCGCGGAGCCCAACCGTCAAACTGCGGCTGGCCGGCCCCGGCCACACAACCGCCTTGGCAGGACATGACTTCAATAAAGTCATACTTATTCTTACCGGCTTTAATGTCGTCAAGCAGTTTGCGCGCGTTTTTAAGGCCGCTTACTACAGCCACGCGGATTTCTTTATCGCCGATTTTCACTGTTTTCTCTTTGAAAACACTGCTTTCGCGCAGGCTTGCAAATTTGACGCTGCGGGCGTTTTCGGGGTCCAGTTCCGCTAAGGCAAAACGCAAAGCGGCTTCCATCACCCCGCCGGACACACCAAAGATAACCCCGGCACCGGTTTTGGTACCAAAGGGCATATCAAACCATTCGTTTTCCAAATTCACAAAGTCAATGCCGGCCTCTTTAATCATGCGCGCCAAGCCCACGGTAGTAACTACATAGTCCGTATCCGGGTTGCCGTTGACGGAAAATTCCTCGCGGGTGGCTTCAAACTTTTTGGCCGAGCACGGCATAATGGCAACCACTACTAAGTCCTCACGTTTGCCGCCGCGTTGTTCAAAGTCCGCCTTGATGACCGGGCCCATCATCTGCATCGGCGAGCGCGCCGTGGATAAATTAGGCAAGAACTCAGGCGCATATTTTTCCACATAATTGACCCACGCCGGGCAACAGCTGGTCAGTTGCGGCAAGTTGACCCCTTTGGTAAAGCGTTCAATAAACTCCGTAGCTTCTTCCACAATGGTCAGGTCAGCCGCAAAGGCGGTATCATACACATAGTCAAAGCCCAACATACGCAAAGCCGTGGCAATTTTGCCGTCCACGTTTTGGCCTTGCGGCAAGCCGAACATTTCGCCCAACCCCACGCGCACCGCGGGGGCAATATGTACGGCTACTTTTTTGTGGGGGTTGTTAATGGCTTCAAAAACTTTTTCAATCTCTTGCGAGTTGGGCATCAATGCACCCGTCGGACACACGCGCGCACACTGGCCGCAGGACACACATTCATGGCTTTGGCCGAGCTCTTTGTTAAACGCCGTGGCAATTTTGGAGCGGAAGCCGCGGAACGCAAAGTCAATGGCGCCAATACCTTGCACTTCGTTACAAATGCGTACACAGTTGCCGCACAAAATACATTTGCTGTGGTCACGCACTAAAGCGGGCGAAGTAGCATCTTTATGGGAATCAATTTTTTTAGATTTAAAGCGGATTTCCGTCACGTCCATATCTTTGGCCAGTTTCTGCAGTTTGCAGTTGCCCGATTTGGAACAAAGCGTGCAGTTGTGATTACCCGACGAGAGCAACAACTCCAAGTTAATACGGCGCAGGTGGCGGATTTCGTCGCTATTAACGCGCACTTTCATACCGTCTTTGGGCGCCACCGTGCACGAGGCCACAATCCCCATGCCCTCCACTTCTACTAAGCACAAGCGGCACGCGCCGTACACGGCCAGTTCCGGGTGATAGCAGAAAGTGACAATGTTAAAGTTTGCTTTGCGGATGAGCTCTAACAAATTGCGCTCGCCCTCAATCGGTACTCTTTTGCCTTCAATGGTTACAAATTGTTCTTTTTCCATATTAAAAACTCCTATGCGCTTACGCTGACCGCGCCAAATTTACAGGTAGCTTTACAGCTACCGCATTTTACACATTTCTTGGGATCAATTTGGTGGGGTTTACCCACATTGCCGCTAATGGCTTGCACGGGGCAAGCGCGTTTGCACATGCCACAGCCTTTGCATTTGGCGGGGTCAATTTCATAGCGCGCGAGCGCTTTGCACACGCCGGCGGGGCAACGTTTATCTACCACGTGGGCAATGTATTCGTCGCGGAAATGTTTTAAAGTGGAAAGCACCGGGTTCGGCGCCGTTTTCCCTAAGGCGCACAAAGACGCTTTTTGCACGGCCTTGGCTAAATCTTCCAGGTTTTCCAAGGTTTTTAAGGTACCGCGGCCTTCCACAATATCGTTAAGCATGCTGAGCATTTGCTCGGTGCCTTCGCGGCACGGCACGCATTTTCCGCACGATTCACGTTGCGTAAATTCCAAGAAGAACCGCGCCACGTTTACCATACAGGTTTTTTGGTTCATGACCACCAACCCGCCGGAGCCCACCATGGCCCCCGCGGCTTTTAACGAGTCATAATCCAGCGGCACGTCTAAATGTTCGCGTGTTAAACAACCGCCTGAAGGACCGCCGATTTGCGCGGCTTTAAACGCGTCTTTATTAACGGTGCCGTCATCTTCGGTAGTACCGCCGGCCACGTCGTTAATTACTTGGCGAAGGGTGGTACCCATAGGCACTTCCACCAAGCCGGTGTTGGCAATATGCCCGGTCACGGCAAACGTCTTGGTGCCGGGGCTGGATAATGTGCCAATCTTTTTAAATTCTTTGGCTCCCATTTCAAACACTTTGGCTACGGTAGCCAAAGTTTCCACGTTGTTAATGACGGTCGGTTTGCCAAACAACCCGCTGTGGCTGGGGAACGGCGGCTTGACGCGCGGCATACCACGTTTGCCTTCTACGGAGGCAATTAAAGCAGTTTCTTCGCCGCACACAAAGGCGCCCGCACCTTCCATGACGTTAATTTTAAAGTTCAGGCCACTGCCAAAAATGTTTTTGCCTAAAATGCCTTTTTCTTCGGCTTGTTCAATGGCTTTGCGGATACGTTTAATGGCTAAGGGATATTCCATACGCACATATACGTAACCTTCGTCGGCACCGATGGCGCGTGCGGCAATCATCATGCCTTCCAGCACAGCGTTGGGGTTGCCTTCCATGACCGAGCGGTCCATAAACGCGCCCGGGTCGCCCTCGTCGGCGTTACAAATGACGTATTTTTTATCGCCGGGTTCAATGCGGGTAAATTCCCATTTTTTGCCGGTGGGGAAGCCCGCCCCGCCGCGCCCACGCAGCCCGGATTCGGTCATCTCTTTGCAGACTTCTTCGGGCGTCATTTGCGTGTAAACGCGTTTGGCTTGGGCATAACCGCCGTGGGCAATATATTCGTTGATATCTTCGGGGTTAATGCGGCCGCAATCGTGCAGTAAAATGCGCTCTTGCTTGGCATAAAACGGGATATCTTCAATAGTTTTAGAGGTTTTACCCGTAGCCGGGTTGTGGTACAACAAGCGGTCAATCACTTCGCCTTTTAAAATGGTTTTCTCCACAATTTCAGCCACGTCTTCGGGTTTTACTTTGGTGTAGAAAATATCGCCTACACTCACTAGCGGCCCCATGGCACAAAACCCGCGGCAACCGCTTAAACTGAGATAATTTTCGTGGCAATCTTTGGTAATTTGGAGGCAAAACCCGACTTTGTGTTTTTCCATTTCTTTTTGGAAGGCTTCATACACTTTTAAGGAACCGCCGGCAATACACCCGGTACCGCCGCAGATGACTACGCGGCCGGTAATTTTTTTGTAAGCGTCGTTATAATCTTTGGCAATTTTTTCAATTTCCTGTTTAGGCATGGGCGGCCTCCTGTTTGCGTACTTCGTCAATAATTTGGGCGGCTTTTTGTGCCGTAATTTGGCCGTGGACAGTTTCGTCCATAACCATCACAGGGGCTAACCCGCACGCCCCTAAGCAAGAAACACATTCCAAGGTAAATAGACCATCTTCGGTGGTATCCTGCCCGGGTTTCAATTTCAACACGTCGCGCACCATGTTAATCACGGTAGCCGAGCCTTTTACGTGGCAAGCGGTACCGTTACACACACGCACAATGTGTTTGCCTTTGGGGCTGGTAGAAAAGTGGGCAAAAAAAGTCGCCACGCCGAACACGCGGGCGGGCGAAATTTCAAGCTCGTTAGCGATATAACGCATAATATCTTCGGGTAGGAAACCGTAAGCATCTTGCACTTTTTGCAAAATGGGGATGAGTTTGGCGCTGTCCTTGCCAAATTCTTTTAGAATCTGGGTGGCAGCGGCGAAGCGGTCTGACATAATTTCTCCTATAATTGGTCTACAAAATAGAATAGCACTACTTCACTCTGTATTATAACAAAAACAAAGAGGGAAAAGACAATAGAAACGCAAAAACAACCCCCCAACAAATAATTGGGAGGTTTTTCAATTCAATAGTATGAACTAAGGTAGTTTGTATATAGTAGGAACACCTACCCTGCCTTTAAAAGCCCCAAATCGATTATTATCTTCTATTTCAATTCCTCCCATACTTTTGCAAATATTATTGGCAACTGTATCCGTAGCTAATGCAATACACCAACGGGCATTGGGATGATCCGATACATTTGCCCATGCAATATACCCTACTTTAGAAGGAACATTTATGCCTGTTACCAACGGAACTTCATAATCCATAATATCATATACATTTCCATTATCACATACATTGGATGCCGTACTTCCTATTTTAGTACATCCCGCCGGAACAGTAAAATCAAATCCTACGTCATCAGCTGTATCTATTGGATAATCCCCGTGAGCTAAATAGTATAAATCCAAGGCATGCTTGGCACTATTTACCACAGGGATAACAGTAGCAAGCCGACTTTTCGCTACTGCCATCTTATACTGTGGCACGGCCACGGCCGCCAAGATGCCAATGATTAAAACCACTACCAATAATTCAATGAGGGTAAAACCCCGGGCTGTTTTCCTCGCCCCTTGTGGGAGAGGACGAGTGCGCCAGCACCGTGGTGAGGGGTTGTTTAATAAGACACTTCCATTTTCTTTTTTCATGTTTTCTCCTTGATTTTATTTTCAACCCAACCTATTTGAAAGCCAACAAAAACGGCCTTACGCCAAGCCTCAAGGAAGATAGCCTAACATAACAGCCGTAGTTTCCCACTTTTTCAAGCAGGAAACATTCGGCACAACAAGAGTGTACACCTCTGTTGTGCCTAATCCGGCTATTTTTGACTTCCTTGAATGCCTCTGGGCATATCCCGTATTCTTCGTACGGTTCAAAAATAGATTAAATTGTAAATTTATTATATCAAAATTACGCCGCAAAAATTGCTACCATATATATAATGACGCTGTTGATTATCCTTTTAATGCTTGCGCTAAACGCCCTCTTGGCCGCGTACGAAATGGCCCTGGCGTCCATTTCGCGCACCAAAATTGCCGTCTTATTCCAGGAAAACCTCTCCGGCGCACAAGCCGCACTTTTTATGAAAGACCACCTGGAAGGCAGTTTGGCCGTCGTGCAAATCGGCATTACCTTAGCGGCGGCGGTGGCGGCCGCTATGGGTGGCGTGGGCGCGGATGACGCTTTTGCGCCCGTTTTAGCAAGTTGGGGAATTACGGGCAAACTGGCACACGCTATTTCCATTACGTGCGTGGTGCTCCCGCTTAGTTTTGTGACGATTGTTTTTTCGGAACTGGTGCCCAAAACGTATGCCATTGCCAATAAAGAATGGGTGGTTTTGAAACTTTCCCCCGTGATGCGCGTGGCGTATGCGGTGTTATTTCCCGTCGTGCGCGTGATGGAACGTATCGTGCATTTTTGCACGCAAAAAGCACCCGCCAAAACGCAGGACCCCAAAGCCGCCAAAAAAGCCGCTTTAACCGATTTGCGCACCGCGGCCGCAATTGCGGCCTCTTCGCGCTTATTTAGCCAGGCGGAAGAAAAAATTGTGCTCGCCAGCGCGCAGTTTTGCGTGCGTACCATTAAAGAAATTCAGGTGCCGTTGGAACAAGTTTATTTTTTATCAGCCGACGACTCTATTGCCGACACATTTTTAAAAGCACACCTGGATATGCACACGCGCTTCCCCGTACTGGAAAACGTGCAGGACAAGCAAAGCATTATCGGGTACCTTAACTTTAAAGATATTTTTTCATCTACCAAAACCAGTAGCGCACATACGTCCACGCGCTCTATCGTACGCCCGATTATCAAGCTGGAAGACGACACGCTGATTTCCACCGCCTTGCAACAGTTGATGAAAACCAAACAGCATATCTGCCTGGTAACCGACGATGGCAAAATTACCGGCATTTTGACACTGGAAGATATTTTTGAAGAACTGGTGGGTGAAATTGAAGACGAGTACGACTTTTCCCCCGCCTACGTCCGCCCGTTTGGGGATTCGGTGGTAGTGAGTGCAAACGCCAAAATGACGGATGTGTTTTCGGCCCTGGGGCTGACGATAGCTACCGAACGCACCCCCGCGTTGACCGTGGCCCAATGGGCGGCCGAAAAATTAGGCCGCGCCGCAGTTAAAAACGAAAAAATCAACGCAGACGGCCTTATTTTAGAAACCCGCAAATTCCGCCGCCAAAAACTGGTAGAAGCCCTGGTAACTAAGGCGGAAAAATAAAATTATAACGTACCGTTGGCTTCTATATCCGCACAAAGTTTTTTCTCTACATCGGGGACTGCATCATAAGCTACACAATGAATACGCTCCGAATCTCTTACGTGGATATAAAGATAGTAATGTTTTTGGGGAGTATATACCCCATACGGTGTCCTTTGGGCTAATGCCCATAATTTATGACCTTGGGTATTAGTAGGCGAATATAACCAATCTTTCGTCTGAATCCTGTTTTTATTCTCTCCCGAATCAATAATTGCACCCGGGATCTCAATATCCAAATTCCCAATACTGCTTGCATCTAAATATTCTCCGTTCGCCAAATAATAGGATTGATGGGCATTAGCAATCGCTCTTAAATTAACTATTGCCTCTACAATATGTGCCTTTTCTACGGCACGTTGGTATTGCGGCACGGCCACCGCCGCCAAAATGCCTATAATTAAAACGACAACCAACAATTCAATGAGCGTGAATGCTTTTGCGTAAAAACCACCTTTAAAACAATTTTCTTTCATACTGCGTACTCCCCCATTTATACAAACTTATCTTTCGTTATACCTCAAATCTACCAAAAAAAAAAAACAAATCAAGGATTTTTTATTTTACGACGATAAAAACAACAAAAAAACACAGCCTAAAACTTTTCGTCTTAGGCTGTGCGCACACAAGATTATGGGAATTTTACCCTAGCTCACGGCTCCACTCGGTAACGCCGCCGTCACTGGGCAGGCGTAAATCCCCGCGCGGCGAAAGTGCCACACTGCCCACTTTCGGCCCGTCGGGCATACACGAGCGCTTAAACTGCTGGCTGAAAAAACGCTTAATAAATACCGTCAGCCATTTTTTAAGTTCACTTTCTTTAAACTGCCCCGCAAACGCGTGTTTGGCCAAAAACAAAATTTTCTTCGGCCCAAACCCACCCCGCAGGAAGTAATACAAAAAGAAATCGTGCAACACATACGGCCCTACCAAATCTTCGGTTTTTTGGGCGATACGGCCCTGTTTGGCGGGCAGCAGTTCGGGGCTAATAGGCGTGGCTACCACGTCGGCCAATACGGCTTGCGTTTTTTTATCGGTCGTTTCGTGCGCGGCTACCCACTGCACCAGCGATTTTACCAAGGTTTTCGGCACGCCCCCGTTTACGCCGTACATGGAAATATGGTCCCCGCTGTACGTGCACCACCCCAAGGCCAGTTCGGACAAATCCCCCGTGCCCACTACCAGGCCGCCCGTTTGGTTGGCAACGTCCATGAGGATTTGCGTGCGCTCACGCGCTTGGGCGTTTTCGTAAGTGGTATCGTGCTTTTTAATATCGTGACCGATATCTTTAAAATGTTGTTCGCACGCTTTTTTAATCGGAATTTCACGCACGGTTACACCCAATTTTTTCATGAGCGTTAGTGCATTTTGGTAGGTGCGGTCCGTCGTACCAAAGCCAGGCATGGTAACGCCCACAATTTGCTTGCGCGGCCAACCCAGTTTATCAAACGTGCGCGCGGTCACTAACAGGGCCAACGTGGAATCTAATCCGCCCGAAATGCCAATCACCGCCGTCTTACTATGCGCGGCCAACAAGCGCGTAGCCAGGGCCGTGGTTTGAATGTTGAAAATTTCTTCACAATGCTCACTGAGTTTAGCGCCCGACGGCACAAACGGCAACGCCTCCACACGGCGCGTGAGTTTTTTTACTTCGGCCACGGGTTGCTGTAAATCAATTACTTCGTATGGGGCGGCGGTTTCTAAGGCGCTGTCCGTGCGGAAGGACGTATTTACGCGGCGCTCATTTTGCAAACGCTCCACATCTATTTCAGCACAAATCAGTTGCGGCGTATGACTAAAGCGCTTAGAACACACCAGCTCATGACCGTTTTCAAAAATCAGCGCATTAGCGCCAAAAACAACGTCGGTGGTGGACTCGCCAAACCCGCAAGACGCATACACATAACCGCAAATGCCGCGGGCCGATTGCTGGGCCACTAACTGGCGCACATACGCGTGCTTGCCCACAAGCGCATTACTGGCCGATAAGTTAAAAATAACGTCTGCCCCTTGCAGTACCGCCTCGCAAGACGGGGGCACCGTGGCCCATAAATCTTCGCAAATTTCCACGCCAAACGTAAACCCGCCCGCCTTAAACAACAGGTCGGTCCCCGCCGGCACGGTTTGCCCGCACAGGGTGACGGCTTCGCCGCTAAAGGCCAACGCACGCACAAACCAGCGGCCTTCGTAAAATTCATTATAATTGGGTAAATAGGTTTTGGGCACCACGCCGCCAATTTGGCCTTTATAACATACGGCGGCCGCGTTTAACAGCACCGCACCCGTCCGTACCGGCAATCCCACGATAAAAACAACGTCTAAATTTTTGGTTTGCGTGAGTAGTTTAGCAAGTTCCCGCTCGGCGGCGTCTAATAAAGTAGGTTTTAAAAACAAATCCGCGCATGTGTAACCGGTTAGGCCCAATTCGGGGAATACCACCGCACGCACGCCTTGTTTGGCGGCCCCTTTGAGTTGCACCAACATGTGTGCGGCGTTAAAAGATACGTCGGCTACTTTTACAGCGGGTACAGCGGCGGCTACTTTTACAAATCCAAAATTTTTCATAAAACGCTCCTCTGCGGGGATATTTTTATTTTATAATTTTTAGCGAATGGCCGTTACTTCATATCCGGCATTTTGCACGGCGGCAATCAGCACGGCGTCCTCTACCGGTGCGGCACTTTGCACGGTAGCGGTTTGGTGGGCCAGGTCCACCGTGGCTTTTACACCCGCAATTGCATTTAACGCGCGGGCTACATGCCCGGCACAATGGCCACACATCATGCCTTTTATTTCTAATATTTTAATCATAGTTGCTTCCTCTTTTGTGTCGGTAAACGACGGCTTAAAACGGCTCAGGCGAAGCGCATTTGCCACCACACATACCGAGCTTACACTCATGGCCGCCGCGGCTAACATGGGGTGCAACTGCCACCCCCACAACGGGTAAAATACCCCCGCCGCCAACGGGATACATAACACATTATAGAAAAAAGCCCAAAATAAATTCTCTTGAATGTTACGCAAAGTAGCGCGGCTAAGTTGCAAAGCGGTGGCTACTTCGCGCAAATCGGGCCGCATTAAAATAAGGTCGGCCGTGGCGGCGGCCACGTCGGTCCCACTGCCCAGTGCAATACCTACATCCGCCTGCGCTAAGGACGGCGCATCGTTAATACCGTCACCCACCATGGCCACCACTTGCCCCGCTTGTTGTAAGGCGGCTAAATAAGTTCGTTTTTCAGCGGGCCATACCCCTGCTTGCACGGCCGTAATGCCCACTTGGGTGGCCACATAGGCGGCCGTTTGAGGGTTATCCCCGGTCAGCAAAATAACTTGCTTGCCCATTTTTTGCAATAGCGCCACCGCCTGTTTTGAAGTGGGTTTGATACAATCACTAAACCCGATAGCCCCTAAATACCGGCCGGCGCGGGCAAAAAACAGCACCGTTTGGCCCTGTGCGGCGGCCGCACGCACCTGTTCTTCCCCGTCGGGCACGTCTATCCCCCAGGTGTGCATGGCTTTTAAATTGCCGCCGCAAATCCATTCGTTCCCGTCTTGCGCCCGTATGCCCAAACCGGGGAATTCCTCTAAATTACTAACATTTTTTATTAAAAAGTTTTCACGTGAAAACTTTTTCTTTACTAACGCAATAGCCAGCGGGTGGGCCGATAGTTTTTCCAAAGATACCGCTTGGCTGAGCAGTTCCCCCTCGCTAACCCCGCGTGCCGCCATCACCTGCGCTACCTCCAGGCGGCCCGTGGTAACAGTGCCGGTTTTATCCAGCACCACGCTTGTAATTGCTTGGGCGCGCTCAAGCGCTTCGGCTGATTTAATTAAAATGCCGCGTTTTGCACCTACCCCCATCCCCACCATAAGGGCCGTGGGAGTGGCCAACCCCAACGCGCACGGGCACGAAATAACTAACACACTGACCGCACACGTCAAAGCAAAAGATACGCCCGCCCCGCAAAAGTACCAAACTAAAAAAGTAAGGGCGGCAATCCCCATTACAACCGGGACAAATACGCGGCTGACCCTATCGGCCAACCGGGCCAGCGGGGCCTTGCTGTTAGCGGCAGATGCTACCAGGGAAATCAGCTGGGAAAGCACTGTATCGGCCCCTGTTTTTTGCACAGCAACCTCTACATAGCCGCTGGTTAGCACCGTGCCTGCCGTGACGCAAGCACCGGGGGCTTTTTCTTGCGGAAGGCTTTCGCCCGTAAGCATAGATTCGTCGGCCGTGCCGGTACCCAGCGTGATTATACCGTCGGCCGCAATGCGTTGCCCGGCACGAATGAGTAACGTGTCGCCAAAGAGAACGTCGGCCAGCGGCACCGTGATTTCTTCCCCGTTTCTCCGTACGCGCGCGTTAGTGGGCAAAAGACGGGCCAGGGCCGCAATGGCACGGGTGGTTTTGGCCTTGGCGCGGGATTCCAACCATTTGCCTAACGTAACCAGCGTAACAATCATGGCGGCCGATTCAAAATACAGGCCGTGTTGGTGGGCCAGCAACGCCCATACACTTTGACCGACGGCGGCGGTAGCCCCCAGGGCTACTAAACTATCCATTGTAGGTGTGCGTTTATATAATTGGAAAAATCCCTGTGTAAAAAAACGGCGGTTGAGCCATAGCACGGGAAGAGTCAGTACCAACTGCCAAATGGCCGGTATCTGCCAAACGTGTACCATGGAAACCAACATAAGGGCCATAAGAAACACGGCAGAAAACCAAAAGCGGCGTTGAAGTATTTTATCTTCAGTAGGGGCCGAGGCGGAAAATTCCCGCGCGCCGTAACCGGCGTTTTGCACGGCACGGATAATTTGAGCGGCGGATAACTGCGCCTGATCATACTGCACGGTTAAGCGGTTTTGCAGTAAGTCAACCTCCGCTTGCGTTACACCGGGCAAAGCGCGCACGGCGTTTTCCACGTGCATTTTACAAACAGCACAACTCATCCCCGTAACTGAAAAAAGTTGCTTCATATATATAGGATATTTTTATTAGAGAAAGACGTCAAACGCGTTACACGCACCGCAAAGCAAAGGGCCGTATCTTGCCTCAAATACCTAACCCTATTTTGTGCGTGCATATTTTACTCAAATTTGCTTTAATGGGTTATCTTGATGAAAGGAGAACGGAATGAGAAAATTGCTTTCCCTGACGTTGGCTACCTTACTTGTAGCCGCAAGTTGGACCCCCGGCATTGCCTGCACCGGCATTGCTATTGACGCTTCCGACGGCACCAAGATTTTAGCACGCACCATTGAATGGAAAGGCGGCAATTTAAACAGCAAACTCATCATTTTGCCGCGCGGTATGGAAAACACCGCGCTTACGCCCGAAGGCCAAAACGGCATGAAATGGGTCAACAAATACGGCGCCGTGGGTGCCAGCACCGTGGAGCCGACCTTTGTGACCGAAGGCGTTAACGAAAAAGGCCTCAACGCCGGGATTTTTTACTTTGCGGGTGTGGGCAGCCTTACGCCGTTTGAAAAAAAATACCGCAAACAATCGGTGAGCGACGGCGAACTGGTGCGCTTTATTTTAACCAACTACGCCACCGTGGACGAAGTAATGCAAGGGCTTAAAAAAGTAGCCATTATCCCGATTGCACAACCCGACAAAAACGGCCATTACGCCACCGGGCACTGGCGCATTAGCGACGCTACCGGCCGCAGCATTGTGCTGGAAATTACCGACAAAGGCGAACGCCATTTCTACGAAAATAACTTGCGCGTGTTTACCAACTCGCCCAGTTTCCCGTGGCACCAGGCTAACCTTAACAACTACATTCACCTCTCCGGCGGGGAAACGCCCGATAAAACCATGGGCGCGGTGAATTTGTCCTCGTACGGCGGCGGCACGAACTTAACCGGGCTCCCCGGTGATTTAACACCGCCCTCGCGCTTAGTGCGTGCGTTCTTCTACGCGCAAACCGCTCCCACCCCCAAAGATGCATACGGCGCGGTTACGCAAGCGTTCCATATTTTAAACAACTTTGATTTGCCTATCGGCGCGGAATATGCACCGGGTGAGAAAATCCCGGATATGCCCAGCGCCACACAATGGACCGCCGTGAGCGACTTAACGCACCCGACGTTCTACTACCGCACCATGTATAATTCTACGATTCGCAAAATTGATTTAACGAAAATTGATTTTGACACGGTGCCTTACACGGTAGCCCCCATGGATACGGTACCGCAGGAAAAATTCCAAGAATTGTTGTTTTAAGAGATATGGAATGAGAAACCGCCCGGCTAT
Source organism: Elusimicrobiaceae bacterium (assembly GCA_045129775.1). Classification (GTDB taxonomy): domain Bacteria; phylum Elusimicrobiota; class Elusimicrobia; order Elusimicrobiales; family Elusimicrobiaceae; genus Avelusimicrobium. The sequence goes on from JBGUOO010000034.1 coordinate 12,956, forward strand.
ATGCCGGGCGGTTTTTTATTTTATGAGATTACCACACATATATTTACCCAAAGCCGAACCCGCTGGAAAAGTACAGCTGATAGAATCCCTCGATTCACTATAATTACTATAATTAAACGAAATGGTAAAATCTCTGTTTGAATAACAGGAATCATATTCCGTATTATTACCGGGACAATGGTACAAAATAATTCGCCGGGGGGCCTCCCCAAAAAATAAAATTATGTCTTTCCCACAACTCCATGAATATTTTCTATTTCCCTCTATTTTACACTCGGCCGGCATAATGATATCCAAATTTTCTGGGTATATAGTATATTTCCCATTGGCCAAATAATAACTCTCTTCTGCTTGAACAATACTTTTCATGACGGGAAAAAATGTATGCACGCGGGCTTTGGCTACAGCCCGTTTGTATTGCGGTACCGCCACCGCCGCCAGTATGCCGATAATTAAAACAACCACCAACAATTCAATGAGGGTAAATGCGTTGTTGTGTAGGTTGGGCTTGGCCCAACAATTAGCCGCCTCTTTGCCACTTTGTTTATCAAAGGTCAAAAAACTCTCTTTGGCGGGGAAACCCCGCCCTACATAAATTACAGACTTGTTTCTTTTCATTTTATTTTCTCCTGTGCACGACATAGTAGGAGTGTAACAAAAAAAAAAAACAAGTCAAGCCCCGAGCCGGGCCGGCCAATGCCCGCGACTATCGTTTACCATAAATCTTTTAGTAAGTGACCGCGAGAGGCTCGGCAAAAAATAGAGCCTACGTTTCCCCCTCACCCGGCCTGTGGCCACCCTACCCGCCAGAGGGGAAGTGAATGACAGCACCGAGTAAAACGGCTAAGGGCTCAAATTTGGAAACTGTTTGCCTTGGTGGAAATTATAACAAGGTTTTCTTTTGGAGTAACTGCTCAAAAGTAGGTATCGTCACCGGGCGGCTAAAGAAATACCCCTGCGCCAAGTCCGCCCCGCAACGGCGCAAGAAATCGGCCTGTTCGCGCGTTTCTACGCCCTCGGTCACTACTTTAACGCCCAGGGTTTTAATCATGTTAATGGCCCCTTCAATTACTTTTTGGGCGCGCGGGTTTTCTTCAAAGCCGGATAAAAATTCTTTGTCCAGTTTGATACTGTCAAAGCGGAGTTCTTTAAGCACGTTTAAAGATGAATAGCCCGAGCCGAAATCGTCCATTGCCACCGGGAAACCGTACAAGTGCAACCCGGCCACCACTTCTTGTGCGCGCTCTAAGTTATTAAAGATGACGCTTTCGGTAATTTCGGCTTCCATGAGTTTGTTGGGCACATTGTACTGCGCCATAATGCGGCGCAGTTGCGGAATAAAACGCGCATCATTTAGGTGCAAACGCGAAAAATTGACCGCCAGCGGCACAATGGGCATACTGTTGGCCTGCCACTTGGATAACAAACGGGCACATTCTTCCAAAATAAACAAATCCAACTTTAAAATAAAACCGTTACGTTCAAAAAGCGGAATAAATTCGTCGGGGCGGACGACGTGGCGGTCGTGATTCCAGCGCACTAATGCTTCGGCCCCTAAAATTTCACCCGTGACAAAATCACACTTCGGTTGCAGATAGACTTCAAACTCCCGGTTGGCCAGGGCAGATTCCATGGTATTTTCAATTTTTTGCTCGGTGATGATACGGTTGCGGTCTTCGGCATCGTAAAATTCACACTTATCAAACGTGCGCGTTTTGGCGCGTTCTAAGGCCAGGTGGGCCCGGTCCAACATAATATAAAAGGGTAGATCTTCCTTGATTTCATAAATGCCAAAAGACACATCCAACATCAGGCGCGAATCTTCCAGCGTGCCGTTGCGTTTAAGTTGGGTGGCTAACGATTTAAGACGTTTCAAAAAAGCGCGGTGCTCGTCATATTTTAATAGGAGTACAAAATTATCGGCCGATAAGCGGCAGAAACTTTCTTCGGGGGCTACTTCTTGCTGGAAGATTTGGGCCACCCGTTTTAATACTTCGTTGCCGCGTTCGTAACCGTGCAAATCGTTAATGACTTTGAACTTGTTAATGTCAAACAGTACCAACGCCGCTTGGCGGTTTAGGTCGGCTAATTTACCGGGGAACTGCTCGCACATGCGGTTGAAGTTGTCGGCCCCGGTGAGCGGGTCCACAAATGCGGTAGTAAAAAGCTGGCGGTTGCTGTCGTCACGCACGCGCATGATAAAAAACAACAAAAAGTAAAACACCAAAAATACCACCCCAAATAACACCAGCGACAGCTTGGCCACGCGCGTGGCTTGGGCTTCCACGTATTTGGCGGGCACCGCAGAAACCATGTACCAACCGTTTACCTGTAGCGGCACAAACTGCAGGAAATTGTGTAAATTATCGGGCGTATAATAACCCACTAAAATAGATTTCCCAGCGGCAATATCTTGACGCAAACCGTCTAACGTAATTCCTTTATCCAGGGTGTAACGTTCCAAGATGGAAAATACATTTTTAGACGGTAATTTTTCGTACGAGAGCACCACGTCCCCGTTGCGGTTAACAATAAATGCGTGGCCGTCGGTCCCCATGGAAAAAAGTGCTAACACATCGCGGTAGTAATTTTCTTTTTGCACGGCAAACAACGCGCCCACCGGGGTAGCGTTGTTCGGGTCCAGCGGGACGGCTTGAATAAGAATGTGGGACTTATATTTCTTTTCAGGCGGGCGAACGGTGATATAAAACTGATTGGAAGCTGTATGTTTTAGTATGTCCCGCACGGCCGTGCGGCTGAGCGGAACTACCGACGGATCGGAATAAATCGTTTGGCCGTTTTCCAGTGCGATACCCAGCAAGTTGAAGTGGCCGCTTTGGTCCAGGCGGGCCAGGGTTTCGGGCAGAAAACTTTCGTCTTTCCACGGGTAGGAATCTTCTATGGGTAAGGCGTTGGCGGTTAAAATTTCGCGGTCGGTTTGCACGAGGCGGTCAAAGTCCGACGCGGCTTCTTTGCCGGCATCGGCAATATGGGTACGCACGTCTTTTTCCAGCAAAATAGTTACTTGCCGCCAATAAAGTACCACACCCGCCGTCACTACGACGGCGGCAATCAAAGCAAAAATAAAAAACGAACGGAAAGAAACACGCTGCATTATTTTTATCCCTGACGAGGATTTTATATATTATACCATTTGCACCGCGTTCACGTACGTACGTTTTAACTACGCGCGCGCGGGCGGTTGCTGCTCTTGTTCTTGCGCCTTAAACAACCCGATTACTTGCTGGGAGTAGGCAAACATGGGGTAAAACGGGTTGGCGGGTTGGCGGGCATCGGCCTCGGCCATTTCTTTATAAAAAATGTTCTCTTTGGACAGCGCCACCAAACAAATCCCCCCGGCCTGGACGGGGGCAGGCACTTGGGCCCCGGCGGGCAGTTTGGTCATTTGCGCGGTTAATTTGGCCGCGTGGGCAAGCATATGCGCGGCGGCCTCTTGCAACGGTTCATTACCGTGGCCGCCAATCAGGCCGCCTAAACCGCTTTTGCTGTTATTTTCAAAGTACAGGCTACTGTCCCCCAGGGAATTGGTGGCAATCAACAAATGTTTTTGTTGGGCTGCGTCGGCCAAGGTCATTTCTACGGCGGCGGCAATAATTTTTTCCGGGCCGATTTCAATGGTTCCTTTGCGGTTTTCCATATTTTTGGCGTCCAACCAAAAATTACGCATATTTTGATAGGCTTTATTCATAAAAATTCCCCCTTTTGCTTACTATAGCATTTTGTGCAAGACGTGCGCGTATTTTTTGGCTATAATACATATATGAGTAAAAAACGGGCCGTGATTTTAATGTTAGATTCCGTGGGGATAGGCGGGGCTGAAGACGCCGCCAAATTTGGCGACGCCGGGGCCGACACGCTGGGCCATATTGTGCGTGCCAACGACGGGTTAAACATCCCCAACTTGGTCTCGTTAGGCCTGGCCAAAGCCGCACAAACCTCTACGGGGCAAGCGCTGGAACTGGGGCCGCAAGGGGCGGCTAACTTGAATTTACCGTCCAAATACGGTTTTATGCGCGAAATCAGCCACGGCAAAGATACCTCTTCGGGCCATTGGGAAATGGCCGGCGCGCCCGTGCTGTTTAACTGGGGATATTTTCCGCCCAACTATCCGTCTTTCCCGGCTGAGTTAGTAGAGAACATTTGCAAAGAGGCCCACTTGCCCGGCATTTTGGGCAACAAAGCCGCCAGCGGTACCGAAATTATAGAAGAACTGGGCGAAGAACATATTAAAACAGGTAAACCCATTTGTTACACGTCGGCAGATAGTGTGTTTCAAATTGCCGCACACGAAGAACACTTTGGTTTAGACCGCCTTTATAAATTGTGTGAAATTGCGTTTAAATATGTGGCGCCTTACAAAATTGCACGCGTGATTGCGCGCCCGTTTGTGGGCGAGAAAAAAGGTGAATTTGCCCGCACTAAAAACCGGCACGACTATTCCGTTAAACCCCCACAGCCCACGGTTTTGGACAGCATTAAAAATGCGGGCGGGCAGGTAATTTCCGTCGGTAAGATTAGTGATATTTTTGCCGGGCAAGGCATTACCAAGGCTGTTAAGGCCTCCGGCTTGCAAGAACTGTGGGACACAACCTTGCGCGAAGCAAAAGCGGCGCCCGATTTTAGCTTAGTGTTTACGAATTTTGTAGATTTTGATATGGTATACGGCCACCGCCGCGACGTAAAAGGCTATGCACAGGGGCTTGCCTATTTTGATTCCCGCCTGCCCGAACTGGCCGCGCAATTAGATGAAAACGATATCGTTTTTATCACGGCCGACCACGGGTGCGACCCGACTTACATAGGTACGGACCACACGCGCGAACATGTACCCGTGCTGATGTTTGGCAAGCACGTGCGGCCGAAGTTTATCGGTGGGCGGGATACATACGCAGACCTAGGGCAAACGGTAGCGGATTATTTTAATTTGCCGCCGCTTAGCGTGGGCAAAAGTTTTTTGGATAAATAGATTTTTGATATAATAAATTATCTTACTAAGGAGGTGTGAAAGCACCCGCGCAAGAGCGCAAAAACTTACAATTGTTTTTTACTGTTTTTGAAGCCGCACGGCAAGCGTGCGGGTTAGTTGTAAAACTTTCCGAGAAGTCAAAAATAGTCGTTCTAGGCACAAAACTTAATGGGGTAGCTCCCTGTAAGTTTTGTGCCGAGTGTTTGCCGTTTTACGGCAAGCCACGGCTTTATATTACGTCAACTTCTCGGAAGGCGCAGTATGATAGCCGTTTTTTATTGTACTGCGCCCGGGAAAAATAAGAAGGAAAAAATATGGAAAATAAAAATTTAATAAAAAACCCCTCACCTGCCCTACCGGGCATCCTCTCCCACAAGGGGCGAGGGAAACAGCAGGGTTTTACGCTTATTGAGTTGTTGGTTGTTGTTTTAATTATTGGCATTTTAGCCGCGGTAGCCGTACCACAATATAAGCTGGCGGTAACAAAGTCATTAGTTAGTACTGTTTTGCCCATAGCTCAAACTATGACCAATGCCGAAGAAGCATTTTTTTTAGCTAATGGGGAATATACGCATGATTCACGAAAACTAGATGTAGAAATTCCTGCTAGCTTTGAAATGGTACCCGATTCCGACGGACAACGCTGGAAATACAAGGATGTTTTTTTATTTGATTTTAGTAAAAATAACCAAGAACTGGCCATTAGTTATTGCCCTGGTTATAATACAGATTTTGCCACTTGCAGGCCTAAACGAGACTTTGTAATTCTATTTCAATACTCCCATCAAAAAAGCACAAATACACCTAATGCCAGAGAATGTAGACCTTTAAACAGCTCAAAACTCGGCGAAAAATTATGCAAGGCTCTACAATTACAATTACGTCAATAAAATAACTTACTGGAAAACGAGTAGGGCGGTAAATACTTTACGTGTTTACTGCCCTACCGTTAAAACGCAACATTACAAGGGTGTTGTTATAACACTAAGGTGTCTTCCATGTCCGGGCCGGTAGAGATCAGCGCAATCTTCGGGTGCGGATACGTCTTATCACTCAGTGCCTGCAATTCCGCCAAAAACTTCTTGGCGGCGGCGGTAAAGTCGGCCGCATTTTTTACCCGGTCATTGCCTTCAAACATATCAATATGCGTAATGGCAATTTTGGTGCAGTTGTTAATCATAATCGCGCGCGCGGCGGACTTCCACTCAAACTCACCCACGCGGCGAAGGCGCTTACTTACACTGCCGATTTCGTGCCCTTTGGTATGGTAAATTTCAAGCTCTTTTTCGTCAAACATTTCTTTTTCCAAGGGGCCCGGGCCTACGCGCGTGATATAGGGTTTAAACACGACATACACGTCCCGCACGGACTTGGGGCCAAGGCCGGCCTCGCCCAAAAATGTGCTGGCCGTGGTGTCGCGCGAAGTCACAAACGGATATTCGCCGTGTAACAAAGAAAGTTTAATGCCTTGCGTACCTTCCAAGAGAATGTGACCGCCTTTATCCAAACAACCGTTTAACAGTTCGGGCACGTCTTGAATGAAATCTTTGAGGAGCGGCTCGTCTTTGGCAAATTTAATTTCGCGCCGTTCAATGCGCTCTTTAACAGCCTGGCCCAGCCCGGTGCCCACACTGCCGATTTTGCTCATAAAGTGCGCGGCGCCGCGTTCGGCGGCGGTTTGCTCGTCGGTAATCAAAACGGCATAGGGGTCAATAATCAAGCGGTCTTGGGTGTTGGTTTTTTTAACTTCGTCTAAAAGCCACTCGGTTTTGGTGTACGCACCCGCACCCAAAACGAGTTTGGTTTTGGGGTTTAAAAACCCGGACGGAATATTTTTAAGCGTGTAGGAAACGCCGTTTTGCACGACGGTGTGCCCCGCGTTGGGGCCGCCCACGCGCACGCAATAGTCGTAATTGCCTTTATAAGAAAGATAGGCCGCAATTTTGCCTTTGCCTTCGTCGCCGGCTTGTCCGCCGCATACTAAATCAATCATGGTTGTCCTCCGCTAGTTTAGGTGCCAGGCCGAGGTATTTTTCGGCCTCTAGCATGTGTAGTTGCATTTTGACGGGTGCAGGAATGTTAAGCCCGTCTATAAAATCGGTAAAAGCCGCGGCGGTTAAGTGGCGGCCGCGGGTAAAATCGCGCAGTAATTCGTAAGCGTTTTGGCAACCGTACGCACGCAAAATGGTTTGGATGCCCTCGGCAAGTACCTCGGGATGTTGGGCTAGTTCTTCGCGCGCAAAATTTTTATCAAACGCAATTTTGGATAGCCCTTTTAATAAAGACTCATACGCCACCAGCGCATGCCCAAACGCCACCGGAATGTTGCGAAGTACGGTAGAGTCCGACAAATCACGTTGCAAACGCGAAACCGGGAGTTTGTTAGATAAAAAGTCTAAGAGTGCGCTTGAAAGCTGTAAATTCCCTTCGGCATTTTCAAAATCAATCGGGTTTACTTTTTGCGGCATGGTGGACGAGCCAACCTCGCCTTTGACGGTTTGCTGTTTAACAAGCCCGGCGGAAATGTAGTGCCACATGTCGCGGCTAAAGTCGGTCAAAATGACGTTCACGCGGCGCAGATTATCAAAAAGCTCGGCGTAACTATCGCGGTTATCCACTTGCGTGGTAACCGGGCTTAAGAATAGTTTTAACTTGCGGTTTTTGTTAAGTACGCTAACAACCTGGCGCGCCGCGCGCGGCCAGTTTACCGCCGGGAACGCCGCTACGTGCGCGTTAAAATTGCCCACGGCGCCGGAAAATTTGCACGAAATTTGTTGCTGTTTGAGCGCCTTGATTTGGCGCGAAAGGCGCGTTTCAAACACACGGACTTCCTTGCCAAACGTCGTCGGTACAGCGGGTTGGCCGTGCGTGCGGGCCAACAGGACCGAGCGAGCCTCTTTTTTAGCCAGTTTTAACAGTTCTTTTTGGAGTCTTTCAAGTGCGGGCAGTAACGCTTTTTCCACTCCGTCACTGAGTAGCAACGCATACGAAACGCTGTTAATATCCTCGCTGGTCAGTGCAAAATGAATAAGTGGCAAACGGTCTTTTAAAGAGGTTTTTTCCAGCTTTAAACGCAGGAAATATTCTATGGCTTTTACGTCGTGCCGGGTGGCCGGAATTTTACCGTGGCCTTTGGTTTCAAGCGTGCGGATGAGTTGCACGTCCGCGGCGGATAAATCCGTAAGTTTAGCTAAAATTTTTTGCTCGGCCGCGCTTAGTTTTTTAATGCCGGGCAGATTTAGACTGCATAAAATGGTAAGCCACACAGTTTCCGCACGCACGCGCGCGGCTAAGAGGGCGTCCTCGCCCATGACGGCGGACAGGGCGGTTAATTTTTCGGCATAGCGCCCGTCCAGCGGGCTTAAAGCAGGCGTAATCATACTTTTATTGTACCAATTTGTTATAATAAAGTATATTTTTTAAGGTAGGAGGCATATTGCCCGCGCCCACAAGCGCACAACTTACAATTGTTTTTTCTGTTTTTGAAGCTGTACACGGGTACAGCGCGAATTAGATACGCAAAAGGGTCAAGAACAGGCGTTATTAGGCACAAAACTTGGCAGGGTAGCTCCCCGCCGGGTTTTGTGCCGAGTGTTTGCCGCTACGGCGGTAAACCACGGCTGTTCTATTAATCTAACCCTTTTGCAGATTAGTATAACAGCCGTTTTTGTTGTGCTAATCCGGCTTTAAGCAAAAGGGAAAATTATGAAAAACGGAAACGTAAATGTTGTAACCTGTCCCCCTTGCGGGGAAAGTACCACTAAAAGCAGGGTAAGGGGGGCTTATAAGGCCACTTCCTTAATCAGCCCCTCCATCGGTCCTGCGGACCACTTCCTCCGCAAGGGAGGAAGAAAGGGCTTTACGCTGATTGAGTTGTTGGTAGTAGTGTTAATTATCGGCATTTTAGCCGCGGTGGCCGTGCCGCAGTATAAAATAGCTGTAACCAAAAGCCGTTTAGCTACCATCAAAGCAACTGTAGAAACTATTGCCCAAGCAGCTGAGGTTTTTTATTTAGCAAACGGGGGCTACCCAACCACATTTGAACAATTAGATATTTCTATTCCTAAGCCAGATAGCATTACACATAACGATTCGCACCAAAGAGATATTGCTACTTATCCTTGGGGACGATGTTTCTTAGAAATTAAGGATACATCAGCCCTTGTTGAATGTGAACATCACCCTGGCAAGATAGCTTATGGAAAACGATTCCTTCACTCAGCATATGGGCCCGGCAAACGCCATTGTAGCGCCTTAAATAACACCTCTTCACAAAAAGTTTGCCAACAAGAAACAGGAAGCCCTACTGCTTTCTACGAAAAAAACGGTTATACCGCCTACTGGTATAAATAAAACCTAATAGCCAAAAAGAAAGAAGGAACATACTATTGTTCCTTCTTTCTTTTTTAAAAATTCGCACTTAGTGTTATTTCTTCTCAGCGGCCGTAATATCCGCACTGGTCCAGCCGCCACCTAACGCTTTGGCTAAATCCACTACCGCGTCCAACTCGTTCTTGCGCGCGGTAGATAAATTCATCTCAGAAGATAAATAAGTTTCTTCCACGCTCAGTAGATCCGTCACGCCAATCAGCCCCGCATCTTCCTGCTTTTTTGTCAGCTCATAACTGCGGCGCATGTCGTTGGTTTGCGATAAATACGAATCATAAATTTGGCGGTACATTTGGTTGGAGTTAATAGCGTCCAGCGCTTCTTTAAACGCCAACTGTAAGGTTTTTTGGTAGTTGGCCAAAATTTCGCGGTATTTAGCCTCGGCCTGTTTGTTTTGGGCGCTAATTTTGCCCCCCTCAAAAATAGGAGCGGTCAGCCCGGCCCCCAAGCTCCACACACCTGCATTGCCCGTAAATAAACTGGTCAGCGCGGTACTGGCGTACCCGGCGGCGGCCGTCAAAGAAATATCGGGGAAGTAGGCCGTGCGCGCCACGCCGATATTGGCATTGGCGGCAATTAAGTTTTGCTCGGCGGTCATCACGTCCGGGCGGCGTTCCAACAAATCGGAAGGTAAATCGGCAGGCACATCCGGCACTAAGGTTAGTTCGTTTAAGTGTTTGCCGCGGGTCATTTTTTCTTCTACAATCGCGCGCGGCGATTTGCCCAAAAGTACAGCTAAAGCCGTTTCGGTCTTGGCAAGTTGCAAACGCAAGTTATCCGCCTGCGCTTTTACGCTTTGCAAATTGGCTTGCACGCGGCGCAAATCTACTTCCGTCGCGTACCCCGCTTCGTAACGGCTTTGGTAAATGCGTACGTTTTCCTGCCGGGCGGCCACAGTTTGCTGGGCAATTTCAATTTGGTTATCAAGCATGAGCATGGTAAAATACTGCTTGGCCACGTCGGCAGTAAGGGCCAATTTAACGGTATCGCGCGCGGCTTCGGTAGCCAGTAGTTGGGCGCGGGCCGATTCTTTCATCCGGCGGTATTTGCCCCATAAATCAAGCTCAAACGAGGCCGAGAGCCCTGCCCGGCTTTGTACTTCGCCGGAGCCTTGGCTGTTGCCTTCACGCCCGGTGGTGCCGCCTGCTGAAACGCTGGGCAGTTGGTTGGCGCCGGCAATAGTTACTTCGGCGCGGGCTTGGTCCACACGCGCAATAGCGGCTTGTAAATCCCAGTTATACTTTAACGCGGTGTCTTCCATTTGGTTGAGCACTTCGTCATCAAACATGGTCCACCAGTTTTGCTGGGTAAACACGTTGTAGTTGGTAGCCTCAGCCCCGGTGGGCAAATCAGCCTCCGGGCGTTTATAGTTGGGCCCAAGCGTACACCCGGCCGTAAGCACCGCACATGCGGTTAGTAAATTTATAATTCTCATTGTTGCTCCTTTTTATCTTTTCCGGCAAATAGTGTAAAGAACCACGGCACAAACATAGGCGCTACGCCGGTGGCAATTAACATCCCGCACACCACCGCCGTGCCAATGGAGTGGCGGCTGGCCGCCCCGGCGCCAAAGCTAATAGCTAACGGCACACACCCTAAAATGAATGCCAGTGACGTCATGACAATCGGGCGGAAACGCAGTAGCGAGGCTTGCAGTGCGGCCTCGGCCTTAGCCATGCCTTGTTCTTTAAGTAATACAGCAAATTCTACAATCAAAATAGCGTTCTTGGCCGCCAAACCCACCAGGGCCACCAGCGCAATTTGGAAGTAAATATCGTTAGACAACCCACGTAGCCACGTACCTAATAACGCACCGAATAAGGCAAACGGTACGGCAAGTAATACGGCCACAGGCAAGCTCCATTTTTCATATTGTGCGGCCAAAATGAGGAACACCACCAACATACCCAACATTAAAGCCGAAGTAGAAGAACTGCCGGCCAGTTTTTCCTGGTACGTGGTACCCGTCCAGGCCAGCGTAAAGCCTGAGTCCAGGGTTTGTTGGGCCGTTTCTTCCACGGCGCGGATCGCGTCGCCCGAGCTATACCCTGGGGCCGGGCTGGCCATAATTTTAGCAGAGGGGAACACGTTAAAGCGCTCTACAATATCGGGCCCTAAAGACGGGGTGAGCGTGATTAAAGAAGACAGCGGCACCATGGACCCATTGTTAGATTTTACATAGATCCCGCTGATTTGGTCCGGGCGGGCGCGGTAGTCGCCCTCGGCTTGCATCATCACTTTAAAACTGCGGCCCATGTACGTAAAATCGTTAATATACATGTTACCAAAGGTGCCTTGCAACGTGGCGTACAGGTTATCTAAGGACACACCCATAGACTGCGCTTTTACTTCGTCCACCGTCAAACTATACTGCGGCACCGAGGCCGAGAATGACGAAGACACGCTGGTAAGTTCCGGGCGTTTGCGGGCCGCTTCCAAAAATTTACCCAGCTGGTCGGCCAGTTCGGTAGAACCGCCTTCCGAACGGTTTTGAATGTACCCCTCCAATCCCCCGGTGGTACTCATCCCCATAATGGGCGGTGGGTTAAACGGCATCACCAGTGCTTGCGGTACGGCGGTTTGTGATTTCATATACACTTGTTTGACCGTAGCGGTGGAAGATTCGTCTTCTTTTTTGCGCTCGTCCCACGGTTTTAACATCACAAACGACGCTACCGAGTTATTTTTCTGCGCGCCGGTAAGCATATCGTAACCGGCAAATGTCATTTCTTTTTGCACGGAGGGCAAGGACAACAATACGTCTTCCATTTCTTTGGAAACTTTGTCACTGGCCGAGAGCGAAGACGACGGGTCCAACTGAGAGGCTACCATAATAATCCCCTGGTCTTCCGTCGGCAGTAAGCTACCGGGCACAATTTTAAATAACCCCAGCGTGGCTAAAAACAACACCACCATAATGATAGCGGATACTACGCCTTTGTGCAAAATAAAGCTAACGAGCTTGCCATATTTTTGCGTGAGTTTATCAAACCATTGGTCAAATTTGTAGAAGAAACCGTTGGTGGGACGCTCTTTCTTTTTAAGCAGTAACACACACAACGCCGGGGTAAGCGTCAGTGCCACCAAGCCGGAAATGACGACGGACACGGCAATCGTAATAGCAAACTGCTTATACATAACCCCCGTAAGGCCACCCATAAACGCCACCGGCACAAACACCGAACACAAAACGAGCACAATGGCTACCACGGGGCCGGATACTTCGTCCATAGCCTTAATGGTGGCTTCGCGCACGGGCAGGTTTTCTTCGTGCATAATGCGTTCTACGTTTTCAATGACCACAATGGCGTCGTCCACCACCATACCAATAGCCAACACGAGCCCAAAAAGTGTAAGCGTGTTGATGGAGAAACCCATCACTTCCATACCGGCAAATGCACCGATAATAGACACCGGCACCGCCAAGCACGGAATGAGCGTGGCGCGCCAATCTTTTAAGAATAAGTACACCACCAAGAACACCAGTACCATGGCTTCCACCAAGGTTTTAATTACTTCTTTGATGGATTCGTTCACAAAGAGCGTGGTATCATAGGCGGTATCGTACGCTAGGTCCATTTCCGCCGGGAAGTTTTTGGCGGCTTCTGCCAAGTGCTCTTGCACGGCTTTAGCGGTAGCCACCGCGTTTGCGCCCGGGGACAAATAGACCCCCACCGGCACGGCGGGCTGACGGTTGAAACTGCCGTTAAATTCATAGGTTTGGCTACCCAGTTCTATGCGGGCTACGTCTTTAAGTTTAAGGGTGGTGCCATCGGGGTTGGCGCGTAAAATAATGTTTTCAAATTCTTCCACCGTGGAAAACCGCCCGGGCGCAATAATGGAATAACTGCGGTCTACTTTCACCGGCATGGGCGCCTGGCCGATTTTACCCGCAGCGCGCTGAGCGTTTTGTGCTTGCACGGCAGAGGCAACCTCGGCAATGGACAAGTTGCGCTGGGAAAGGACGTCGGGCTTGACCCAAATGCGGATTGCGTAATCGTTGGCGGACATGACCATAGCGTCCCCCACCCCTTCAATACGTTTGAGGTCGTCCACAATGTTAATTAGTACATAGTTACCAATGGTAGTGGTATCCGAACGGCCGGAGGGCGAATAAAACGCAATCATCTGCAAAATGGCGGACGATTTTTTATCTACCGTTACCCCATAGCGGCGCACATCTTCGGGCAAAGTAGCGGTGGCACCTTGCACGCGGTTGTTGACGTTAATCATGGCTTGGTCGGGGTCCGTGCCTACTTTGAAGTAAACCGTTAAGGCCATGTCCCCGTTGGCCGAAGAAGTGGAGTTCATATACAGCATGTCTTCCACGCCGTTGATTTGCTGTTCTAAGGGGGCGGCCACGGTGTTGGCAATTACTTCGGGGCTAGCACCCGGATAACTGGCTGAAACCGCAATGGTAGGAGGGGTTAAATCGGGGTATTGCTCCACGGGTAAATTTTTAATAGATACAATCCCCGCCAGTGTAATTAACAGTGAAATTACAGCCGAAAAAATCGGGCGGTCAATAAAAAATTTAGAGAACATTTTCCCCCCTTAGTTCCCGGCCGCAGGTTGCTGTTCGACGGACGCTTGCGGCAGGGCTTGGGCGTCGGGTGCTTCGGAATCCGAAATGGCTTGTTCCAATTGGTCCATTTTTTCTTCGTCGGCTTTGGGAGCGGTACGCTCTTGCGCAGCCGGCACGGCAAAATCTTGCAGTTGCACGTCCACCTTTTGACCGGGACGCACGCGCGAAAGCCCTTCGCTAATCACAATATCCCCGGCTTTTAACCCTTTGGTCACTACGTACATATCATTTTGCAAATCCGCCTCAATGGGGCGAGCTTCCACGGCATTATTGGCATCTACCACATAAACCAACAGCTCTTTTGCGGTGTGTAATACCGCCGAAGAAGGAATTAAAATAGCGTTTTTAAACGTGGCGCCTATCAAGTGCACGCGCACAAATTGGCCCGGCATTAACAAGCGCGAATTTTGAGGGTTGGCAAATTCGGCCTTCATGGCAATGCTGGAGGTTTGGGCGTTTTCGGAACTGTCAAAGAAAATAATTTTACCGCGTTGGGGGTAAACTTCGCCGTTGGGCAAAATAGCTTCTACATACACAGCCACGTCGTTTACGTCTTTATTGCGGTACTTTTCGGCTATTTCTTTTTGGCGGCCTATTTCCATATTACCAAATGCAATTTGGCCCGATAAAAACCCTTGAGAAAGCTGGTCAAACTGGCTACCCGGCATGGAAAACTTTACATACAGCGGGTCAATTTGCACCATGTTGGTAAGATAACCCGATTCCCCCGCCGGTGAAATTAAACTGCCTACCGACGGAACTGCCTGCCCCACAATACCCGAAATAGGCGCCGTTACCTTTGTGTAACCCAAATTGATTTGGGCCCCTTCCACGGCGGCCTGGGCTACCTTGACGTTGGCTTGCGCCGTTTCATAAGCCGAAAGGGCGTTATCGTAATCTTGTTGGCTTACAGCGTTGGAAGCGCGCAAGGTTTTCATACGTTTGAATGTGCGCTGTGTGCGCCGTTCTTCGGCCTGGGCTTGGGCTAAAGAGCCTTGGGCTTTTTCCAGTGCTACCTTATATTCGGAATCGTCAATTTGGAAAAGCTGAGTGCCTTCGGTCACAACTTCACCTTCATTATATAAGCGGCTCTCCAAAATACCACCCACCTGGGCCCGGATTTGGATTTCGAGCGAGCCCGCTACTTGCGCAGGGTATTCAATATTCCACGGTAAATCTTGTTGTAATACTTTTACGGCCGATACCGTTATAGCGGCAGGCGCCGCGGCTTCTTTATTTTTACAAGCGGCAAATGCTACCACCGCGCACAATAGAACCAAAACTGCTTTTTTCATGTGAACAGCCTCCTAGCTAGTTATAAAAAAATTTTATGAAATTGCTCCCCTCTTGGCAACATTTTTAGTGGAATTTTAGCCAAAAAACCGTATAATAATAGTATGAAGAATTTTTATACTCTTTTTATTTTATGGGTTGCGGCCACTACTGCTATGGCTGCAAACTCCTTAGACGACTGGCAACTACCGCCGGAAGGCGAAGTGGCCCGTCCCGTTGCGCCTGCCGCCAACAAACCCAAAGAAGAAGAAATTGTGATTGAAATGGCGGGTGCTGCCGCAACCGTTGCCCCGGCCGCCACCCGCACGGATGCGGATGAAATCCCCGTGTTTAAACGCACCGCGGCCCAACTGATTAACCGCCTGGCAGGTAAAAGCCGGTTTTATGTTATGTTTAACGCTACGGCCGTGGCCAGCTTTGACGACACTATTTATGCCGATAACGGCGCCAAGTATGCGTTGGTACGTTACGGGCAAGAGGGTGATAATTACCGCAAATTTTTATTTGAAGACGGCGGTGACCAAAAACTTTTGGCGGTAGCCGATAATGCCGCCACCGTATTGGCCATGAATAAAAAATACAACGTCAATGTGGGGCTAACGGAAACGGAATTTAAAAAGAGCTATCCCAAGGCCATTTTCAACACGGTAACGAATGCCCAAAATAACAAGCAATACCATTCCTATCAAATTGCCGGGCCCATGTTTTTGCTGTTTGAAAACGGCAAATTGGCGTACCAATTTGACACGCCGGAAGCATTCTCGGCCTATATGAACACGCTTTCGGCCGCCAATATGGGGTTTGCCGCCCAACAAGCTAAAGCGCAAACCGCGTTGGAAAAAAACCGCCAAAATCATATCACCCGGCCCGTACAACCGCAAACTACGTACACGTTGGTTGTAGGCGGCACCGTGCGCGACCCGATTTATCTGCCCACTATTATCAGCACTTCCCCGGTGCGGCGCAGTTTACCGCCCTTAAAGCCCAGCGGCCCGCCCGCCGGCACCGTACTCATGCGCGACGTGGACGGCAAATATATGAATTATAAATAATGCACTAAGGGCCTTCTTACAAAGAAGGCCCTTTTGTGACCGGGTGCACAACTGCCAAATATGCTAAAATATAAGTATGAACTTAGACAATAAAGCTATTTATTTCCGCCGCACCGCGCTTCGCAAAATTATAGAAACCTTTGACAAAGGCACCCTGGAAACCGATGCCTACCGCATCCCGTACGAAGTCATCCCGCAAGATTCTAAATCTTCGGTACGCTGTTGCATTTATAAAGAACGGGCTGTTTTCCGTGCGCGCACCTTAGCCGCTTTGGGGTGCAGTGTAGAGGAAGATGATGAGGCTACCTCACTAAACGACTACGCCAAACAGGCTTTAAGCCGCACGCAAATTCCGCAAGTGCCGCTGACGGTTATGGACATTGCCTGCCACGGCTGCCGCAAAGCCCGCCACATGGTTACCGAAGCGTGCCAAGGTTGTTTGGCCCGCCCGTGCCAACAAGCGTGCAAATTTGGCGCCATTAGCTTTATTGACGGCCGCTCGTTTATTGACGCGGACAAGTGCAAAAATTGCGGTGCTTGCAAACTGGCTTGCCCGTATAACGCCATTACATTTATCCCCGTTCCGTGTGAACAAGCCTGCCCCGTAAACGCCATTCACAAAGGCGAAAACGGCGTGGCCGAAATTGATTTTGACAAATGTATTTCTTGCGGGCATTGTATGGAAGCCTGCCCGTTTGGCGCTATTATGGAGCGCAGCCAGCTCATTGACATTTTAGCCCAAATTAAAAAAGGCGCCCCCGTGGTAGCCATGATTGCGCCGTCTATCGTTGGGCAGTTTGATTGCACCCTGCCGCAACTGATTACGGCTATTAAAAAGGCCGGTTTCCCGCACGTAACCGAGGTAGCCCTCGGCGCGGATGTTACCACCGCCAACGAGGCGCGCGAACTAGTGGAACGCTTGGAAAACGGCGCGCGGTTTATGACCACTTCGTGCTGTGCCGCTTGGGTACAAGCCGTTAAAAAACATTTGCCTGCCTTAAAAGAATTTGTTTCACACACCAAAACCCCGGCCGCTTACACCGCCGAAATTGAAAAGAAAAAAGGGAACGTAACCGTGTTTGTGGGGCCGTGCGTATCCAAACGGGCCGAAGGCATGGAAGACCCGAATATTGACTACGTAATGACGTACGAAGAATTAGGGGCTATATTTGATGCCAAAGGCATTAACCCCGCCCAGTGTGAAGAAACCGCGCTGGACCCGAACATCTCGGGCGAGGCCCGCTACTACGGTGTAACGGGCGGTGTAGCCCAAGCGGTGGAAAATGCGATTGCCGGCAAAAAACCGTTCAAAAAGGCCACCATTAACGGCTTGGATAAAAAGGCCATGGCCCTCTTGACAGCTTACGCTAAAGGCGCGGGAGACTTTCAACTGTTGGAAGTGATGAACTGCAAGGGCGGTTGTATTGGCGGCCCGTGCACATTAAAACCGCAAGCACAAGTGATTAAGCCGATTAAAGACTTGGTGTCAACATCACCCAAAGTCAAATGTGCGCTGGACGAACAAAAATAAAACTCCGCACGAAACTTTATAAAACGGGCACATTGTAAAATGTGCCTTTTTTTATTATACTATAGGTACAATTTCATTTGTTTTTGGAACCGTATGCAGAATACGGAGAATTTTTGGGAAACCAAAAGTCTATTGCGCTCCAAAAATAGCCGATACAGGCACAACGTGAACGGACTAATTACCCGTTTGTGTTGTGCCGAACGTTTATCGTTTATAACGGTAAATTACGGCTGTTTTAGTTAAGTTCGCGCAATAGACTTGGCTACTTCCAGCCGTTTTTGTTGGGTTTCATAAGCAGAAAATTGAAAATAAAATACAGGAGAAAGAACTTATGAAAAACAACAACGTTGTTACTTG
>JBGUOO010000035.1:0-26558 GCA_045129775.1 Elusimicrobiaceae bacterium
TCTTCGCCCCTTGAGGGAGAAGGTGGCCGAAGGCCGGATGAGGGGTATTTCGCAAGGTTTTACCCTTATAGAACTATTGGTCGTCGTTTTAATCATTGGCATTTTAGCGGCGGTAGCACTGCCACAGTATCAAAAAACCGTGGATAAAACGCGGGTAAGCGAACTTTTTGCTATTGTAAAAAATATCAAAATGCAGCAAGAGTTATTTTATTTGGCTAATGGGTATTACGCTGCCGATTGTGAGGAATTAGGAGCTGATTTACCTGCCGGAGCAGAAGAATCTTCCAATGATGCGGGTGGATATCGTTTGCCGGGTAATCCTTATTATGTTTATTTGAAATGTAATAATGGTGCTCGCGTAATGGGGATTACAGTAGGCCCGGGCATTAATGTTCATATTGAAACTTATTTTGATCATCTTCCAACTGCTCCGGAATATCAAGGCCGTTCTTTTTGCCAAGTTAAAGAAACGCAAGGCCGTAGTATGAATATTTGTAAATCGTTAGGTAAAGAAAAATTTGGTGACAAATCCTATTGGTTATAAGTGTTGTATTAAAAATCTGGGTCCAAAATAGGTCCTTTTTGTACTTGACATTACTTACATTATTTGCTATATTAGAAGTGTATCATACACAACTAAACCTGCGGCAATGTGACCCAAACCCCGTATGATGCATGGCCTTAAAAGCAAGAAGTCACCACTGTATTCAATTGTTCTTGCAGTTTTAATGTGCCGGCAGCGGACCCAGTTTGTATTTGCCCGTAAATATTACGCGTAAGTTTTTCCAGTTGAGCCTGTTTCTCAGGCGTCAAATTTGGAATAGGTAGTTGTTTTAACGGGGCCCCATAGAGCTCTAACAATTCCCCTTTGCGTTTGCCGTTAGCTTTTAGCCACGTCAAATACGGGGCGGAATTTAACAACCCCAACACCGCCCATAATGTGTAGGGCGGTTTGGGGGCTGAAATAAAATACACGTCACTACTGGCATACCAAGGGGCCGCGCTGTAAGCGGCATTTACGGCCTTGGAACGGTGAGCAATCACCAGTTTTTCCGTCTCAAAATTAAGTTTGCGCCGCACCGAGCCAAACCAAAATTTTCCCTGCGCCAGTTGTTTATCAATGCCGTTATTATTTTGCCGGCGCGCTAAGAGTTTTTCTTTAAACTTTGCCAAATGCGCTAGCAAATGCGGGTAGTCCCGCGCGTTCATTTCGCGGTCGTTTGGGTAGAAAAAATCAATCAGCCACAACCGCGCACTCGTGTTGGGCACGTAAGCGGCAATGTCGGAATTTTTGAAAAACGGTTTTAGCTTTGCTAACTCTTTTTTAGTAAGCGGCAAGGCGCGTTTTTGCGCGTCTGTTAAAATGAAGGCTTTGTCGCACCCGGTCATTAGCCCGTTAGAAATGTGGGCAATTTCCCCCAGCGTATGCGGGGCTTTAGCCATGCGCTTTAGTAATTCGTTATCGTCGTAAACAGCTTGTGTTTGTAAAAAATTATCCGGCCCGTAAAACAAATGTTGCGCCGCTACTTGCACCGGTTTTTCAAGCCCTATTTGACACGGCAAATGGACACTCCCCCGTGCAAATACGCTAAGCAAGGTATGCTGGTTAGCATCTTTAAATAAACGCTGGCCCTCAAAGTTAATCAGCCGCAAAAAAGTAGCTTGCGTTTGCAAGGTTTGGCGCAAGCGTTTAGCCCCGGCGGCGGTAGCAAAATACGGCGTCGTAATAAACCCGGCCGCGCCGCTGGGTTTTAACAAACGCAGTGCCAAATAAAAGAAATAATACAAAAGGTCATTTTTCGGCGTAAAGTACGGGGCCCACAGCGGGTTTTGGCGCAATTTTTTAAATATTTCCGCATGCCCTTTTTGGCCGATATACGGCGGATTGGCTACAATCAAGTCAAACGGTTCCCATTTTTCCAAGGCGGATTTTCCCCCCTTGTGTGCCAATGCGTCGCCGGCGTAACAGTGATTGTGGGGCAATCCTATTTTAGCCAGTGCCTGTGCGGAAATATCGGCGGCAAAAAGTTGCCGCGCCAAAACATCTTGCAAAATTTCGGCTGGATTTTTACCGGGCTCTTGCGCGCGGCGCCGGGCGGCCAGTTCGCGCGCCAACGGCAACAGGAGCCCCCCCTCTCCGGCGGCGGGGTCCAGCACGCGCACATTTTTTAGTGTCGTATCCGGGTGTAATGTTGCCCACGTGTTAAGCGTTTGGCACGCCAGCAAGTGTGCTAAATTTTGGGGTGTATAAAATGCGCCGGTTTGTTTTTTCACCCGGCGCGGAGCTAACCAAGTCATCCTTAAAAGTGTAGCATAAACCGGGCGCGCGCGGCCAGCGTTTGGTAGATTTCCAACCGTGCATGCAAAGCGTAGTAAAACGTGTAGAAGGAATCCCCTTGCCTGGGTGCATTACGCAGTTGTTCCAGTTGAGATTCCAACTGTGTGATTTTAGGTAACAGCTCTTCTAAGCAAGTTTTGGGGTCCAGTTGGCGCAGGCGTTGGCCTTCTTCCGGGCCCAGCAATTCCGGTGCATAGTCCCCGTATTGTAACGCAATTTCATACGGTGCACCCAGTGCTTCGGCGGCGGCATACGGGCCGTAGTTTTGTTTAAATTCTTTAAAAAGGGCGGAATCTTCCCCGTCACGTAATAGTAGTTTTCCGCCGCGTTGGGCATCGGTTAAAATTTCGCTTTCTGGTGTAAGCGGCAATTTGTAACGCACAATGGCGGACGGGCGCTTCCCGTCGGCACGTGCCAACACGCGGGCCAAGAGTTGAAAATAACTCAGCCTCCGGGAAGCCCGGTAATACTGTTCAAATTCCGCCGGAGACATTTCCTGCGTTTGTTTTAACAGCAGCATTTCCGTTTCCCACCGTAGGGTTACAATATGGCGCTCTGTCCAGTATTGTTGTGCCAGTTGGGAAGGCAGTCCGGCAAACTCGGCCAATTCTTTAGGGCTCAACACATAGGCAGTGGGTTGGGCGGGCAACGTCTGCAGGCGTTGTATTTCTTGGATGGAAAACACTTGCGAAGCAAACATTTGGGCCTGGTTGGGGGCATAATACTGTTGCAGGGCGCCGATCAGTTCTTGCAAAATTTGTTGATGGCGCTGGAAGGCTTTGGGGCTAAAGTATTGGCTGGCGTAGCGGGCCGTTAACTGGTTATAAAAAGCGGCGTGTTTATTATGCAGGTAAACAATTTTACCCAACGTAGCTTGTGGGTAATCTGAGGAGAGCAACAGCTCTTTTTCCTGTTTGGAAAACACACCCGAATAAAACACTTTATGGCGTATCCAATTTTGGTCGGTAGTTTTAACTTGTTGTTCCGCGGCCACCCGTCGTGCCAGATTCATAAACGGGCTAACTCCTTTAGCGTGCGGTAGCACCACCCCGCGTGAAAGTTCTTGCCAGTGGGCGGGGCTGAGTTGGCGTGTCCAGGCAGGGGTTACTTGGGCGCACAGGTTATTTGCAGTTGCCACCGTTAGAACAAGGCTTAAGATACGCAAGATATGATTCATTCTTTTTACTCTACTTTATTTTGGGCTGTTTATGGGAATTTTTATTTGCACATCAAATCCGGTAATTTTCCAATCCTCTTTGCCAAACTCCAAAATACGTTGGAAAAATTCGCCTTGGGTGGCAAAATCAAAAAAACTGGTGGGTATCAAACCGTCGGACGGAAAATCTTCATTAACAAATTCCAATAATTCACGGGCCCCGTCGGCAGAGTCCTGAAACGTAAGCCCCGGCACAAATGAGATGGTAAAGGTATTTCCTTGTTCATGCAAATAGGTCCCTAACGAGTATTGCTCGGTATTGTCCAAGTGCCCAAACCCGGCATGCAAAACAATAAGGGCCGTAGGGTTTCGTTTGCGGATCAGTGCAATTTGTTTTTTCCAACATTCATTACGCAGGCGTATGCCTTCCTTGGTTTCCCAAATGGAAGTTTTAGGTTGCATATGAAGAAAAGACGGCCAATCCCACAGTTCATAATCTTCTACATACGTATGTAAAGATTCAATCCCTACCACCGGGATATGCCTATGGATAGCCGTTTTCCACAGGTGCATAAGCGCAGGGGGTACCTCTTGTTGCAATAAATCGGCGGATATCAACTCGGGCAGAAATTCGGTAAGCCAAATAATTTTTCGGTATTTAAATTTGCTACGCAGTTTGGGTATTAAACGAGCCATTTGCTGATGAATTTCAGGCACATTATGCACTTCCCCCAGTAGTAAATAATCGGTGGATGTAGGGATGGCATTCACCACCACATCCAAGTCATATTTGGCGGGATAAGGGGATATGTGCTGGTTGGCTTTTAGGCGCTCTATATGTTGTTGCATGTTTAATATGCGGGCTTTTTCATACGGGATATTTTTTATAATTTGGCGGTTGTTTTGGGAAAGAAAATAGTGCGTCAATTGCCGGTTGGTATGTAAAATTTCCTTCAGTTGCGGGTATAGATTATCCCTAAGTTCTATATCTAACTTGTGGTTTAACCGGGTGGCTGCTTGTGGGCGGTAAAGGATAGATAATAGCGGGTGGGTAACAAGTGCTTGTTCCAGGCGGTTGGCTTGTTGATAGGTATGTTGTACCCGTTGGGACAATTGAGCCGATACTTTGTTGGGTGCATTTTTAAATGTTTGCAGGGTCGGGCGCGCAACCGATTGCGAGGTAAGCGCTTGGGCTGTGGTACGCAATTCTTTCACATTGCGTTGGGCATAGATATGCGGCCCCAGGGCAATACATAATCCCAACCATAATATGATTTTCTTCATATAGATAGTGTAACATTTCCCCCCACAAAGTACCTGGGCCCTTTGGGGTAAAAACGAAAATTTTTGGGCCTATGTAAAACACCCGCCCTTGCGGGGCGGGTGTTTTAGAACGTCTGCGGGAAGTTGTTTTATTTTACTTTTTTCCCGGCTTCTAATTGCAAGGTTACCGTCGTGATATCGGTCACTGCGGCCGGCCCAAAGAACTGAATCGGCCCGGGGAAGACAAACAGGTCGTCGCTCGCCCACGCTTGGCGCACTTTGGTCAAGTACGCAAACGGTTTACCTTTCAGTTCCACGAGGGCTTTTTTGATAACGGGTTTTTCTTTGCCTTTGCGCCGTTCAATGTTCATCATCATCGTCAGCGGCACACCGCCGGCTACCCAATCGGTTGCTTTTTTGGTTAGGCTTTTGACGGACGATAAATACCCCGTGCATTTGTTTAGCGCCAGCACCGCGGCGTTGTAACCCAGCGCATAGGTGTAGTTGGCGTCAAACGTGGACGGTACGCCGCAACGGCCTTCGTAGCCAAAGAAATGCGTAATGGCCGCAAATTTACCGTTGTATTTGCCTTGTTTTTTAAGTTCCGCCAGGCGCGTTTTAATCATATCCACCAGGAGTTTTTCCGTCTCAATGAGTGAAACTTGTACGTTGCCGTGCGGGTCGCGGTCCAGCATGAGTTGGCTGGAAATTCCGGCGGGTAGCGATTTCATGAGGTCCGCCAATTTTTTAGGCAGTTTACCCAAGATAAATTCTTTTTTGGCGGCAATGTTGGGCAACTTGGCCAGTTCTTTTTCATAATCGGCCAAGCCGTCGTTGAGGGCGCTGATGAGTTCTTTCATTTCGGGGATGAACTCAATAAGTCCTTCGGGCACGAGCACAATGCCGTAATTTTTGCCAGCTTTGGCGCGCTTAGCAATGAGGTCGGCCAGTTGGTTTACCACTTGCCCCAGCGTCATTTTTTTGGCTAAAACTTCTTCGCCAATGAGCACCGCGTTGGGGTGGGTTTTAAACGCCACTTCCAGGGTAATGTGGCTGGCGCTGCGGCCCATTAAACGCACAAAGTGCCAGTATTTGCGGGCGGAGTTCATATCGCGCTCAATATTGCCGACGAGCTCGGCATAAATTTTAGTAGCGGTATCAAACCCAAAAGACGTTTCAATGTGTTCGTTTTTGAGGTCTCCGTCAATGGTCTTAGGAACGCCGATAACACAAATATCCACGCCTTGTTGTTTTAAATACTCGGCAATCACGCACGCGTTGGTGTTGGAGTCATCCCCCCCTACCACGACGAGCGCATCCATTTTGTTTTTGAGTAAATTATTTTTGGCGGCGGCTAATTGCTCGGCCGTTTCAATTTTGGTGCGGCCGGATTGAATTAAATCAAACCCGCCCGTGTTGCGGAAATCTTTCATGAGTGCAGGCGTAATTTCTACAAATTTATTGTCCACAATGCCGCTGGGGCCGCCTAAGAAACCAAAGAGTTTATTTTTGGCATTGGCTTTTTTAAGCCCGTCTAACAGGCCGCCAATGACGTTGTGGCCGCCCGGGGCTTGCCCGCCGGAAAGCACCACACCCACGCGCACGGGTTTTTTGCACACGGCGGCGTTATTACCTTTTACAAAGGTAACGGCCGGCAGACCGTACGTGTTGGGGAAGATTTTTTTGACGGTAGCTTGGTCAGCCACCGATTTGGTAGCTTTCCCGAATTTAGGTTTTACGAAGGCCGGCCCTTTTTTTAAGATAGCCGGCAAAACGGGCTGAAATTTAGCGCGTTCTTGTTGAAGTTCAGAACAAACTTTGGGCATACACCCCTCCTCAGAATAAGTATAAGTAAATTATACCAAACTTTGAGGTTACTCCGGCTTGAGCCACTTGCAAAGCCTTTTCCCGCGGGTGGTATTTTGCAAAACTACCGTCAATTTTAGTAAAATAATACTGTTGCCCCCATAGCTCAATGGATAGAGCACCTGCCTTCTAAGCAGGGGATTACAGTTCGATTCTGTATGGGGGTATTTTTTGATCCGTTTTTTGCACTAAAAAGCCCCCGCATAAGCAGGGGCTTTTTGCCGGTACAAATTATTTTACAGCGTGTGGTTTTGCGGGTCCGCCTGTTCCTGCGGCGCAGGGTCTTGCGGGATAAACGACGTCGGGTCGGCGGGTTTTTTCATCTCGCGTTCCAATTTGGTTTCAATTCTTTCCAGTGCTTTTTGGCTAGGCATAATAGCGCCGGTGTTCAAAATGGGGTTATTGAGTAGCGGCGTAAACCCGTTAGGCGTACCGAAGAGCGGCTCTTTAAGGTAGAACTGCGGTTGTTGCAGTTGCTCAATCGCACCCGGATAAGAGCCGACGAGCCCTTTAGTCAACCCAAACGCCCCGGTGGGCAAGCGCGCCGGGAACAGGCCGATATGCGGCATAGACAGCCCGAAACACAGCGCCAGGGAAGCAATCGGGATCCACAACGAGGAGTGCGAAGCATCACTCTTTTGAATGGTACCTTCGGCAATTTGGCGGTCCGTATATCCGCTGACTAACGTGGGTACAATCGCAATACCCAGTTGCTGTACGGGGAAGCCGGTCATGGTTTTAGTTACCAAGCTCTTTTCCATAGCGTCTTTGGCCGCGCCCGTCAGGCCGCGGGTTAATGTCTTCGCGTAGGCACTGCTCTTTACGCTAATGTTAGAGAGCTTTTGGAAAGATTGGGTCATATTGGCCGTGCCCATACCCATCAGCCCAATGCCTAAGAAACCTAAACTGCCAAATCCGTCAAACCCATTGGCGTACAATAAACCTGCACCGGTTGCATTGAGGGCAAACGACGCTTGCAACATGTGGCGGTATTCGTCACCGGCGCGGCCGTTGGCCATCCATTTAAGTACGGGCTTGGCCGTCAAGCGGGTCACCAACGGGAAGGTAATTACGCTTAAGTTTGTAAGCATAGCCGTGTAGTTATTGCGGTTGGTTTCCGGGATCCAATCGGGCATTTCGCCGTTTTTGACAATCGGGCGGATCATTTGGTTGCCGGCTTTGCTAAACGCCCCGGCTTCAAACCCGGTAAACGCAGTGGCCGCCAGTACTAACGGTAATACTTCTTTAGTGCCTAACAAGCGGGTGGTACTCCAGGCTTCTTTACCGGTAGCTTTGAGGGCCGTCCAGGTATTTTTGCTCAGCGTAGGTACCCACATTTGCGGGCGTGTCAGTTT
The DNA here is from genome assembly GCA_045129775.1 of Elusimicrobiaceae bacterium. Classification (GTDB taxonomy): domain Bacteria; phylum Elusimicrobiota; class Elusimicrobia; order Elusimicrobiales; family Elusimicrobiaceae; genus Avelusimicrobium. The sequence continues at coordinate 7,979 of JBGUOO010000035.1, forward strand.
TAACGGCTCAAAGGGCATAAAGCCATCTACTTTCCCAATAGCCGTGCTAATGCGCGAGGCAGACACCCACGTCAGTGCCCCGGCCGAAAGCGTACCCAGCACCGGGAAGGCCAGTGAGAAGTCAATATCTTTATCAATAAAGTTGGCGATAAACGGCGGCAGTAATAAGGCAAACGAGCCGATATTTTTATAAGCCATACTCTTTAAGAGCGTGCCGCCGCCGCCCATGGAGTCAATAAGTAAATTCAGGCCCGAGCGCGACAGTGCCGACGACACCCCAATGGCCATGCCCGACACAAACAACGGCCACACGGCGGGCGGGTTTTCTTTTTCTATTTTGCCTTGGAAGCCGTTGGCGGCCGCAAAACCTAACCCGACGGTGGATACACCCAAGGCAATTTGCAACGTGCGTAACGCGCCGATTTTCATCACCAGCGGCGAGAACAACGGCGCCGCTAACGACGGCACATACGGGAATGCCAGCGAAATCCAGGTTTTATCCATTTCGGTAATACGGTCCCCATATACGTTTTCCAACGGGGCAATTAAACCGGTAGAGGCCGAGCTCAAGCTAAGGCCGGTAGCCCACATGAGCGGCTCAATTTTATTTTTACCCGACAGGGCCGTCACGTGCAACGGGTTTTTCAAATCGGCCGTTTTCAACACGCCTAAGAACGGGCGGATTTGGTTTTTGGGCAAGCTGTAGGTCAGTTTAGGGGCACGCAGTAAGTGGTTCCCGCGGTACCAGGCTAAATTCCCCCCTTCTTCTAAGACGGCGGTAGCGCCGCGTAAACCTAAGTAAGAGTCCGCCTTAAACACCAGCGGTAAGCGGGTAAGCGTACCGTCGGCTTGGCGGAGGTTGACGTGAATGTTATGCACGTAAATATTGTTTTTCCCACGGAATAAAGTAGGAATGGGGTTCCAGCGCCCGTCTTGGTGGGCCTGTTTTAACGCCGTCCAACGTTTGGAGAAGAACGAGTTGGACGTAGGCGAGGTCAGTTTAATTTCCAGCGCGGGGCCGCTGTAGCCTTGGGTAGCGCGGATTAAAGCGGGCATATCTTCGGCTTGCAGGGTCAGTTTAAACTGACTGGGGTTGATGGGGGCAGACAAATCGTTACCGAAACCGAAGAGCAAATTCCCTTTTTTATCTTCGGAGATTAACACACGCTGGTAGCTGTGGTTGACGCCTTTAATACCGCCGCGGAACGGGCGTTTTAACTGCATTTGCACCGCTAACGGCAGTTCTACGGGGGCGGAACCGGATTGGGCTAACAGGGTGGTCCCCATGGTGTGGAATTTACCGCCGTGGGAAATAGAACCAAAGTGGCGGAACTGGGTGGTCCAGGCCGGGGCCGACAAGGTTTGGTCGGTGGTAATCCACTGTGTAATATCCTGGTAGAGTTTAAATTGGTTGGCGTCTGTAAACATTTTACCGTCTTTATCAAATTCGGCTGCGACGTTATCTAACAAGATATTTTTGTATTTTTTGTCGTTGGTGCCGCGCAGGAAACTCCATTGGCGTGCCAGCCAGTTGCGGTTTAAAAATTGGGCGTTAGCGTTAACTAAGGCTGTGTTTAATAGACCTTCGGTATGGGCGATTTGCTCGGCAGACGGGGTAAGCCCAAAGATGCGGGCCATGGTTTGCGTCAGCACGGGCATATTGAGCTGGGAGACCCCGTTGACGGTTTCCAAGAACGACGGCGCTTTAAACGCCGCAATGTTTTGCGGAACGCTTACCGGCAAGCGCGAGGTTTGCAACGCCAGCGTGTGTAAATCGGCTTGCGTCATACCGGGCGCGGGCTTAAGGTCCAACAAGTTGCGCGTCAAGTACGAGCGGTACGACGCATCTTTATTAAAGGTAAAGAAACGCGATAATGCCGAGCGGTTGGCAAATTGGGTGTTGGCATTGGCGGCGGCAGTGTTTAACAACCCGTTAAATCCATTTAACTGTTCGGCGGAGTAGGCCCCATGGGCGGCCTCTGCCAAGGCGGGCATATCGGCCGCCAGTACGCCCGTTTCGGCGCTAAAGCGCATATTTTGGGCAACCAGTTTACCGGCCGATTCTACAAACCCTTCAAATTTGGGCAGTTGCACCGTGTTAGAAGTAAAGTGCGGCAGTTCTGCCAGTACCGAGGGTGCCATCCCGTTTTTAATTTTACTGCCTAAGCCGGTTAGGGTGCGCAGTTGCGGGGTAACGTTCAGGCGGCGCAACATCATGGCGCGTTCGGCCACGGTGGCACCGTTGCGGGCCATAGTGGCAGCCTGGGACATAGCACGGGCAATTTTTACTCCGCTACGTAACCATTTGCTTACGTCGTAAATACACCATAATAACACGGCAATATCGCCGATGCGGGCGGCTTTGCGCCAAAATTGGGTACGGTCCTGACGGGCACGCTTGGCGTTATACGGGGCCGAGTTGCGCGTATAGGCGGTAATGGCAAACCCCGGTTTGGGTTTTGGGTTGGAGTCTTTATATACCTTATATAATTGGGTATCCAGTCTCAATTCGGATTCGGCATTTAAGTCCCCCATGCTTTGCAGGAACAAATGGCGTGCTACCATAGCCGCATTGGAAAGCCCCATAGAGGCGGCATAGTGATAAAAAGCTTGGTTTTGGGCGGCTTGCTGGCGGACATTTTGCCGGGCCTTTTCCGGCGAGATATAGCTGCTTGTGCCATTGGCACTTAAATAATAGCCGGGGGTGCCCTGTGAAGCCACCGGATTATATTGGTTGGCCCCGCTTTTACCGCTGGCTAACGCACCGGCTAAGAAGGGCATAATCCCCGCGCAAACCAGTTTGGGTTTGTCTTGCAGGGTAAGGGTAGTTTCGGTAAATACGCGGCATTGTTCCACGCCGTATTTGCGCAGTAAAGCCAACGCTTGCGGCGAGCCGTCACCGGCTAAGAGGTGGGCCATATCTTCCCACGCGTTGGCCAAGGCGGTTTGGTCGGTCGGGTTATCCTGCAAAGGGTATTGGGCATATTTGGAAACTTCGCCTAAGTATTGGCCGTTGATATTGGCCAGCAAATTGACCAAGTTTTCAATGCTTAAAATATCCAGGTTATCAATGTTATATTCGTTACGCGTGGCGGCGTGTAAGAAACCGCCTAACGTATCGTATTGTTTCATGGAAAGTAACGCCGCGGTACCGGTTAATAAAGCGGGTACGGAATAAGGAGTTTTCATTTTGGCTTGCATGAACTCTTCAATAGCCGTGGCGGCCGGGCGGGCGGTGGTCAACATGCTAAGCCCGGTAATCGCTAAGAACGCATCATTACAAGCGTTTGACTTAAGGTCGTCTTCCCCGCAGGATTTCCCTTTTTGCAAGGTCTGCATATATTGGGCGTAGAGCCAATCTTTTTGTTCTTTGTTAAAGAACGGTTTCCCGTCTAAGGTGCGTAGCGGCAAGATAACGGGGGCCAAAGTTAACAGGGATTGGCGGGCTTTGGGGCCCAAGTTTTTATAAGCCCATAAATCGCGCACGGCGTTATGTACTTCTTGTTCGCGCGCTTGCAAGAGTTGGGGGTTATATTCTTTATCAAATACTTGCTGGGCTTTGTTGTAGGCTTGTTTTTTCCAGCGGCTGAGTAAGGCAAAATTTTCTTTGTACCAAGATTTAAGTTGGGCATCGGCTTGGGCTTTCCATTTTGAGACGGCTTGCTCACGGATGAGGTATTTGTTATCGTGTTGGGTTTCGGCGGCTATGTCCGTTAAAATTTGAACGGCTTGCGGATTGTTTTTGTATTTTTTGGAAAGGGAAGAAATTTGAGTGTTTAAATCTTGATCGGCATGGTAGGGAAGTAATTGTAAATCATTTAAAATGCGTTTGGATAGGTTGTGTACGTCGGAAGGATCGGTGTTACCTTGGGCGGCCAATACCCGGGTGGTAACGTGGTGGGCTAACGACTCGTACACTTCTTTGCGGTAATTGTTGCCGGTGGTAAGAATTTTTTGGCTCATTTGGGCCATGGAGTCTTTCATGGCGTTATTTTCGCGCTCAAATTCTTTGTCAATTTGTGCCTTATATAAGGTATTGAATTGATCAAAGTCGGACGTGGGTTTCTTATTGTCCGTCACCGGGGTGAATATTCTGTTAATTTGCGCCAAACGTGCCAGTTGGGCTTCGGTCAGGTTCCCGCGGGAAAATTGGTTCATGGCCTCCATTAAACGCACCTGTGATTGATAAGGGGTGGTAATTCCATCAGTGGTATGGATGTAGGCTTGGCGGGCAATATAATCTTGTTGGGAAGGAGTTAATTGAAAACGGGGATTTTTTTGTACTTGGGCTAAGGCGGGTGCGGCAGAGTTTACAAGTAAAGTAATACAAATCAGTAGCGAAATAATAGCTTTAGACGTCGTAATGGTAATAATGCGTTTCATAATAAGATCCCCTTATTAAAACAAAATTTAAAATCCTTCTTACTACCATTATGGCTTTAAACAACTAAAACCGCAAGGGGCAAAAGGCCTATTTCCTGCCTGGGCCCTTTTTAGGCCTTGCAGGTGCGCTAGTGCATAGGAAACTAAAATGGTAAAATAAAAGTATCTCTTTATATAAGGTAAGGTATGGCTAAAAATTTGTCATTTTCATATTCCAAAATGGGCATGTACCGCGAGTGTCCGCAAAAATATAAGTTCCGCTACGTGCACCTGATACCCGAACTTCCGAAGTATTATTTTGCTTTCGGTTCGGCGTTGCACGCCGTGATGGAATTTATTTATAATCCGGCGCGGCAATTTTTCCCTACCTTGGCCGAAGCCATTGCGTATTTTGACAGAGAGTGGAGCAAAACTTCCTGGCAACAAAAAGGGTATGCCAGCGTGGACAAAGAATTGGCCGGCTATGCCGAGGGCCGCCGCGAAATTGAAGCCTACTACCAAAAACATGCCGCCCGGTTTGTGCGGCCGTTGTCGGTAGAAATGAAAAGCACGTTGGAAATTGACGGGCTAAGCCTTATCAGCATTTTGGACCGCCTGGATTATATGGGCGAGGGCCTCGTTAAAATTTTAGATTATAAGACGGGTAAAACCGTTCAGCGTGAGCCGGACCAACTGTTTATGTACCAAAAAGTGGCCGAAACTTCCCCCGCTATTAAGGCCTTGGTGCAACAAAAGGATCCGTCGGTCAAGAACGTGCGGGTGGGGCAACTTGCGTTCTACCATTTGCCCAGTTTAACTGAGCTGACTTTTGAGCGCGCACCCGACAAAGAAATTGCCGATTTTTGGCAAGAAAAAGTGCTTGCTACGGCGGCACATATCCGCGCGGGCGAGTTTTCCCCCACCCCCAGCGAGAACGCCTGCCGCTGGTGCGATTACCGCAACATCTGCCCCGTGTTTACGGGTAAAGAATATACGGGCCCGTCGGGCGCGGCCGCTTTGCCGCTACTCAAAGGCGAAGTGCCCCCAACCCCCGCCCAAAAACAGGTGGAACCTGAAAAAACCGCGCAGGAAATGTTATCCGAAAAAATTGACCGCTATGGTACGCTTTTGCAGGAAACCGAAAAATTACGCCGGGAAATTATGGCAGAAATGAAAGCCCAACATTTTACCCGCCACTTTGGGGCGCAATATGAGGCACAAATTTCTTCGTCACAAAAAACGGTTTTTGAAGAAAAAGAAAAAGTAATGGAACTCTTACAAAAATACAACTTGTTGGGTAAAACCCGTGTGCCTACCCAACGTACGATTGCCGCATTGCTGACGGACCCTTCCGTTCCCGCCGAGGCTAAAAAAGAATTGGCGGCGTTGTCAAAAACTGATACGCAAGAAACCTTGCAAGTGGAAAAAACCCAGTCATGATGAAAACTAATTCTGCCGACGTTAAACTGCGTATTTCCCTAGCCGCCGCGGGCGGGCTGATGGGCGTGTTTACGCTCATGCGTTTGGCTTTGTGGATGGGTAACAGCGCCTTTTTTGCGCCGCTTTCCGGTGCGGAAATTACGTCGGCCTTTATCCATGGGCTTCAATTTGATTTTTACATGACAGCCCTTTGCTTGGGGCCGGTTGTGTTGTTACTGAACTTGCCGGTTTTTTCAGCCAAGTGGACCAAAATTTGGACAGTTGTGCTACTGTTGGAATTGGTGTTTATAACCGGGTTTTTGGTGGGCGACTACATTTACTTCCCTAAAGTGGGGCGGCATATTGCCGAGGAAATTATTCAAGTTTCCAACGATTGGGGATTTATTATTTCTTACATGTTTACACAAGTGTGGTGGGGCTTGCTGATTTTGCTTGGCGCATTGGCCGCGGCGGTGTATGGGTTATTTACTTATATCAACCGCGTGGGTGTGTGTAAGCGCACGTGGAAAAAAACATGCGTGGTGCTGGGAAGTATTTTGGTATTGGTACTGCTTGGGTTACGCGGACATTTGGGCGGTGGCAAATCGCTGGGTGTGGCGGATGTGTACCGTTACGCACGCAGTGCGCCCGGGGCCGCGCTGACACTTAACGGTGCGTTTAGCGCCTATCAGGTGGGGCGTAAAGGCGCGCAAGAATTTACGAATAATTTCCCTTTGCAAGAAGCCATAGAAAATACGCAAAAGCAGTTGATTGCACCGTCTGAAAAAATTCCCAATAATGCATACCCGCTCATGCGCCAAGCGGTCACGCCCGCGCAAGCCCTGAGCCCCAAACCAAACGTATTTATTGTACTGTTGGAAGGGTGGCACCCTTATTATATAGACGGGTTAAGCGGCCACGGGTTTGGGGCTACGCCCGTGTTTGACGAACTTTTGAAAAACGGCGTGAATTTTACAAACGCATATGCGACGGGCCAGCGCAGTATTTTTGGGTTTGCCGCCGTGTTGGCCGGGGTGCCGTTGGTGCCCGGGCTACCGCTGTTTGGCTACGGGTTGGAGACGGCCTCTTTGTCGCCCATGCCGGCCCATTTTGCGCGCGCCGGGTATTACACGTTTTTCGCCCAAACGTCTCACCGCGATTCGTACCGTTTGTGTGCGTTGGCCTCTTATTTGGGGATGCAGGAAAGTTACGGGTGGGAAGATATCCCGCAACGTTTGCCGTACCAAGAAAAAGCCCCCTTTGGCTATGATTACGACGCTTTGCAATTTGCCGCCGATAAAATTGCCCAGCACCCCGGCAAACCGTTTATGGCAATGGTGTTTACGGGCATTACGCACGAGCCGTTTGTGTCCACCCTGCCGCAGTTTGACAAATATCCGTATGACAGTTGGGAACACGGGTTTTTAAATACGCTGGCATTTGCGGATTGGTCCATCGGGGAATTTTTGGCCCGCGCTAAAAAAGACGGCTGGTTTGATAACACGGTTTTTGTGTTCGTGGCCGATCATACTTCCGGCGGCCCGGCGGATAATTCGCTTCAAAATCATTTTCATATTCCGTTAGTCGTATATGCCCCTAAATGGTTCCCCGCGCAGGAAATGAAACAGGTGGTTTCCCAATTAGATATAGTGCCTACCTTATATAAGCTAACCGGGCAAACGCCGGTTTACACTGTTTTCGGGCGCGATATGTGGGATACGTCTGTGGCGCGGGTGGCGCTGGTGTCCGAAGGGAACAACATTGGGCTGATTACCGCAAACGGCGCGGTGCGCCATACTGGGAGCCAGCGTTTAAATGTGGAGCCCTATACGCCCAATTTTGATGTGCAAGCCGCCGAAGAGTTGCTCTTATCCTTAGATAAAACCGCTTATACGTTACTCAAAACCAACCGTTGGTATTCTCCCCAGGAGAACGCCCAATGAGCGCGCCCTATATCATTGCGTTAGACCAAGGGACTTCCAGTTGCCGGGCCCTGGCCGTGGATAAACAGGGCCGCGTGGTGGCGCAAGAACAGCGGGTGTTTTCCCCCCGCCGGGCCGGCCAGGCCCAATCAGAATATGACGGGAAAGAATTATTGCAGGCCCAGCAAGCGGTATTAAACACGTTATTAGATAAAATCGGCCCGCAACACGCCGCCGCCCTGGCGGTATGTTCCCAACGCTCTTCCGTGGTGCTGTGGGATAAACATACCGGGAAAATTTTAGCCCCGGTGCTCACGTGGGAAGACGGCCGCGCCCAAGCGCAAAGTGACGCCGCCCCGCTTACCCAGCCGCAAGTGCATTTAATGACCGGGCTTTTTAAAACACCGTATTTTTCCGCCCCTAAAATTGCGTGGTGTTTGCAAGAAATAGAGGCCGTCAAACAAGCCGCTTTACAAGGCTCTTTGTTCATAGCGCCTATCGCCACGCATTTAATTTGGCATTTAACCAAAGGGGCCGTGTTTGCCACGGACCCGACACTGGCCCAGCGTACTTTACTATGGGATATTAACACCGGGGAGTGGAGTGAACCGTTGTGTGCGGCTTTTGGGGTACCGCTTGCCTGTTTGCCACAGGTGCGGCCCAGTGCGGCAGATTATGGCGCTTATGTATATAAGGGAGTAACCATTCCTATTTGTACCTGTGTGGCTGACCAGCAAGCCGCGGCCGCTTATCACGGGTTGAGCGCCGGGAAAACCGGTATTAACTACGGGACCGGGGCGTTTGTTTTACACCATACCGGGGAAAAATTAGTCGTGTTGCCGGGGATGTTGTCTTCGGTAGCGGCTACCACGCAACCGCACGAGCGCGCTTATTTGTTAGAAGGGCCGGTGTTCTCGGCGGGCAGTGTGCTGGAATGGCTTAAAGCCAAAGGATTTTTGCCCGATATTAACGAGTTGGAAACGCTGTGTGCAAAATCCCAAGCACCTGTGCAGTTTTTACCGGCGTTGGGCGGGCTGGGCGCGCCGTATTGGGATTACCGGGTAAAAGCGTGTGCGGAAAATATTTCCGCGCAAACTACGCGCGAAGATTGGGTGGCCGGTGCGTTGCAAGGCATTGCTTTGCGGGTGGCCGATATTGTGTATTATTTGCGAGCAAACGGGCAAACCGTGCAAAGCCCGGTGCAAGTGTCGGGCGGGTTACTGCGCAGTAATTATTTGTTGCATTTTCAGGCAGATGTGTTACAGACCACCTTGCAAGTACAGCCCGAAGTACAAAGCACCGCTTTGGGGGCGGCTAAGTTGGCCGCTCGGCCCCTGGGGTGGGATCCTCTACAGGGGCAACAAACCCCCAAGCGCTGTGTTTCCCCCCGCCTGGGCGCGGCGCAAAGCCAGGCTGTTTATCAGGCGTGGCAACGCTTTGTGCAAAGCGTGCGTAACAAATAGTTTTATTTTTTGCTATAATCAAATTAAATGCGTATGATACAACTAAATAATAACAAAGCGTTTACGTTGACCGAACTGCTAATGGTAGTGCTGATGATTGGCATTTTATCGGCCATGGTGCTACCTAAATATACCAAGATGGTAGATTCGTTCCGTGTGTTGGAAGCGGAGCACATGATGCGTGCCGTACGTAGCGAGCAGGAAACACGCTGTACGTTGGGTAGAGAATACACCGTACAGGCGGATAAACTGGGCGCGTTGTCCAGCGGGCGGGCTTCCGACGATACTTATACCACTTCTAACTTTACCTATACGTTGCACAACAGCGGTATGGAAGCGGCCTCGGCCAAAGGCTACACGTTAAATATGCCGTCTTATTTAGACGGGCGCATTTGCTGTGACGAATGTACGGAATTTACCAAAAATTATTTAACCTGCAGTGAATTGGAAGCACGGGAAGATTTTGAAGAAATAAAACAGGACGATGCGTGTAAACCGCACTCATAACCGGGTATTAACTATGTTACTTTTTAACCGTAAAGCATATACACTAAGCCAATTTATCCTGTTGTGGATATTGGGGGTGTTGTTTGTTATTTTGGTGTGTTTAAATGTGTTTCGTTACCGGGCCACTGCCCAGGCACGCCAGGCCGAAGCATTCATGCAAGAAGTGCGGGCCGAACAAGAGGACCGCTGTACGCTTGGGCGTAAATATGCCGTGTATCAAAACCACTTGAAAACTTTTTATAAACGCAAAGAAGGAACCCGCCATATCCGCTACGACCTTTCCAGCGGGCACGGTATTACGGCGCACCATAAATTGCTGGATTACCGCTTGCAAATGCCCTCTTATACCGACGGGCGCATTTGCTGTGATAATTGCGGGAAGTTAAACCATTATTATTCCCGGTGCGACGTGCTACAAAAACGGAAAGATTTTATCCCTTCCGACCCGGAATGTACCGTCTATCGGCCTGAGAAAAAAGGTAAAAAAACCGATACTCAAACACCGGCGCAACCGGCCGAACAAACCCAGGAGCCGACCGTGCAACCGACGGAGAAAATGATGACAGAGGGTGCCTCTGTGCCGCCGGTGCCGGCCACCGAGCCCCAGGAAACCCCGGCGCCAACCGAGCCGGCCAGCGACGCCCAAACACAACTGACGGAGCAAACCCCGGCTACCGAGGAAAAACCCGCTACAACGCAACCCGCCAAAGAGGCTACTGCGGCCCCCGCGGATACCCCGGTGAGTGCGGATGCCCCGGCGGCGGGTGCGGACGATTCGTCTGCTACTGCCCAACCTGCGCCCAAACCTGCGGCCAGCCGCAAGTGTAAAATCCCGGCCAGCGGTGAATTTTTTATTGACGAGTGCGACGTGTATCAATCCGGTGCGCGCGGATCGGTTGTGCATACGTGGAACTTTGATACGTGCTCGTACGAAATTACCCAAAGCTGTATGATGCCCGCCCGGTGGAAGAAAGTCAGTAATACCAAAGAAGAGAAAGGGCTGTATCCGTCTGATTTGGACACCTATTGCGAACAACTCATTAAAAGTGCTCCGTGCCCCGCGAATGCCGCTGCCAACCGTGAATGCGGCACGGTAGATGAAGTGTGTTATAAAGAATGTAAAATTACACAGCAGACCGAAGTAAGAGAATCGGCCCTGATTGTGCTGTATGATGTAGAAGTAAAAAGCGAACAACTGCGTTGTTTGCCGGCTAAAGAAATAACCGTATCCGTTCCCTAACCTAGATCATTTGTAAGGTGGTTTTAGGGGGCCATAGGTCCTGGGTAGTTCTAGGACCTATGGCCCCTTGTTATTTTCTGTTTTATACATTATCCTTATAATATAAGCAGGTATATAAGGGAGATATATATGATGCTTAAACTTCTTTCGTGTGTGCTGAGCGTTACGCTTATTTTCACCAGTGTTGCCCCCTCACTGGCGCAGGTACCTGCGCGCCAAGCCTTGCGGGGCAGTGTGAAGGCAGTTCAAGCCCCACGCCCAAAGATACCTGCCACCCGTTCGGCTTCATTACCGCCGGCCGCTACACTTACCCCAGAGGCCCTGCTTAAAGGGGCGCGGGTGTCGTTATCCTTGCCGCATGCCTCTTTACTTTCAGGTTCCGTGCCCGCTTCCCGCCAAATTTTAACCCAGGCCGATAAGGCCCAACGCTCTTTATTGTTGCGGGCCGATTTCCCGGTATTGGTCATTAACCAGCAGGCGGCTGTGCCGGATATGCACCAAGCCGTGCAATTTTACCGGGAGCAGTTGAAAGAGGCGCCGCGCGTGTTTGCCGCTTTGCCTGCGGCGGGGCCGGTGGCCGGGGCCCAAGAGGCAAAAGCCTTGGCCGCCGCTGTGGCGGATGTGGCGGGGCTGGGGTTAGTAGGGGTACAGGCAACGGATGCGCCGCTTATTTTACAAGTGTATGAAAAAGCAGTAGGTACGGCGGCCGAGCCGATGATGACGGCCGTTTGTGCCCGTGCTTTATTGCGGCTTAAAGCGTATGGCGCGTTGGAAGAAATGTCCGCCCAATCGGCCCTGCAACCGGAACTATGGCAAAGTATTGAGCAATATGGACAAATTTATGGGTTGCCTGTAAAAGTGGCTCCGCGGACCCGTCAAACGGTAGATGTCCGTGCGTTTGAAAAAGAAATGCAACCGTTGGGCCCGTTGCAAGTGATGATGATACAACCGCAAGCCCAGGCTACTTTTATATATATGAGTATGGGGCCACGGATGGCTACCCAAGATAATGCGCTTGCTGCACAAGAAGTGGCCGCTTGGCCCGGGCAACCCGCGCCGGCGCAAGTGCAGGCGCAACGCTTTGCCAGCCAGGGCGCTCCCTTTGCCAACCAAAAACCCGTACAGCCCATTTTGACCGCACCTGTGCCGCAGGAAGTTCCCGCTGCCTTGCCCGATCCGTCGTCTCCTAAGCGTTTTAGACAGGTAGAAGTGGTCAACGCGTTAGGTAATAAAGTGCTGACGTGGGCGCCCGTTGACGAAGTGCCCACTACGGCGGTGCCGGCACCGGCAAAGACGCTGTCGTGGTTAGATAAAGCACGTTTACAATGGGCCATGCGGTTTAAACCGGCGTTCCAACAAACGTGGAATGTAGCAACGTCAGGCTATGGGTGGGCGGCCTTAGGTATGGGGGCCGCGCCGTGGACCAGTGAAGTGGCGGTAGCCCAAGCCGGTAATTCTATAGAAGCCGTGCAACAAATCCGCACGGCGCAGAGCACCTTTATTGCCGAAGATTTTTTACGCGGCGGCGCGGGCGCTTCTTACCGCACCGATGCCGTCAATCCGGGTGCGTTGTTCCTTAGCCGCCTGGGTCAAATGGCCGCGCCGGCGGCACCGGCGAAACTGCAAGTAGTAAACAGCGGAAAGGTATATGGAAGTGTGTTGCCGGTTTCCCCCCGCCTGGTGGAACGGGCCAGTAATTGGGTGCGTAATTTGGGGCGTTCCTCGTCTAGCGGGATGCAGGCGGCCAACAAGCAGGCCCAAAGTATATTAGAAAAACGCCAACCGATGATTGCCCAACTGCGCGACGTGGTAACCGGTGCGGCGTCCGACGAATTTAAAAAGCAAGCTTTGGTAAAACTGTATCACCAAGGGGTGTTTTTCTCTTTCCTTAAAAAGCAACCCAAAGCCGTGCGCAACGGAGTGACGGAAGCGGCAGACGATTGGGAACGCGGGAATGCTTTGTTCCGGTTGTATCAGGCAAAGTATTTAGACGGCGTATTAAAGGCCATTCCCAGTATTCAGGCACAGGGCTCGGTATTGGCCCAGTTGCAAGAAGTAATTGCCCAGGAAGGATTTGCCGATTTGGCCAAGAGTGCGTACGAGGCGGAAGATGTGCTGCCACTGCAAAATGAAAACTTTGCGGGGGCGGTATCCGGCGTGCCGGAAGCGGACCTGAAAAAAGTCGGTGATACGGTGCGCAGTGAACATTATGCCACGCAGAATGCTTCGTCGGGCGTAGTGACGGCCAAAGGCGTTTACTACGCCAACAACATTCCGTTTTATTACCGCAATTCCAAGGGCGAACTTTCCAGCGAGCCGGTGGGTATTTTAACACAGGTCCCCGCTAATTTGTACGGGCGGATTTTGTCGCGCTTGCACTTGGCTTCCCAGCCGGGGTTGACCATCCCCGAAGGGTTTGTGCTGGCGTTGGACGAACAGGGACAATGGAAATTTTTTATCCCCAAAGGGAATTTGGCCGTCGTGGAAAATAATCCTACTTCTAAAAAAGTGCTAGACGGGATTAACAAATCCGGCTCGGCCCGTGTGATTTTAGATACCAATTACAGCACTACCGATTTGTTGGCCATGGCACACTTGCTGGAACATAACCCGGCGGTGAATTTGGAGTTAACCCTTAATACGCCGCATTCACTGTCCCAATTTTTAACGGGGCACGCGCTGTTTGTAGGGAACGACGCCGGCAACACCTTGACCGGGCCGTTTAAAACGTCGTTAAAAGCCGTGGAAGGCTTTGCCAATACCATGACAAACTTGGTGAGCGGGGTGGGTTACCTTACCCCCATTGCCGGCGGTAAGATGATGCCTACCATGGCCCGCTGGGGAAACGTCAAAACCACCAAAGTAATTTATGGGATGGCGGCAACGGCGTTGGCCGGTTCATTGACTTTGTTAGGAATGAACGGTACCGTGGACCCTGCTACATTGCCCTTGTGGGCGTTAGCTATCCCAACGGTGGCACTGGTGCTGGGCGCCAGTTTGGCCAACTCGTTTATCCCGACGTTCTTAAACTTCTACAAAGACCCGGCGGCCCGTACCGCGGCAAACTTAGATTTTAGTACGAAGAAACAAATTTCCCGCTTGAGCTTATCGGGTATTGTGGCGGGCGCGGCGGCCTTGTGGGGATTAAACTGGACCGTAGTGGTACCCGTCGGCTTGGCCTTGTTAGGGTATTCCTACGCACTCTTTTTAAATACGCCCATGTATAAAGAAGAAGCCGCGCGCTTGGCCAAAGAAAAAGAAGCCAACGAAAAAGAAGCCGCGCGTTGGGCCGCGCTGACGCCGGCACAGCAAGCCGCCGAGAAAAAAGCCGCCGAAGATAAAAAAGCGTATCAAAAAGAAGTGGAAGAACAATATGCAAACGAATATAGAGACTTCCGTAACCGTCAAGCTGAAATGCAGGCCAGTAAGAGCCGTGTGAAAATGGTGTATGCCAGCTATGCCGCCAGCTTAATGGTGTTGGGCCAAAGCGCTAACGCCGCGTTTGGCGATATCGGGCAAGGGTTTATTACTTTGTGTATGGCGGCCACGCTGGGTACACGCTTGTTAGCTACGCAACTGGTTAAAAAGAATATTATGACCGACGACCAGCTGACCGGGCTTTCACTGCCGACGTTGGCCTTGACCGGCTTGGCGTTGGCGTTACTGCCCTATTCGGGTATTGCCGCCGGGGTAGCCGGGTTGGCCGGTATTTTGCACTATATGGCTACGGCGGTGCCCGGCCAGTTAGATGCGGCCCGTATGCAAAATATCGTAACGGCCGAAATGCAACAACGTAAACAAAGTGTATTGGACCGCGACGATTTGACGGAAGCTGAAAAAGAAGTGGAAGTAGCAAAATTAACCGCCGAAGAAAAAGTGTGGTCGGCGCAGGCCTCTAAAGATTATTCCCTGTATAATGCGCGCGGGTTGTGGGGCATTGGAACGGCTACCGCCGCGGCCTTCCTGTTTGCCGATATGGGGCCGCAGTGGACCCAAGATCTATTGCAGTGGGTGTCAAATTGGTATGATGTGTCCAGCCCGGCCCTGTCGCTCAACCGCTTGTTGTTCTTATATTCGGGCGGGGTGGCCAGCGTGTTGGCTATGAAAAACTTGGATTTGACGGCCGACGGGTTGCGCTTCTTCGGTAAGAAAACGGCCATTACCACCCAAGCGATTGCCGCGCAACAAGTAACGCCCAAAACATTTGGTATCAATGCGAAAAACGCACAAATCCAACTGGGGAATGTGACCAGCAAAACTATGAAAGAACTGGAGCCGATGCTGGTGGAATACGGGATTTCTTCCGAGCAGAAGATGACCAAAATTTTACAGCAGTTACAATCGGTACATAACCGGTTGGTGGCCATTAGCCAAGTGCTTGAGCCCCAAGCCGTGCGCAGTGCTTTTATGCGCGAAGCCAATATGGTCAAAAAGTTTGCAGTGATTTTAGGGGAAAATGATTTGTCTGTCATGCTCCGGCGCGAGTTTGATGCCTTGCAAAACGCTTTGTTTACCCCCGGCACGCAGGAAGTGCTGGCCCAGCCGGGCTATGTGGCAGAAGGCTTGTACGAATTGCCCGCGCATTACCAAAAGTATGAAGCGGCGCGCATGGTCATTGCCGAAATGGACCAAATGGCGTATAGCTTGTCGTTAAACGGGCAGAGTGTAGATTATCATAAATTTGTAGATTATATGACCCGCGCACGGGAGGACTTAATCCAGTACGAACGGGCCAACCCCGCCGACGCCGTGCGCGTGGGGCAACTGCGCCAAAAGATTGAGAGTTTGGGGCGCTGGCTATTTATGCAAGATAAAGAATATAACTTGCTGGCCCCCTTGCCTACCGACAGCCCGCAAATCAAAAAAGGCAAACAAGCCTTGCGCGATATGTTGGGCGCGTATCAAGATTAAACGGTTTTGACATTCTCCCCCCGTCTGCCGGACCTATGCGGCCGACGGGCCCTTTTGGCCTGTAAAAAAAACTGAAAATTATACGGTTTTATGTTATAATGGAAGGGTAGCGGGAAGTGATTTCCCGCCCAAGTATGAAAATACGTAAGCCGTGGGTTTTTTCCGGCGTGCCTGTTTTTTAGGTGCAAACGAAAAGCCCGGGGATACGTATTTTTTAATTATAGGAGAGAGTATGTTTGCAAAAATAGCCAATTGGTTCAAACCCATTCCGGATGCCCAGCCGCTAACCGACGAGCAGGAAATTAAACGCTTGTACCGTTCGTGGCGTATTAAGATGTTCTTCTCCATGTATTTCGGGTATGCGTTGTTCTACTTTACCCGCAAAAACCTGGATATTATTAAACCTGTTTTAATCAACAACGGCGTTTTTACCGTAGAGCAGTTAGGTACAATCGGCTTTGTGATTTATTTAACCTACGGGATTGGTAAATTTTTAAGTGGTACGATTGCGGACCGCTGTAACATTAGTTCCGTAATGGCCACGGGGCTATTTTCTTCGTCTGTAATTAACATTTTGTTTGCGTTTTTACCCCAATTGCAGCACATCTTGCCTTTCTCTATTACGGCGATGGCTGCTTTTTTATGGGGCTTGAACGGGGCCGCGCAGTCCATGGGTTTCCCGCCGGTAGCTAAGGGGCTGGTGTATTGGTTTTCTCCTTCGGAACGTGCTACCAAGTGGACCTTGTGGTCTTCTTCCCACACGTTTGGCGCTTTCTTTGTGGCGCAGTTAATTTCGCTTTTATTATGGCTTAAATGCGGCTGGCAGACGGCTTTTTTGGTGCCGGCGGCCATGGGTATTGCTTACAGCGCTTTTATGGTATGGTATATGGCCGATACGCCCACTTCCGTAGGGTTGCCGGCTATTGAAAAATACCGCAACGACGTCATGCCCGTTAAACAAGAAAAAAGCGACATGACCCAATGGGAAATTATTAAAAAATACGTACTCACCAACCCCTTCTTGTGGGCGCTTGCCATTTCGTACGTGTTTATTTACTACGTGCGCTTTGCTACGTTAGACTGGGCCACCACCTTCTTAAACCAAGAACGCGGTTTTACCGAAGCCGCCGCCGCGTCGGCCGCGTCGGCCATGCCGTTCTTGGGGATGCCGGGCGGCATTGTGGCCGGGTATTTGGCGGACCGCTGGTTCGGCGGGCGCTGCACGCAGATGAACTTGATTTACTTGGCCATTTTGGCGGCCAGCTGTTGGGGTTTCTATAAAGTGGCCTCGCCCAATGCGTTTTGGATGACTGCTGTGTTTGCCGCGCTCATCGGCTTCTTTGTGGACGGACCGCAAAACCTGGCGGGCGGGGTGCAAGCCTCGCGCGTGACGGTGCAAAAAGCCGCCTCTGCCGCGTGTGGGTTTACCGGCATGTTTGGTTACTTTGGGGCTATGCTTTCCAGCAAAGGGGCCGCGTACATCAGCCAACAATATGATTGGAAAGGGGTGTATGTGTCCTGCATTATTGCGTGTGTGTTAGCGGGTATTTGTATCGCTACCACGTGGAAGAAAGAAGGCCGCACCAAAGACGCAAAATAAACAACTTATTGGCGTATTTCCCCCACCCCCTCACTTCGGGGGTGGGTGTTTTTTTGCTACAATATATAGGTGGCGCCCGACGGTGGGCGCTGAAATTATGCAAAGGAGAATTATGAAAAAAATAATTATCTTGGCGGCGGCCCTGTTGGTAGCGGCCCCCGCACTTGCCCAAAGTGGCAAACAAGGCTGGCAGGTGGAACTAAAAAAATTGGCGTTTGACTTGACCAGCACCGAAGTAAAACACGCGCAAGATTATGACGGTTTTTCCGACGCGCGCTTAACGTCGGACTCGCAAACTTCCGTGCGCGGTGCGTGGGATTCTATTGCCGACTATCACGCCCAGCATTTCGTATGGACGAACCAGCTTTTAATGGACTACGGGCGTACCAAAATCCGCCCCGTAAACGGCGAAACACTGACCAACGAAAATGCGGACCGCATTTTGGTACAAACCGGTTACACCCAGCGTTTGTGGCACGTGAACGACTTTTTGGGTGGCTTTGAAATGGGGCCGTTTGTGGACTTGGGGTATGAAACCGAGTTTACCAAGCCCAAAGGGGCCCCCCGCACGCGCATTTGGCGCGGTACGGCCGGTGCCAAGCTGTTTGACGGGAAATACCTCAAAAAATTCTACGTGGCCGCCGTGGGCGAGCGTGATATGACCTACGACCCGGCTTCTAGCAAACTGGCCTGGGAAACCGCCTTAGAATTGGAACTGCCCGTGCGCGAGGGCGTAAAATTTAAAGCCGGGGCGTTATACCGCGATTATTTGCACTCGTCCCACAAGCGCCATACGGACCTAGATTGGGAGTTAGCCGCCGACGCGCGCTTAGACGTGCAACTTTACAAAAACTTGTATGTGGCGCCGTTTATCAGCTATTATACGGCCAAGGGCAAGTATATTACGGCGAGAGGAGAGAATGTGTATATTGGGGTATCGTTTAGCTTTAGCCACGTTTTTCACGAGGCGAAATAATTAACGACTACCCGGTGAAATTGCATTTTAACGGTAGGGTTTCAAAGAAATTTATCTTTGAAACCCTACTCGTTTTCTGGGCAACTATTTGCCACATTTGAGCATCTTTGCACCGACTTGCCACTCGCAGTACCTAGCAGTACAGCTTCGGGCAACTTACGGTGCAAATCTATCTCAAAT
>JBGUOO010000036.1:0-5770 GCA_045129775.1 Elusimicrobiaceae bacterium
GAGCGAAATCGCGGGCGTGGAGCGTGTGCGTTTTACCAGCCCGCACCCCATTTATTTTACGCCGCAGTTTTTAGCGGCAGTAAAAGATAACCCTAAAATTGCCCACCACGTACATTTGCCGGTGCAAAGCGGCTCCACCAAAGTTTTGCAAGAAATGAAACGCGGCTACACGCGCGAAATTTTCTTAGACAAGGTCCGTGCTTTGCAAGCCGCCGGGTTTGAAATCTCCACGGACATTATTGTCGGATTCCCGACGGAAACCGAGGACGATTTTTCCCAAACGCTGTCCTTGGTAGATGAGGCCCGGTTTATTGCCGCGTATTGTTTTAAATACTCCCCCCGCCAGGGCACCCCGGCCGCACAACTCCAACTTCACGACGAACAAACACTGGAAAAACGCCTGGATATTTTGTTAAATAAAGTAAAGGGGCTTTCCGAAACGGCATATCAGCGCCAAGTAGGCACCGTGCAACAAGTGCTTATGGAAGAACCCCGCAAAGGCAAAAGCTCTACCAATTTTTGGGTACAAACAGGGCTTGATTTTTCCCCCGGCACTGTGGTAAGCTGTAAGATAGAGAAGGCCGAAGGAACACTTTTATTTGCGAGGAATGAACATGACTAAAAAATACTCTGAAAAACGCCGTCACCCGCGTATGCCGGTGATCAGCAACTTAATTGAACCCGTCAACTTACACTACAAAACCGACGACGGCAAAGAAACTTCACTCGTTGCCATCTTGGCGGACTTGTCCGCCTCGGGCATGCGTATGATTAGCTTTTTAGGTGCGCCGCTGGCCGACAAATTTTCCATTAGCTTGCAACTGCCCGGCACCGATAAAATGGAAGTAGACGCCAAACTGGCCTGGGTCAAACAGCGCGAAAACGTTTACACTATTGGTATTGAATTTGTGCACATGAAAGAAAAAGACGCCAAACTCATTAGCGAAATGGCCGACGATTTTAACGATTGCGACACCCGCATTTTGCTCAAACTGCCTGACGTGTGCAACCCCAAATGCAAATGTCACCGCATCTGCAACAAAATTCAAAAAGACGAAAGTTTATTTGAATAAAAAACGCGGCCTTGCGCCGCACATAAATTCATTCTTTGCAACCCAGCCCCTCATAATGAGGGGCTGGGTGTTTAGTGTATTAAGATAATTATTGATTAGCATCTATTAAGCCCAAACTAGCGCATACCGCTTTAGCAAGTGTAGAGTCGTTATAGACGGAACATCTTCGTTGTCCATTTTGTGACGCGTTTTTATAATGCTGCGGACGAAACGTAATATGAACTGTTCTATTACTCTTGCAATCCGCATAATTTTCAGAATCATCCGGGCAATAATTTAAATTAACCAGTCCGTTACTAACTACTGCCAATGTAAAGTCTCCACACATGTATACACTATCAGGGATTTCTTTACCCGAATTATCCACTGTCTCTGTACATTCTCCCAAAGGAATATCCACACTCAATGCGCTAACATCATTCGTATATTCTCCGTGGGCTAAATAATACACCTCTTGTGCTTGGGACAAGCTGGCCATAAGCGGGAGCAATGCTCCCACGCGCGATTTTACCACCGCCACTTGGTATTGTGGCACGGCCACCGCCGCCAAAATACCAATGATTAAAACGACCACCAATAATTCAATCAACGTAAACCCCCGCACGTCGTTCACTTCGCCTTTGGCAGGTAAGATTGCCCAACGGCCCCATGAGGGGGTATCTAATAAAGCCACAACCTTGTTATCTTTCATTTTAGTTTCTCCTGTGCACTGCATACTAGGAGTGTACCAAAAAAAAAAAAACAAATCAAGGGCTTTCCAAGCCACGGAAATTCCGCGCTGACTATTTACCTTAAACCTTCTAGTTAGTGCCCGCGAGAGGTTACAAAATTCCGGGGGCAGAAAAAACGCCCTCCAACTAAAATGTTGGAAGGCATTTATTAACGATAGTCTTACCCCCGTTACGGGTTGGGGAAATAGTGGCAGCCAATACCCCGGATTCTGTCCCGGCCGATTAGTAAAACCGGGCGGTAACCATTACTCTAAGCGGCCTACTTGGTCACAAAGGCGGGCACCTGTGGACCGGCTTGGCCTTGCTCCGTGTGGGGTTTACCGTGCCGCGCTTGTTGCCTTGCGCGCGGTGCGCTCTTACCGCACCTTTTCACCCTTGCCCTTGCGGGCGGTTTATTTTCTGTGGCACTTTCCGTCTGACGTGTACGCCAGCCCGTCTTTTCAAACGGCACACTGCCCTATGGAGTCCGGAAGTTCCTCTCCCCGCGCCGAAATTGGCCGGGAGCGGTTACCTAGGCTGCCAAATTCATTATACTAAATTCGCAGGAGCGGGCGGATTTTTGCGGCTGTAGATTTTATCCACAATTACGGCAATCGCGCCGTCGCCGGTTACGTTGCACGCCGTGCCAAACGAGTCCATGGCAATATACAGCGCAATCATAAGGGCCAGTTCGGCTTGGCCAAAGCCAAGCATACTTTCCAATACGCCTAGCGCCGCCATAATGGCCCCGCCGGGCACACCGGGTGCGGCTACCATGGTCACACCCAACATGCAGATAAATCCGGCAAATTGTTCCAGTTGCACGGGCTGGCCGCTCATAATGACAATAGCCAGCGCACATGCCACAATTTTCATGGTACTGCCCGATAAGTGAATAGTGGCGCACAGCGGTACCACAAAGCCGGCAATTTCTTCACGCACGCCGATTTTAATGGTTTGCTTAAGTGTAACGGGAATGGTAGCGGCGGAAGATTGCGTACCCAGCGCGGTGGCATACGCCACGAGCATATTTTTAAGCATACTAAACGGGTTTTTCTGCCCGATAATCCCAGCCACGATAAATTGCATCAGCAGCATGGCGGCGGTAATGGCAAAAATAATTACAATAATTTGCGCAAATACGCCTAGTACTTTAACGGCTTGCCCGCTGACGGTCATATTCATAAAAATCCCAAAGATATACACCGGGAGCAACGGAATAATGATTTTAACAATCACGCGGTCAATAATGTCGCGCAAGTCCAGCATCACGCCTTTTAAGCGGCTACCTTGAATAACGGCCATCCCCAGCCCCAGCGTAAATGCTAAAACAAGCGCACTCATCACGCCAAACACCGGCGGCATAGAAATTACAAAATACGGTTTTAATTCAGCCACCTGGCCAAACGAGGTAATCCCGGCTTGCGGGTCTAAGAGATGCGGGAACGTGAAAGCGGAAACCATATAGCTAAAAAATCCGCTGGCCAGCGTAAATCCGTACGCCAGCGCGGCGGTAATAAAAAGAAGTTTGCCCGCGTTGCGGCCCAGCTCGGCAATACCGGGGGCCACAAGCCCCACAATAAGTAGCGGGATAATAAACCCGAGGAAGTTGCCAAACAAATCGTTAAACGTCAGCACCATGCGCACAAACCAATTGGGCACAAATAAGCCGCACACAATCCCGGCGGCGATAGCAAACAGCACGCGGGGCAACAGGCCCCATTTAAGTTTTAAATGTAGTTTACGGCGTCTAAATTTGAGCATAACTTTATTATACGAAAAAACGCGCATAGTGACGCATAAAATTTCATTTTGCTATAATATCCCTATGCAAGTAAAAATAAACATAGACGGCGGCTCCCGCGGCAACCCCGGCCCTGGCGCTTCGGCCTACGTCATTTGCGACATGAAAGGCAAAGTGCTCTCTCAAGAGGGCTACTTTATCCCCCACTGCACCAATAACCAGGCCGAATATACGGCGCTTAAACTGGCGCTTATCAAATGCGGCGAACTGGGTGCCACTGAGCTGTTTATTGAGGGCGACTCGTTACTGCTCGTCAAGCAGTTTACCGGCGAGTATAAGATAAAAAACCCGGACTTGCAAACCCGCATGGCCGTCATCCGCCACTTAGCACAAAATTTTACCATTCATATTAAACACGTCTTGCGCGAATTTAATAAAGCGCCCGACGCCCTGGCCAATAAAGCCATGGACTTAAAACAGTCCGTCGGCTTTAACCCGATTGAGCACTTGCCCGAGGATGACGAAATTTTAGCCGCTGTTGCCAAGCCCTCTAAAAGCAACGTGATTAACGGCGTGGAAGTAACGCCCGTTAAACGTGCCGAAACAACTAAAAAATCGGCCAAAAAGCCCGCTAACAAAGCCCCCCACCAACCCAGTTTATTTGATTGGTAGTTTTATTTTTCCTATTCGTTTTTATGTTATAATATAGGTACAATTTTCTCTGTTTTTGGAACCGTATGTAAGAATACGGAAGTACCGAAAGGTTCTTTACCACGCCAAAGGCAGCTCGTTTGAGGCGCAAGACTGCGCGGGTAGCTCCCGCAAGGTTTTGTGCCGAATGTTTATCATTTTTTAATGATAAACTACGGCTGTTTTGTATGTGACTGTGGTAAAGACACAAACGTTACAGCCGTTTTATACGTTTCCTTGACAGAAAATTGAATCTTAACAAAACGAGGAAACGTATGAAAAAAGCAAATAATGCAGTAAAACAAGGGTTTACCCTGATTGAGTTGTTAGTAGTGGTTTTAATCATTGGCATCTTGGCGGCCGTCGCCGTACCGCAATATAAAAAAGCGGTATGGAAAAGCCGCAATGTGGAATTAAAACAATTGCTGGCTTCTTTGGCAAAAGCACAGCAAGCCTATTATTTGGCAAACGGCACATATGCCGAAACGCTTGACCAACTGGACGTGGATGTCCCGGCGTGGACATCTGCTAAAAACACGACAGGCCTTTGTGATTATACTACTTCCAACGAAACCGATTCCGTGCGTTATAACAAAAATATACAAGTTGGAATATCAACAAGTGGCTTTATTTTTGTTAATTGGTTAACAGCCCCTTACCATTGCGGTGGATTTGTATGGAATAGTTCATCAAAAAAAATACGTTGTACTGAAAGGGCAGATGCTCCTTTTAACAGCGGTGATTTTTGTACAAAAATAGAAGGGGCGGTGTATGATTCCAAACCTACTACTTGGCGGTACTATAATTTATAGATTATTTTTCTATCCCGGGCTTATGTCTAAGGGAATATATAACCCTTTTAGGTTATATAAAAAGTTTTCACGTGAAAACTTTGTTAGTTTTGTAAACAACAAAACAAGGCCCAAATATGGAAAATTGTTGCTGACGTATAACGTATCTTTGCAAGGATGTCGTTACTTCTTCAAAATATTTTCGGACGGCTTAAAACGTACTTTTTGTTTGGCCGGCACTTGCACTTTCTCCCCGGTTTTGGGGTTGTGGCGTTGCACGGGGCGGGCCGTTTTTAAGTGAAAAGAGCCAAAGTTGCTAATGACTACTTTGCCGTCGCGCTTGAGGCCGTGTTTAATGATTTCAAACACTTTATCTACAGCAGATTTGGCTTGTTTTTTGTCCAGCATGGTGCGCGTAAGGTGGCGGATCACATCATCTTTATTCATAAAATTATTTATTACCTCTATTTATAAATCCCATCGCGTGCAGGAGCACATGGGGTTTTTTGCCCTGGCAGACCAACTGCCAAATGGCATCAATAATGGGGGTTTGTAAATTATTTTTGCGGGCGATATCATAGACACTTTGCACGGAGTTAACGCCCTCGGCAATCGTGCCGACTTCTTTTTTAGCTTCTTCCAACGATAGCCCGGCGCCCAGTTTTTCGCCCAAGCGGCGGTTGCGGCTAATGGCCGACATGCCGGTTAAAATCGCGTCACCAAACCCGGCTAAACTATACACGGTGCCCGATTGACCACCCT
>JBGUOO010000037.1:0-7458 GCA_045129775.1 Elusimicrobiaceae bacterium
TATGAATGTTGTTACCTGTCCCCCTTGCGGGGAAAGTACCCTGAAAGGGGGTAAGGGGGTTGTAAATAAGGATACCTTAATGGATACTCCCCCATCGGCACTTCGTGCCACTTCCTCCGCAGGTGGGGAAGTGAACGGCGGCTTTACGCTTATTGAGTTATTAGTCGTGGTCCTTATTATCGGTATCCTCGCCGCCGTAGCGGTGCCGCAATATCAAAAAGCGGTGGATAAAGCAATGGCCACTGAAATGTTTGTAGTAGGTAAGGCAATTCAAGATGCACAGGAAATATATTACTTAACCAACGGTGAATATGCCGATTCGCTAGATAAATTAGACATAGATATAGACGTAACTTCTTTTGGTATAATTTTACAAAAATGTAGCAGTTCTGCTCCGGCATCGGTATATGTGTTTTTTCCTAAAATACCTAAAACTTTTATAATTTTTGGATATGCCAACCAATGTGCTAATCCTTTGTGGAAGAATAAGAGAATGTGTTATGCAGATGAAAAAAATGAACGCTCGGGGCGTTTTTGTTCTGCGCTATCTGGTATTCCTGTTAAAAGCGGATGTGAACAAACAAATGTTTGTACCTATAATTTAGACCTCAAATAGGTCCTTTTTATTGTTGTTAAAACTAACCAATTTGATGCTGTCTTTGATAAAAATCATAAGTACAAAGGTTCCCAAATATGGAAAATTGTATCGCTAAAAAATAACAAAATTGAAATACGATTGTATTTCAATTTTGTGCCTTAAATGTGCATTTGTGTGTGTTGTTTAAGTTGTTTAAAACAGCCACACTTTGAGCAGGTAAAACACCGCCGATATCAGCCCCGCCGCCGGTATCGTAATAAACCACGCCCACACAATGCGTTTGGCCGTTCCCCACCGCACGCCCGACAGGCGGCGCAAGGAGCCAATCCCCACAATGGCGCCCGTAATCGTGTGCGTGGTGCTCACGGGGATCCCTAAAATAGAGGCAAAGAAGATAGAACACGCGGCGCCGGACTCGGCACAAAAGCCGTCCACGGGGCGCAAGCGCGTAATTTTTTGGCCCATGGTTTTTACAATACGCCACCCGCCCGAAAGCGTGCCGAGCGCAATGGCCCCTTGGCACAAAATGACAACCGATAAAGGCACCACAAACTGCCCTTGGGCAATGGCGTGCATTTCGCTATGGGTAAGGAAAAAATCGCGCACGGGGGCTACTTCGGCCCCGGCCATACCGCCTAAGAGAAGCATGCTGATAATACCCATGGTTTTTTGGGCATCGTTTCCACCGTACCCCAGCGCATAGGCCGAGGCCGAGAGTAGCTGTGCTTTGCGGAAAAACCGGTCCACTTTAAACGGGCTAAAGTGGTTGGCAATGTTAAACGTCAGCACGCCCATAGCGGTGCTGAGTAAATACCCCAAGAGGGGGGAAATAAAGATAAACGCCACGGTTTTTAAAATACCGCTGGCTACCAGCACACCAAACCCGCCTTTTACAATGCCGGCCCCCATCAGGCCGCCAATGAGCGCATGGGACGAGCTGGAGGGCAACCCAAACCACCAGGTAATGAGGTTCCACCCGCACGCACCCATCAGCGCGCCAAAAATCAGCGTGGAGTCCACCACGTTAATATCCACAATGCCCGCGCCAATGGTTTTGGCAACGCCGGTTTTAAAAATCAAGAACGCGGCAAAGTTGAAAAACGCCGCCCATGCTACCGCAAATTTGGGCGATAATACCCGCGTGGAAATAACGGTAGAAACGGCGTTAGCCGCGTCGTGAAAGCCGTTTAAGTAATCAAAAAACAGCGCCAGCAGAATTAAGAAGATAATCCACGTCATAGGCTTAGTTATTTTTGACTAAAATAGATTCCACCATATTGGCCACGTGCTCGCAGAAATCGGTCGTGGTTTCGGCAATTTCGTACAGTTCTTTTTGCTTGATGACCATAATGGGGTCTTTTTCGTTTGCAAACAAGTAGGAAATAGATTCGTCGCGCAGTACGTCGCCTTCGTTTTCCAGGCGGTTGATTTCCACGCAGTGGCGCAAGGTATCTTTCATGTGTTTGTTACTGCGAAGCGTGGCTACCGCTTTTTGCAAGGCACGGGTGGTTTGCTCAATCACGCGGGCCAATTTTTTGCTAAAGTCAGTAGGCTTGTTAATTTTATAGAGGTAAAAGCGGTTGGCCAGCAAGTAGATATTATCAATAATGTCATCTAGGCGGTTGGCCAGAGCCAAAATATCTTCGCGGTCAAAGGGGGTAATGAACGTTTCGTTTAAGGTGTTGATAATGGTGTGGGTCATTTCATCGCCGTAGTGTTCAAACTCGTGCATTTCGCGCACATTTTCGGGGGTAAAAGAGCCTTCTTCCACCATTTTTTTGTAAAACTCGGCCGCGCGCACTAAGTTTTCGGCCTGTTTGTCAAACAAATCAAAGAATTTATCTTCTTTCGGCAGTAACATAATTTTCTCCTTTCTTTTTCAGCTTAATAAAAAGCCCGTTTGCATACATACAAACGGGCGGCACAAATCATTTTTTCAACTCCTGCTTTAACGCTTCGGGCAGGTTAATAGCGGCTTTTAAAAGCGAGGGGCGTTTTTTGACCTCCTCCATAAATGCCGCGTCACGCAATTTATTGCGGTAATTTTTCTCTTGGAATATATAGCGGAATTTGGGGTACACGTCGTACGTACCGGCCAGTAACGCTACAATATCTTGCACCCCCACAATTTCTTCATCGGTGGGGATGACAAAAATCTTCACTTTGGAATTGTCGGCCGAAATGCAACATTCGGCTTTATTCGTTTCGGCGCAGGCGTTCTTTTCCTCGTCTAACACAATGCCAAAGTTTTCAAGCCCTTTGCATACCATTTCGCGCACGTTGCTGGCGCGTTCGCCAATGCCGGCCGTGAATACAATACAATCTAACCGGCCCAACGCGGCCATGTACGCGCCAATGTATTTTTTCACGCGGTAACATTCCACGTCAAGGGCCAATTTGCACAGCTCGTCGCCGTTGGCGGCGTTTTTGCGCACGTCGCGCTGGTCGGAAAAACGGTCCCCGGTCAAGGCGTACATGCCGGACTTTTTATTTAAAATCGTGTACATTTCTTCGGGCTTCATGTTAAGTTTTTTCATCATGTGGAAGCATACCGACGGGTCAATATCGCCCGAGCGCGTGCCCATCACAAGCCCTTCTAACGGGGTAAGCCCCATGCTGGTGTCTAAGCATTGGCCGTTTTTAACAGCCGTTACGCTGGCCCCGGCACCTAAATGGCAGACAATGGAGTTTACTTCGTCCACATTTTTATCTAACAAAACGGCGGCGCGGCGCGAGGTGTAAAGCACGGACGAGCCGTGAAAGCCGTAGCGGCGGATTTGGTAATCGGTGTACCATTTGCGCGGCAACGCATACATATAAGACGAGGCCGGCATCGTTTGGTGAAAAGCGGTATCCATCACACACACGTGCGTGACGTTAGGCAGTAAGGCGCGCGCGGCTTCAATCCCCATGATGTGGGCGGGGTTATGCAGGGGGGCCAAATCGGCGATGTTTTTGAGCTCGGCCACCACGCTGTCGTCCACAATGACGGACTTAGCAAACTTGCCGCCGTGCACGATACGGTGCCCCACGGCACTAATCACGTTGATGTTATCAATGACGCCGTGTTCTTTGTCGGTAATGGTTTCAATTACTAAATTGATAGCATCTTTGTGGTCTTTGCAGTTACGGGCCAGTTCGTAGGTGGGGAAGCCGTTTCGGTCGTGTGAAATGAACGACCCGTCAATGCCAATGCGTTCCACGCCGCCGGCGCAGAGGCTTTTTTTCTGTTCCCAGTCATACACGCTGTACTTAAGGGAAGAACTGCCACAGTTTAAAAATAAAATAATCATAAGAAATCTCCTTACTATCATTTTACCAAATTTTATTCCCGGTGTTACTTAATTATGATACAATGTAAATACAATTTGAATCTGTTTTTGGAACCGTATGTGGAATACGGAGCGCTTTAGAAGAACTAAGGCATTACCTAAATCCAAGAATAGTCGTTATAGAGGCACGAACGGGTCTCGAGCCCCGTTCGTGCCGAATGTTTCCCTTTTTACCTATGTAAAAAGGGAGATTACGGCTGTTTTGTTTGGGTTATTTAGGTAAGCTCTGCATTCAGCCGTTTTTGCGTGGTTTCATAAGCAGATGAGTTGAAATGTAGGTTGGGTGTAAGCCCAATAAAAATAAAGCGTCATTCCCGAAAGTTGTTATCGGGAATCTTCACCTCACTACAAAACATAAGGTGGGGATCCCCGACAGAAACACTCGGGGATGACATAATGATAACAGGAGAAAACTTATGAAACACCAAGCAAATGTAGTTATTCACAAAGGCTGTCATTCCCGAATGTCGTTATCGGGAATCTACAACGCACGTTGTTGTCAAATTAAGGATGATTCCTTATTAAATAAGTACGTGGAAGATCCCCAAGTCCTGCGGACGGCGAAATCGGGGATGACGCCTAATTTAGCGGGCTTTACCCTCATTGAACTCTTGGTAGTGGTGCTGATTATTGGCATATTAGTCGCCGTAGCCGTGCCACAATACCAAAAAGCCGTATGGAAATCCCGTTCGGCTCATTTGCGTACGCTGCAAAAAGCAGTAGCCATTGCTCAAAATGTTTACTACGAGGCTAACGGTACCTATCCTACCCAGTTTAGCCAGTTGGACTTGTCCTTTGATAATTTAACTCCAGCCAATCAAAGCACATTAGGCGCTACCACTCAAATCAAGAACACGGACTTTGTTCGTTATAATGATTTATTTGAAGTGTTTTTAGATCCAACGGGAAGTACAACCTGGTTTAGAGAAGGGAAATATAAAGGCTGTGGGTGGTATCTTTATTTCAAAACAGGTGAATGGCGGTGTATGGAATGGTACATTTGGTATAAAGGGACCCCGGGTAGTTTTTGCCAACAAGTGATGGGAGCAGGTCCTTTGATAGTAAATGAACAAAGCGTACGAAAATACACTTTAGAGCATTAAGGACGTTTGAGCCGGTCAATATGTGCCTGGGCGGCTTGCAGTTGCGGGTTTGCCCGGTGGCGGGCTAAAAATTCTTCTTCGGTGACCCCATCCGGCCCCTTATAATACATATCGGCCCAAGCTTGTGCCTCGTCCACGTTACGCGCAATAAGCGCCATATTGATTAACAACAAATACGTATTTACATTCACGGGGTCTAAGCGCAAAGATTCCGTAAAATACCGCTTGGCCTGTTCAAAATTTTCGCGCGCCAGTTGCTGATATAAGAACGCTTGGGCAGGGTTTTGTTGTGCTTGGCCCAAATTACGCATGGCTAGCGTGTAGTGCAGTTGGCCCGCGTTTTGGTGCAACAGGGCGTGACTCGGGTTGTGTGTAAACACAAAATCAAAGTCTGCCTGGGCGCGTTCGTAGTCCGTGCGGGGCTCGTCCGTATCGCCTAGGGCAGGGACAAAGCGTTTTTGCGGGTCCAGCGTGAGGGCAAAAACGTTGGCACGGTATTGGTGGTATTCGCTCAAATACGGGTTTAGTTGAATAGCGTCACTAAACGCCCCCAGTGCCGCCGGGGCTTGCCCCATTTGCACCAGGGCCACCCCCAAGCTATAGTAGTGGTTGGCCAAAAATATCCGCCAAAAAAACGCACACGGCAACAGGGAAACCAGCAACAGCACACACACACTTACGCGCGCGGTTTGACGTGCGGCGCGGGCATACACATACACAAGCCCGCCTACACAAAACACAAATGTTACCAAGGCGGCCCCATACAAAATGCCTTCGCCCCATGTTTTAACAGCCACATTGCGCAGTACATAATAGAACGTAACGGCGGCGTACAGTGCCAGTGCGGCCACAGCCACCCACGTTACCAAGCGTAGCGCCCATAACAAACGTGGGTATTGGGGGTTTTCCGCCATTGTTTCATCAGCGTTATTGTTTTGCATTAAAGCCAACAATACGCCGACAAACACCGCCAGCAGTAGCCCGCTGGACGCAAAATGTACGCTGATATCCACAAACGCGTGCAAAAGCAGCCCGGCCAGCGCGGCACTATACCCCAGTAAATAATAACGGCGCGGGTCTTCTTTTTCGGCGGTGCGCATATTTTTAAATGCCCCCGTAAACAAAAACGCAAAGAGCCATAAAAACAGCCCCAGGCCAATTACGCCGCCGGTGGCCAGTTGCTCCAAATATTCGTTTTCGGCGTGTTGGGTTTCGTTATTATGGGCGTTTTCAATGTAAAAAATTTGCGGGCGGCGGTAGGCGGGGTAAACGAGCTTAAAACTGCCCGGTCCGGTGCCCAAAATAGGGGAATCTTTGGCCATTTCCAGGGCCGAAAGCCACGTGTAAGAGCGGAAACTGACGGATTGAAACCGCTTAGCGCTGTAAATGCCCGCCACGCCCACGGCTAACACTAAACAGACTATCGCGGCGCCGTTGATTTTAGCGAGATTTTTTTTGACGCGCGCCAAGCAATTGGTATAGGTAAACGCCGCAAAAACCAAGAGACCCGCATACGCGAGCCACGCGCCTTTACTCTCGGTAAAAATCAAGTCTATGAGTCCCAGTGCCAGTAGTACCAGCAAGCATTTTTGGCGGGTGCGCAGAAACTCGGCCCCCACAATGCCCGAGGCAAACACAATAAACGCGCCGAAAAAGTTGGGGTTAGCTTGGGTGGAAAAAATACGGTTTCCAAAAAACCCGTGCCAGGGCAGTAAATCGGCCCCGGGGAGCCAAATGTTTACAATTTGCAACGCCCCATAGCCCAGGCACACCCAGGCGGTGGCGATAATAAATTTAGTGAGCGTGGCGATATCTTTGCGCGTAAATTCGCACGCGATTAAACAGCTAATTCCGCCGTAAAACCACAAGCGCAAAAACTCTTCGGCGGCTTCCAACTTATACGGGAAACACAAAAAACTAAGGCTCATCCACGCTATATATATAAGGAGGGGGGCCAAAAACGGGAGCGTGCGGCGCGTAAACGGGTTTTGGCGTTGGGTAATTTTTAACGCGGCCCACAGCGTAAGCAGTACAGTAGCGCCAATTTGCAACAAGGTAAGTTTGACGTGGGCCGAATCGTACGTGGCGGTAAAAAAAGCCACACTGACAAGCAAAATGAGCCACCCGGTTAATAGTACAAGCGCGCGGTGCAAAAACGTACTTATGCTGTTAGCGGCCGGGGCCGCTTTTTGAGCGGCGGGTTTAACGGTTTGCTTTTTCACTTTTTTACCAGACATACTTATATTATAGCTTACTGTACCTCTCGCGGTCACTTACTAAAACATTTGAAGTAAACGCAACGCGCGGATTTGCCGGCCCTGGCTCGGGGCTGTTGTTTCTCTCCCCCCTGGAGGGGGAGAACGAGTGCATTAGCACCGCAGAGAGGGGGAAAAAGTAGCCCCGACTTTTGCTTGACTTGTTTTTT
>JBGUOO010000038.1:0-3304 GCA_045129775.1 Elusimicrobiaceae bacterium
GGGTATGTGCGCCTGCGCTTAACCGCCAAAGGCCCCGCCGTGGAAAAACTGGAAGAACAGTACGAAAAATTATTGGCGGCCTTGCAAGATTTACCTTATCAACCCTCTACCGAGGGCGACAGCCGCGAAGATTTAATGCGCCGTCTCAAAAACGCCGGGGTTACCGTGGCCTGTGCCGAGAGTTGCACGGGGGGGAATATTGCCCATATGATTACGTCTATGCCCGGTGCTTCGGACTATTTTTTAGGCGGGGTTGTATCCTACGCCAACGAAGTAAAACAAAATGTGCTGGGCGTAAGCGCGCAAGATATTAAACAGTATGGTGCCGTTAGCGAAACGGTTGCCCGCCAAATGGCGCAAGGGGTCCGCAAATTGTTGGGGGCCCAATATGCCGTTTCTACTACCGGGATTGCCGGGCCGGACGGCGGTACGAAAGAAAAACCCGTCGGCACGATTTGGGTGGCTGTAGCCGGGCCGAATGGCACCGTGGCCGAAAAGTTGCTTATTTCCCACACGCGCGAGCGTAATATCGGGCGTGGTTCCGTGCATGCGGTGCAACTGTTACTTTCACAAATTGAAAAAGATAAGAGGTCTTAATTATGCAAGAAACTTTAGCTGAAAAACTTTTTAATGCCGGGTTGATTGCCGGGATCCCCGCGGCCAGTGAGGACCGTACTTTAAATGCCATTAAGGCCTTGGTAGCAGGGGAAATCCACGCGGTTATTTTCCCCTGGAATAAGCAACTGCTTCCCATGTTGGGCAAAATACGCATTACGTTCCCCAAAATGTTGGTAGGTGTGCAAGGGCCGTGGGCACAAGTGCAAGATGCACTGCGGCTGGGGGCTGATTTTGTAGCGTCCGATTTGCCCGAAGGCGAAAAAAGTAACAAATGTTTTAAGCGCGAAGGTAACCTGCTTTTAAATGGCGATAAAGAAATTGCCCAGTGTAATAATAAACTTGTCTTTGCGGCAGATTTGCATAAAGGCGCTTGGGACGTGATTACCCAACGCGCGCACGAAGCAATTGAAGATATGTTGAGTTTTGAACTGCGCCATGTGGGTATTAACCACCCGAACGAGCAAGCCGCAGACAAAACAGCCTCTTTTTTTGATAGAGCGTTTGGCTTTAAAAAAGAAGATAAAGGCGGGGCTTTTTTTGCCGGTACTTATATTGAGGCCATGAAAAAACCTTTTCACGGGACCCATGGGCATATTGCCATTGCTACTAAAAATGTGGCCCGCGCGGCGTGGTATTTACATACCCGCGGGGTGGCTTTTAACTGGAGAACTGCCGACTACACCGAGGATAAAAAACTGCGTGTGGTTTACTTGCAGGCCGAAGTGGGCGGTTTTGCCGTGCATTTGATACAAAAATAAGTTAGTTTGAAAGTTAATATTGAAAAAATCCCCCGGCTTTGACGGGGGATTTTTGGGTGGCGCAAACTCCTAGCTATAGATTGTGGAGAGAGAATATCTACTTTAGTGCGTATTTCCACTTCCAAGGACCGGCATTTACTTCTGTTTCCGTACCTTCACCTAAGGTTTGGCAAGCTTTACGGGCGGTTGCTGTGTTAGAAAGGCAGACAATGTCTCCTTTCTTGGAACTGACGCCATCTGCAAACATTTGGAAGTAAGCTATCTCTGAAGTTTGCCATTGGGCATCTACGGGTCCATCAAATACTCCTATGTTAAATTTGGGACATACGTAATATGCTCCGTCTTTGTTTTTGTTTACTTTATAGGTACATCCTTCCGCAGGGATATCAATATCTAAGGTAGTGAAGTCATAGGTGTAATCTCCATGTGCCAAGTAATATGCTGCTTCTGCTTGAGCAATTGACTTAACCAAAGGCATATAGGTTGCCAAACGGGCCTTTAGAACCGCTACTTTGTATTGTGGTAACGCTACTGCCGCCAAAATGCCGATAATCAGCACTACTACTAATAACTCAATGAGCGTGAAACCCCGCCGGGTGTTTTTTTGTGTCATGTTGCGTTCTCCTTTCCTGCTTGGAAAACGCATACAAAAACGGCTGATATTGCCTAGATCTTTCTCACAGTTCCAAACAAAACAGCCGTAATTTATCGTTTAAACGATAAATATTCGGCACAAAACAACGGGTTTCGAAGGTCCGTCATTTTGCGCCTATATTCGGCTGTTTTTGGAGTGAGAAAGAACCTTACGGTACTTTCGTATTCTGCATACGGTTCCAAAAACAGGTTAAAATTTTTTACTACCCCCTTATTCTACATAATTTGCGTCTGATTGTGTAAGCAAAAGGCCTTCTAACTAATACACATTATTTTATGGAGACGCGGAATTTTCCTACAATATAACTATATGAAACTTCTTGCTTGGGTGTTTTGTGGTGTGTTGTTATTAACAGGTGTGGCCTCTTTTGGAGCCCCTGTTTATCGGGCCGGGGATAAGGTTTCTTCGGCACGTTTTATTTGGCATGGCGAATTGTCGGCCGGATATGTGCTTTCTTCCCATCAGTTGGAAAATACGATAGAGGCCGATAAAACTTCCCGCTTGCAGGGTGCTCAAGTGCGTGCGTTATGGGCGCCTTTATCGTGGTTGGCAGTGGGGATGGAAGCCACTCACTTGGGAGAGGAAAAATTAGCCCCTGCTATCAAAGAATATAAGGCAAACCAAGTGGCAGGAATTGTTAAACTGACGCTTTCCCCCAATACAACGCCACGCTTTTATGTGCTGGCCGGAGTGGGGAAAAGTGAACATAAAATCACCTATGACCATTCCTATCCGCCATTTATGAAACGTGCCCCGGTGAAAAAGGATATTTCATTTTGGACAGTGGGTCTGGGGGTGGAAGCGGATGTGTGGAAATTTATTTTTGTAGGAGTGGAAGGGACCCTGACGCACTATAGTAAAACGCGATTAACGGATATTTATGCGTTCTCTTCCAAAACGCAAACCGCTTTACAATTACGCGCCGGTTTGCGGTTTTGATACTCATTTTATTCTTTGTGGGCGTTAACCGAGGGAATTTTAGAAAAGAATTGAAACCTGCGGGCAAAAATGATATACTAAATAAGAAGTTAGTTGATAAATGCAGTTTTTGGCACAATTTACGCGCCCATAGCTCAATGGATAGAGTGTCAGCCTGCGGAGCTGAAGATACAAGTTCGATTCCTGTTGGGCGCACGTCTTAAAATATACCCGTTCTCCGTCGAGAGCGGGTTTTTTCTTATACTTTCTCGTCGGTGTTTTTTGAGCAAAATGAGCAAAATTAGCAAAATCTTGTATATTGTTAGTGGACCCTGTATGGTGTACAGTAAACGCT
>JBGUOO010000039.1:0-26335 GCA_045129775.1 Elusimicrobiaceae bacterium
AGTGTAACAAAAAAAAAAAACAAGTCAAGCCCCGAGCCGGGGCGGCCAATGCCCGCGGGAGCAGCCAACTACAAAACTTCAACACCCACCCGCGAGGGACACAGTTAAGCCACAAAGTTTCCGCGCCAACCGTTTACCCTAAATTTTTCAGTGAATGTCCGCGAGAGCCCTAGCAACAGTTGAGGCTAATTTTTTCCCCTCAAAAAATAAACCCACCTAGATGCGCAACTAAACAACGAGGTAATTTCAAAATAATTTGCACGCTAACGCGGCTTGCACTTGTGTAAAATACTGACAGTACCGCCCAAAGGACGGAAGTATTTAAGCAAGTGCGTAACAAAGTTAGCGTACAAATTAGGCAGAAATTACACCCTAACCCTAGTTTAGTATAATATAGATATGCTATTTGTCCATTTTAAAACACTCTTTTCATTCAAGTTCTACCACCGCCTAGTCACCCTCAGCGGCAAATACGCGGTGGGCTTTGCCGCTTATTTGTTTGCGCTGTCTATTATTATTGTGTTCTTTTTTACGGGCTCGGTACTCAAAGAAAATTTGCCCGCATTTTTAAAAAATTTCCCGCAAGTTACGTTTGAAAACGGCGTATTAACCGCCCCGCAACAAGCCGTCTTTGCCCCTATCCCGGGTACAGATTTTAAAATTGTATTTGATGCCGCCGCCGCTATGCCCCCCACCGCCCAAGATTTAATCAAAGAAAACACCCTCGCCTGGGTACATAAAAACGGGCTGTATATTCCATCGGGGGACACCTTACAACGCCAGGAAATCCCGGCCAATTTTAATTTTACTTCCTCGCAAGAAACACTCACCAAATACCGCCCCACGCTGGTAGCGTCGCTACGTTTTACACTGTTTATTACGTCTTTGTTGTTTTTGGCCTTACTGCTTATTTATGAATTTGGCTTAGCCTTGTGCACGGTCCTTATTTTTAATTTATTTCACGGGGCCTTTTATCCTAAAATGATGCTGGTAAAACTGGCGGCTTTTTTACTGGGGCCGCTGACGGCGCTTTTTTGGATACGTTTGTGGGTGCACATTCCGCTTTTTACGCTGGCGCAAGCAATTGTATGCGTAATTTACGCCCAGCAAATTTTCAATTCTATTCCCCGGAGTCCTCTGCATGAAAATTAAACTCATCCGTTCTTTTAGCGCGGCGCACCGCCTGCCGCAGTACGACGGCCCCTGCCACGATTTGCACGGCCACACCTGGAAAACTGTTTTTGTGATAGAAGGCCCTGTGCAACAAGACGGCATGGTGTGCGATTTTAAATCCGTCAAAAAATTGTTGGACTCTTTTTTGCCCGACCACCAATTTTTAAATGACCTCGTGGAAAACCCCACCGCGGAAAATTTGGCCCAATATCTGTTTGACAAGATTGCGCCCGCCCTGGCCGCACGCGGGCTTACCCTCAAAACCATAGAAGTTTGGGAGAGTGACAATGCCGCCGCTATCCTGGAGCGTTAACGAAATTTTTTACTCTGTGCAAGGCGAGGGCCGCCACACCGGCATGCCCGCCGTATTTTTGCGCCTTTCGGGTTGTACCATGGGGTGCGATTTTTGCGACACAAAATACGCCTTTTCCCCCGGCACGGTCATGAACAGTTTGCAAGTTTTAGTGGAACTGGCCAAATACCCGTGCAAAACCGTCGTGGTAACCGGTGGCGAACCCGCCGAGCAAGATTTGCCCTCCCTCATTAGCGTGTTAAAATCGGCCGGGCACACTGTGCACATTGAAACCAACGGCGCGCACGATTGTGACGTGTCCAACGCCGATTTTATTTGCGTTTCCCCCAAAAAAACCGTTTCCAAAGAAATGCTTAAAAAAGCCGATATTATAAAACTCGTTATCGGCCCCCAAACCACTTTACAAGACGTGGAAAAATACTATAATTACGAAAACGACAAAACCACGCTTTATCTTCAACCGCAAGACAACTTACAGGAGAATATAGACAAATGCCTACAACTGGTAAAAAATCATCCAAGCGCGCGCCTAAGCGTGCAACTGCACAAGTTAATAAACGTAAAATAACCGAGCAAGAAGCCCTTTCCCACTTGCGCGATTTACTGGCCTATATTGGCGACGACCCCGCGCGCGAAGGTTTACTGGAAACCCCCCACCGCATGGTAAAAAGCTGGGCTAAACTTTTTGGCGGCTACAAGCAAAAACCGCAAGACGTATTAAAAACCTTTGTAGAGGGCTCGTGCGAAGAAATGGTGGTGCTCAAAGATATTGAGTTTTACTCCACGTGCGAACACCACTTGCAGCCCTTCTTCGGCACCATTAGCATCGGTTATTTGCCCAACGGGCGCGTGCTGGGCATTTCCAAACTGGCGCGGTTGGTGGAAGTGTTTGCGCGCCGCTTGCAAATTCAGGAAAAACTCGTCGCACAAATTGCCGATAGTTTAATGCAAACCCTGCACCCGCACGGCGTCATGGTGGTGTGCAAAGCCAAGCACATGTGCATCAGCTCGCGCGGGATAGAAAAGCACAACGCCGTCATGGTAACGAGTGCCATTCGCGGTGCATTTAACAAGTTAGAAGTGCGCAGTGAATTTTTAGAGATGATTAAATAATGTAGTACAATAAAAGGAAAACATAACTCATAAGGAGTATAAAAAACAAAAAAATTTAAATAGATATTAAAAGATTATTTGTTGGAGGTGTGGGGAAAGCCTACACTACGCCGGGCGAAGTTACAACTTCGTGAGGCATATAGCAGTCCACAAATAATCGTCTGCTTTTTTACCTACCCCCCTGGGGTAGGTAGGCGGCGATTATTACACGGGTTACTGCTATAGCTCAGGT
The DNA here is from genome assembly GCA_045129775.1 of Elusimicrobiaceae bacterium. Classification (GTDB taxonomy): domain Bacteria; phylum Elusimicrobiota; class Elusimicrobia; order Elusimicrobiales; family Elusimicrobiaceae; genus Avelusimicrobium. The sequence continues at coordinate 2,832 of JBGUOO010000039.1, forward strand.
AAGATTGCCGCTTTTTTATGGTCTTCTTACCTTTATTACCATCTAGGAGACTACATCTATGAATAAATTTTTTGCACTATCTTTTTGTTTGTTTCTGTATATATCGGCATACGCACAAGAAACAACAGAAAAACCAATTTTCCCAAAAAGTTACTTATCGATAGGCGTGGCGCAAATGCACTCCAAGCTAAAAGCCGGAAATAATACCCAACACAAAGACGTAATAACCGATTATCAACCCTCTTTCAAAATAGCTCTCGGCTCTCAAAATACTCCTTATTGGCGTGTGGAAGGGTTTTACCAATTACGCAACTCTATCAAAGAAACAAATAACCTGGGTGGGATTCCTTATTCGGCGGAAGTCAAAATGCAAGATGCGGGTGTAAATTTCTTTTTTACAGTAAATCCTTACGCACAAGGGGCCCGCTTGTTTATAGGGGCCGGCTTATGGGCCACAAATATACGCCCCAAACTCAGTATATTAAATGTACCCATGAAAGGATTTAAAAATGAATGGTTTTTAACCCCTATGGGTTTTATCGGCATTGAATGGCCCGACGAAGCCGGGAATGTAGCTATGGATATAACCTTTTTTTACGGACGCACCTTGATTGATACGTCTTATCGTTTGTCATATATGTCGTATAGCACACGCATCAAACTGGACCATATTACCACCTGCGGAGTTGCTTTAAATTTTAGGTTTGGTTTACCCTGATACACTATCCTCTTGCAACAACAAAACGGGATTAGTAAAATACATATATGACCCCGCAACTCATGGGCATTGTAAATGCCACGCCCGATTCTTTTTACGACGGCAACCCGCAAAATAATCTGCCCGCACTTTTAAAAAAATGTGCCGATTATCTGCAAGACGGTGCCGACATTTTAGATATCGGTGGCGAGTCCACCCGCCCCGGTGCTACCCCCGTGTCCGCCGACGAAGAACTGGCGCGCGTACTGCCTTTAATTCAAGCCGCCCACGCCAAATGGCCCAAAGTTCCCCTCTCGTTAGACACGGTTAAAATCCCCGTGGCGGCCGAGGGTCTCAAACACGGCGTTACCCTTATTAACGACGTCAGCGGCACGCCGGACCCGGAAATGTTCCGGCTTGTAAAAAAGCACGGCGCGCAAATTGTCATCATGCACAGCCGCGGCACGCCGCAAACCATGCAAACGCTTACGCACTATGAAGATTTACTCGCCGAAATTAAAGATTTCCTCGCGCAAAAAATCGCGCAGGCGCAAAGTTGCGGCCTTGCCAAAGAGCAACTAATTATAGACGTGGGTTTCGGCTTTGCCAAAACGCGTGAACAAAATTACGCGCTCTTAAAACACCTTGCCGATTTTAAAAGCTTAGGGGTGCGCCTGCTCGTCGGCCTGTCGCGCAAAACGTTCCTCGCGCAAAAGCGCGAACTGCCCCCCAAGCGCAAAGCGCAAACCTTAGCCGCGCACTTAATTGCCTTGCAAAACGGGGCCGATATCTTGCGCGTGCACGACGTGCGCGACACCAAAAAAATCATGGATTTTTACACCGAACTGGAGGCCTCCCAATGACCCAAGTATATCTTACCCAATGTGGCCAATTTACGGCGTCGCACGGCCACGGCGGCACGCTGCGTGAAGCGCCGCACACGCACACGTTTACGTATGAAATCACATTTCACGGCCCGCTAAACGAAGAAGGGTATTTAATTGATTTCCGCGCATTGCAAGATGCTTTTGCGCGCAAAATTAACACCGCCCTGGAAGGGGCCAACTTAAGCAAACTCTTTGAAAACCCAACGACTGAAACCCTGGCCGTGTGGATTTTCAACACCGTCAAACAACAATTCCCGCAAGTCTGCCGCGTAAAACTGGCCGAAGAAAAAGACCGCTGGATTACGTACACGGGGGAGGAGTAAATGGCGCAAGTTATTTTGGCCCTGGGCAGTAACCAAGGCAACCCCAAAGAAAATTTGGACCGCGCCGTAGCCGCTTTAAAAGCCGCCTATACCGTGCAAGAAGTGGCCCCGTATATTGTGTCCAAGCCCGAGGGATACTCCCACCAGCCCGATTTTGTCAACACCGTGCTCGTCTTAGAAACGCAACTAGAACCCATGCCCCTTTTGCGTGCGCTTAAACAACTGGAAAAGGACCTGGGCCGCACCCCCACCTTCCCCAACGGGCCGCGCGTCATAGATATAGACATTTTATTTTACGACGATAAAACCGTATTTGAAGACGCGCAGGATTATTCCCTGTTTATCCCCCACCCGCGTTTGCACGAGCGGGAATTTGTCTTAAAGCCGCTCTCGTATATCCGGCCCGATTTCATCCACCCCCAGTTCAAACAGCCCATTTACCTGTTGTACCGGGCGCTTATGAAAAAAAAGGGTGCCCCCTCTTGCCAGATTTTGTAAAATTTAGTTAAGTAATAAGTAGTATATTTTTAAAGGAGAGTCACACATGAAAAAAGTAATGATTGTTTTGGCGTCTGCTTTATTTTTAGGCGCCTGCCACTGTGCTAAATGCACCACTCAAACCGCCGGCAGATATACCAACAAACCTGCCTGCTGCTGCAAACATAAAAATCCGGATTGCCGCTGTGCTACCTGCAAAAAAGCCGAACCGGCCCCTGTAGCGGCCCCGGCTCCTGCTCCGGCCCCCAAAGTAGAAGATGACGCCGCCGTAGCCGAAGTAGCCAACGTCAAACAAAACGCTGCCGGCTTAGCGGTATTGTCCTTCAAAGAACCGATTAACTTCAAATATAACAGCGACGAATTAGACGCTAACTCTACCGCCACCATTGATAAAACGGCTGATATCTTAAAAAAATATCCCAACGCCCATGTGCGTGTAGCCGGATATACCGACTCGTTAGGCAACCCCAACTACAATATGGACTTGTCCGAACGCCGCGCCCATGCCGTAGCCGAACGCTTAGTGCAAGACGGTGTACCGGCCGCTAACGTGTCCTACATTGGTTTTGGTGCCGCCAACCCGGTTGCTACCAACAAAACCGCCGAAGGCCGCTATCAAAACCGCCGTGTAGAATTGGAAATTACCAACAAATAGATTGTTTGGTAATTTCAACCGCGTTGTTTAAAGGTTTTAAAGGGTCCCGCAAGGGACCCTTTTTAAACAATAAGTGAAGGAAATTACCAACAAATAGGTTGTTTGGTAATTTCAACCACGTTGTTTAAAGGTTTTAAAGGGTCCCGCAAGGGACCCTTTTTAAACAATAAGTGAAGGAAATTACCAACAAATAGACACCCTGCGTTTATTTCAAAGCCCTGCGCAAGCGGGGCTTTTTTATTTCCTTTCAACTTGCTATAATAAAGGAAATCTTAACTATAAGGAAGAATATTATGGAAGCAATCTCGGCTTTACTTTCTAAAACCAAATCTGAAATGACCGACCACGTCGCCCGCTTAGAGCGCGACTTGGCCACCATCCGCACCGGCCGCGCCAGCGCGGGGCTGTTAGAAAACGTGCGCGTAGATTATTACGGCACCCCCACCCCCATTAAACAAATGGCGGTTATCAACGTGCTAGACGCTAAAACGCTGGAAATTCAACCCTGGGATATGTCGGCCCTTAACGATATTGACAAAGCCTTACAAAAAGCCGATTTAGGTGCCAGCCCCGTCAACAACGGCAAAGTCATTCGCATTACACTGCCGTCTATGACCGAGGAACGCCGCGTGCAACTGGCTAAAAATATCTCCAAAATGAGCGAAGATTTTAAAGTAGCCGTGCGTAACTCCCGCCGCGACGTAATGGAAAAACTCAAAAAAGCCCAAAAAGCGGCTGAAATTACCGAAGATGATTTGAAACGCTACGAGGCCGACGTACAAAAAACGACCGACGGCTTTATCGCCCAAATTGAACAAATTATCAAGGCCAAAGAAGAAGAAATCATGAAGGTGTAAGCGGGAGCCCGGCCTGCTAGTTCCCGCACCAACCGCACGGGGTAAAACTTTCATTTTCACCCATAAGGGGCACAATTACGTGCCCCTTTATTTTGTAAAGGAACACAAGCAAAATATATCGGAAAAATAAGAAATAAAAAGAGCCAAGACGGGGGATCGAACCCCGGACCTGCCGCTTACGAAGCGGCTGCTCTACCAGCTGAGCTATCTTGGCATTTAAGTACACAAATTAGACATTTATATTTTATCAAAAATTATTTATTTATGCATAAAATTTTTTCTTCTTTTAAATTCCCGGTTGATTTTCGCTCGTTTTTTGCTATACTTATAGTAACGCAACTTGCGCTTAAATAGGAGAATAGTATGAACCAAGGTTTTACCTTAATTGAATTATTAGTCGTTGTGTTAATTATCGGCATTTTATCGGCCATTGCTTTACCGCAGTATCAAACCGCTGTAGAGCGTTCCCGCGCTACCGAAGCGCTTACCCAAATGAACGCCGTACGTACGGCTATGGAACGCTATCACGCCCAACACGAGGAGTTTCCCCCCGCCAATGCTTTTAATAAACTAGACGTGGAAATTCCGATTGTGTCTTCATCGGAAGGCACCAACACGTACGGTGGTAAAAATTTTACCATTACATTTACCAATACCGGTAAAATTGAAGCAACCCGCACCCGCGATTCGCATGCCTACGTTTTAACCACCCAAATTAGCGAACAATCAAACGGTACTTATACCGCTACACGCAGTTGTGCGGCCAAAACAGCTAACGACGAAGAAGCCACTGCTTATTGTAACGCTATTACCGGCGGTAATAATACCGATTTTTAACCGCCTGTTACAACCTTTTCCCCCGGTAAATACCGGGGGATTTTTTTGGGTTATTTACACACTTTTTCATCTTTGCATAGGCAATAATAAATAAGTAAGGCCCGTGCATTTTGCTCATTTACGCCGTCGTCGTCGTAATCAAATGGCACCCGGCACGCACTAGCGTTGCTTGCGTGCCACGTCGTGCAACCGGCGCCTAGCATCATCCCCGCTAAGAGCATACACATGATCGGTAATCCTTTGCGCACGCCGCTGTTCCTCCGTTTGTTTATTAAGTTCGGCCCTTAAAGCCGCTAATTGTGCGGCCTTAGAGCCGTATTTAGCGGCCAACCATAAAGACACGCCCAACAGCCCTCCGCCGCACAACACAGCCACCAAATGCCAACCCATTACTCTGCCTTCCTGCCGATAAAACTTCCGTCGGCATTACACAAAGAAAACGCAGACAAAATTTTAATCACTTTTGCCAAAAATGCGTCGTCTTTTTGCGTGGGGGTCAGCTTAACTACAAGCGTGGCTAAGGCCACCACCGCCCCGATAATTTGTAATACTTCGTCGTAATGTTGTGTTATCCAATTCATAGATATTCTCCTTGTTGCATCATCTCGGCCAATTTCTTGGCGCGCTGCCCGACCTGTTCGGCCCAGCGGCTGTTTAACATTTCTTTAGCGGCTGTTTGATAATCTCTTTTTTGTAAAGCCGCTAAAAATTTTTTAAAAGTAAGCAGTTTTGTACTCCCCAGGTTGAAACACATATTTACCAGCACAAAGCGGCGCACTTCGTCTAACGTATCGGCCCAGGGCAGTTTTCCCCCAACTTCTATTTGGGCAAACGCTATATCGGTCGCCAACAACACCTCAGCTATTTGCGGGGTAATGCCGTTCTCCAAATTATGCCCGTAGCCAATCGTCAAGTGTCCCGTCGGGCACAAATACGGTTTCAACCGCAAGCCTTCCTGCTGTTTTATATATTGCTTCCACTTTTCGTTCATTTTACGCTCTCCATTTTAGCTTCCAGTTTGGCTACCCGTTCTTGCAAGTGATTATATTTGTCTTGCTTTTCTTCCAATCGGGCAATATCCTTACGTACGGCTTTTAGCTCACTCCACACTGCCCCGGCCGCAAAAATAACAGCCGCCAGTTCCCATAATAAATCTAACAGTTCCGTGCTCATACCTGCCCCCATACCGTCGTACCATTACAGGTAACCGCTTGTGCCTGTTGTTTGCCAAACCAAAGTTTCTGGTTGATTTTGATATAGGTACGATTCAGATCAATCGTTCCTTTCCACGGGGCCCCTCCACTATAGCTCCCTATTCTGATTTGCGTTACAAGACTAAGGTCAATAGCATAATAACCCTGTTCCACTCCTTCCCCCAACAAAGTTCCGCTCGTTGCATCATAAATGCTACCGGTAATAGACGTTCCATCACTGATTACACGTATGACCAGCTTTTGATTGCGTGAAGTATTATGCAACAACCTTTTTTGCTTAGAAGTGGGATTATCAGGGTCCGCGTAATTAACCCCTTGCATAAAATAACTAATGGCCGAGGTACTATCCGCATACGCAAAAATGGAGAGTTGCGTTGTATTACTGGGCTTATAAAAATTGAGCAGGCGCTGGTAAGGCGTATTTGTAATTTCGTCCCCGTCTTCAATACATACCTGCATTTCATAGGTATTTGTTAATGCCGCAAGGTTATTGGTTAACGACAAATAACTTGTCCCATCAAACCCACTAGCTACCCCGGCTACAATCGCCGGACTGCCCACCACGCTGTAATTAACCGGCCCCTGTAAACATACCCGGTTGGGTGTAAGAACGTCGGTACCATTATTATATACCAGCGTCATATTATCCCTCCGTAATAAAAGCCAGGGTGGCCGTGTTTTCATCAAAGCTGATTTTTACGCCGCCCACCGTGGAAGAAGTAGCATAGGGAATTTGGGCGGCACTTACTTTGGCGTTTGCGTCTAAGCTGGCCACGCCGTTAGCCACCGCTTTTTGGGTGGCCGGCAAATACGTACTGGCCGCAGAAGTTTGCGTAAGATATGTGCTAGAGGCTTCGGTTTTGGTGAGTAAAGAATCCGGGTCCAAATTGGTGCTAAATGCGCCGACGGATTTCCACTCGCTTTGCCACACGTATAAGATGATAATGGGGCGATTGTCCAAATCAGTTTCGTCCTGCGGCACGGCATAGATATAGTGGCTGTTCCCAGTGGTCGGTAACGTGGCTACAAACTCAATAAAATGCAACTGGCTGATTTGCTCGGCTAAGGCATTATCGGCGGCCAAACGCGCTACAGCCTCGGCGGAAATAGCGGCCTGCAAATCAGAATCGGCACTTTGGCGAGTGGTACTTTCTGCCGTGAGTGCGGCCGTTTGCGTGCTGTCATTGGAGCTGACCGTTCCGGCTAATGTCTGCACACTTTGTTGTAAGGCTAAATCGGCTTGCGTGCGGGCCGTTGTTTCGTCACTCATACTTTGCAACAGCGCCGTTTTAACAGCTTCCACACTGGCCAGTGCACTGTTTAAGGCGGCCGTTTGTGTGGCTTGCAAATTGGCTAAGAAAGTTGCGGCATCAACGTCGGTATTTGCCGAAGAAACGGCGTATTTAATACAGCGTTTTAACTGCTCGGCTACTTCTTGCAACTGCAAGGTAATTTTATCATACCCACCTTCCAAGGCTTTAGCATCTAACACCCCTTGCTGGGTCAGTGTTAGCTCTTGCGTAAGCGGAGTTACGCGCACCAAAGTTATCTGATGCCCGGCCGCCAACGGGGCCAACCCGCTGGCCAACGTCGGATATACCACCGTTCCTTGCGCCAAATTGACGGCGTAATTGGCGGTTATTTTTGTTTCCGCACCGTTATTGTCCGTCACATATACGCTTACATCCTGTGCGGACAAAACCGGGAAATCAATTTCAAAATCGCGGGTTTGCCCGTCGGCCTGATAGATTCGTTTACAAACTTGTGAAGTAATACTCATAACACTCTCCTAATTAAATAATGACAACAAAGCACGCCCCATACTTCCCCAGCGCCCCTGTTTTTTAGCGGTCTTACGCTGTTCGTGCGCCGCTTGCAATAAGGCTTGCCATTTTTGGGCAAATGTTTTTTCCTGTTGTGCCCCTTGATCTTGCAACTGCGTCTGAACGGAGTTGTTTTGCAACTGGCGGCCCCACTGTGTTTGCCGGGCATCTTCCAGGGCCGAAGCGGAGCGGTTATCCACCCCGTTGGCGGCCCGGCGGGCTTGGCGTTGGGCTAACGCGGCTTGTGCGGTTTGCGTAGCCTCCCGTATTTTTTCCGACGCGGTGCGGAACAAATACGCATTTTTTTCCCGGTACTGTTGTTCCAAAGCGGCCGCTTGCTCTTCGGCTTGCGCCGCTAAAGAACGGTATTTTTGCGCTTGATTGCGGGCCGAGCGTTGTGCACTTTGATAACCCGCAAAGAATTGTTTTCCGATTTCAATCATCTTTTCTCCTTGTAATAAGTTATAATAAAACTATGACGATACTTATTATTTTGGCGCTACTTGCGCTAGGTGTTATTTACGCAGTATTTTTCTTACTGTGTAAAGTAGCGTGGCTGATTTTTAAAAGCCACTCCAACAAAGGTCCGTTGATTACAGCGGGCGTTTGCACGGTGTTGTTATCCGTTTTAATCGGCGCCGGGATTTGGCTAGGCACACGTGCCGTGTTGGCCCCGTTCCAAGGTATCAAGGCGCGTATTGCCCAAAACCCGGCCCCGGTATATGGCGAACATACGTATCAAGACGAACACTTCCCCTTTGAGCTGACCGTCTATGACGGGATGGATTTTGCCGATTGGATTAACCTGGGCGGTGTGCAAGTTAAACTGGGCATAGACACCAACGCATTTAAAAAAGATGCCGCCGGCAAACGGCCCGAAAACTTTTTAATGGCCGTGTTGGTACGCCAAAGTGCCATTGACGACAAAGCCCCGCTGGAAGTGCTGGAAAACCAGTTGGAAATGGCCCAAGCCCAACGCCGGCTGACACTGTCCTCGGCGCAATACACGACGGTAAACGGCTTGCCCGCTTACCAAGCCCAAGGCGAAGCATACAGCAACCGCGGTAAAGTAAACTTTTGGGTAACGTCCGTACAAACGGCCCCGGATACGTTATACTATGTAGGCGCCCTCGCATTAAACGATACGCCCGACATACAAACCCAAGCCCTGGGCATGGAAAATAGTTTCCGGTTAACTTCCAACTAAGTTGCGTGTTTGATCTAGCGGGCTTTCGGCGATACCGAAAGCCCGTTTTTACGCCGCCCGCACCCGCAACGCCAGCACCGTTAGCGGCAAAGGTTCGTCTTGTTTTACGACGAGTGACGGTGCTGTTTGGTGCCGGTCCGCCAGGGCCACTTCAAACACGCGTGTTTGTAATAAAATAGGCGTGTTATACGCTTCGTGCGTGCGCTCAATTAGCGGTGTAAGCTCCCCGGGCTCTGTACCTATTTTCCCGCCGCGGCTGTTCAACACATGCACACCTACCGACACCAAGCGGTGCTTTTCCCCTTGGGCCTGGGCCAGCGGCAACGTTTTAATTTCACTGACATAACTAAGCCCCGCATGCACCTGCCGCGCCGCAAACGGCAAGGTAACTTGTCCGTCGGCCACCGTTAAACCGCTACATACATTTCCGTCGGCAAGCACGCAAATTTCCTGCCCTTCCACATGCGAAAGCCCGGTTAGTGTGCTTTGTGCCGTATCAAATACGTAAGATACACTGCTGTCTAAAAACACCGGGGAGCACGGGTCTGTATCCGTCGGGCGCGGTACCATTTTTTCAATAAAAACTCCCCCCGCCCGGCGCACCGCCACCCACACGGCACCGTTTAATTCACACACGCTGACAAATGTGCCTTGCGTTTGTTGGTGCGTCCACGCATATATATTTGCATCGGGGATATAAGTCAATGTGCACAAATGACCGGCTTGTGTAATGCACCACAGCACCGGGTCGGGCTCGGCGGTAAAGGCCAGTTGTTTCACGCGCTGGCCGGCAAATAAATGCTTGGCACGTAAGGTGACATCCTGCCCAATGTAAGAAGAGGTGGCGTAATCATACACCAGTTCCCGCACCCCGCTTCCCCCCGCCGACACAAACAAGGCCCGGTTGCCCACCAGCACCGGCCGGGCGGCAGAGGCACCGTACTCACTTTGTTGTTCCAGTTGAAGGGTGTCCAAACTCAACACGCCGTTAGACGTAAGTGTCCACTCACTGGCGGCGGTAAAAATGAGCAAACGGTTGGCTACCAGCACGTGTTCAATACGGTTTAAACGCGTACCGCCCAGGCGCACACTAAAACTATCGGTACTCAAAAAAGTGTTACGCGCGTGGCCGAAATCTGTGGGTTTACCCGTCTTAGAAAACCACAGGGTTTGCATTTCGTGCGTGGTAGCGGCCAAGCCCAAGCGGTCCTGATAAAAAAACACACACGCCGGGTATCCGTCCGCCGGGCTAAAACTGCCTTGCGCCCACGTTGACGTCCATTCCTCACTACCAAAAGCCCGTTGGGCCGATACAATTACTTGGCGCGCCGAAACATAACTAAGCACTTGCACCACCCCTTGCTGGATGAAAGAATCGGCGGTTAGTTCATACGTGGCCTCGCCGGAGATTTGGCACGAACGCACACGCAGGCAAAACATATTTTCGGCATCGTTTAAATTGCCGGCCAGGTAAAAATTATCCTCGCCGCTGGCACGCGTAAACACTTTTAACGTACTCCATGTGGTGCCACCGTCGCGCGATACTTCTACGTGTAAGGTGCCTGTCCAATCTCCCCCGGTACGAAGTGTCCAATCACTACCCGATTTGATAGCCCCCGATACACTTTCATACCCCAGCGATCCTTGCAGTTGTTGCGCATCTACCACGTGCGTAAGACTAAACAACGCCCCCACTAAGGGCGGTGTAAACACATCAAAATCACTTTCCAAAACATAACGCCCCGGTTGGGCCACGGTTTGCGTGCCGGCATTTTCCCCGCCGCTAAGCGTTTGTGTTACCGTTACATCGGCCGGGCCCGAAAAGCGGCTGCGGTATTCCAATACCAGCGTAGCCCCGTTCCAATCGCCGCCGTCTGCGGCGGCCGAAGTAACCCGCAACATACTGCCTTGCACCGTGGCCGACAAACCGCGCGAACCATACTGGGTATTAAAATAGTCCGCTATCTCAGCCAGACGCAGGCCATACCCGTCGGCGGCATAAAACCATTCGTCATTAAAATACGCCCACACAATTAAGTTCGGGTAGTTTATCGGCTCAAAGGCCAGGGCGGCCGCCACACCCTGGCTTTCCACCGTTTCGGTTTGCGGGTAAAGACGCATTTTTTTGGTTTCGTCCGTATTTTCGGGCTGGAACGGCCCGCCGCTAAGCTCCACTTCTTCCCACGTAAATTGCCCCAGCGCCGTGCGCGTAAGCCGCCGCAGTGCATGCGCCGGATGCGCCACATATAAGCTTTGGTTATACTGAGCAACGTGCAGTTGTTCTACTTCCTGCGCGCTGTAGGGCGTGGCCAGTTCCAACACATTTTGGTCGGCCGCCAATACCGGTCCGTTAGCCGTGTAAAAGCGCAAATACTGCTCGCCGGCTTCCACGATATAACTTTCTTCTTCATCAATCGGAAAAGCCAACAAGCGGCAATTTTGAGCCGCATATTTGGCGGTGCCTTGATATTGTGTGCCCGGCCGGTTGGAAATGCCGCCTTGCGGGTGCACGAGCATATTTTGGGCACTTTTAAGCCACGTGTGGTAGGCACCGGCATCCGTGCGGGCTTGCAAAGACGGGCTGATTTCTCCCCCGGTAAAAGACGGCTGTAACTGACGTAGTACCATATTAGCGCACCTCGCTAAACGTGTCCGTCTGCGGGGCACGCAGGCAGTTTTCGGTCATATTCGCACGGCGGGCTTCTTCCAAATAAAGCGTATATTTTTGTTGGAGCCGTGCCGATAAGTCCACATCCCCGGTCAGCGCGAGGGAAGTGTCGCACGCTAGGGCGAGGGCAAAACATTTGACAAAGGCCGCATCATAGAGGGTTTCATCCGTCATACGCCGCGTGTAATGCACGCAGGCTTGCGGGGCGGCCGTACACAGCACGCGCATGTGGTGTTTGGTATCAAACCGCTCGCTAAACGGGCAAGGTGTTTGCGGGTCTGCCGGGCTGTAAACGCGCCGGATAAACAACGCATCAGCCGGATACTTATACACATATTCCCCCTTTGCCTGAGTTGGGGTTTCCACCAAAACAAGCGGTTTATCGCTTGCGGCAAAAGCCCAATCATGCGTACGCAGGACCTCATCCCGCACCGGATTATAGAATAATTGGAGCCAACGGGCCTGTTCGTTATCCTGTTCCGGGGAGGCAATAGGAGCCTGGCCCAAATAGGCCAATGCTAAGTTACAAATAGTAGTTTTTGAGTTCATAATTTCACTTTTATAAAAAATTTATATTATTTTTTAAGTATTTTTTTATTTTACTTTTTTATTATAATTTAAAAAATACTTATTTTTTATATACTTTTTTATTTTCACTAAAAATAGAATTAAATTATTTATAATTTTACATATTTTAAAAAATACTTATATTTTAAGTATTTTTATTTTTATATGTAATTTTAAATAAACATTTCTATTGGTTTTATCTTTAAAAAAGGGATGAAACAGCCGGGCCAGATTTTATTGATATTTCCCCCTTTTTAGGGCTTTTGGGCCAGATAATAACCTCATTTGGGGACAAAAAATACCCAATTTAAGCCAAAACCACCGCTGTTTTGCATATTTTCACGCGGTCTGCGCTTGGGAGTTGCCCCGTTTACTTATAAACGGCCTGTTTGGCGGGTGCCGCCCCTTTCAAACGGCACCCGCACGGGTGTTTTAGCGCATGTCGGCTACATCGGCCACAAAGCAGGAAATGGCCCCTGCGGTAACCGTTCCGGTTACGGTGTAGTAGATGCGCAGGTAGCGCTTCAGCCCGGCCGGGATCCCTAAGGCAAACAGGTTTTTCTCGGTATCGGCCAGGTCGGTGCCGCTAACAGTGGCACTGGCCAGCGTAACCACGCCGGAAGAAAAGTCGGCCTTATCGCTGGTTTGCAGAGCGCACACCACTTGCGTAGCCCCCACAAACGCGGTATCGGCATGGGCAATGAGCACCAGACGGCCCGGCACGGCGTTGCCGGCGGCTTTAAGGTCCAGGGTGTTGGTGCTGGCGCCGGTGGAGCGCAAGGCTTGCGCGTCGGAAAATAGAGCAGTTTTATCTAGTAACATTTTTTTCTCCTAAATATAAGATAAGGGGCGGGCGGTTGGTCCGCCCCAAACGGCTTAGGCCACTACGGCTTCGTCGTCGCGGATGGCATCACAAATATGCACGGGGATTTCGTTAAACGTCATTAGAGGTCTGGACGTAATTTGGTCCGGCGTGTATTGGATGTTGGAGCGGTTGGTGGTCAGTTTACGCAATGCCGCTTTGATGGTGCGGTTCATGTACCACACGGGCTTGCCCAAGGAAAGGCTTTGGATTTTTTCTTCCAAATCACACATATCGTCAATCAGCGTGGACGGCACGTTGGTGACATCAATATTGCAAATACGCCCCGCGTAGCGCCAATCTTGCACGGCCAGGCCCAGTTTCCACTCAAAGTATTCTTTGTAGGCCGGGAACTCGTTACCGCCGGCGTCCACGTGGTTGACTAAGCCGTAATCCACGCGTTGGATACCGGCTTTGGAGCCTTTGGGGAAGAACGTAAACACTTTATCGGTATCCCACACAACGAGGTAAATGGACGAGTTTTGCCCGTTGGTAGTGCCCCCCGCATCCACGACATTGCGGCTGGATTCCGCGCCGGAAAGCGCGCTGTAACGCGCCGCGAGCCCGGTAAAACGCTCGGGCGTGGCGCCGCTATTACCATAGATTAAGTTAGACGCCATAGACGAGGACATACCCGCAATAATCGCGCGCGATTGCCCGGTGCGTACAGCATCTACATGACCGCCTTTTTCGGCCACTAACTTATCCACGACCGAGTAAGCCGAGAGCGTGCCGTAACTTTCTACCACTACTTTAGTGGTGGCTTTGGCGGGCTCAATGCCTTGGTAGGCGCGGCGCCAAGTGCCTTCGGGGATGCCGGTACGTACGGCATATTCGTGGCCGCTGTCCAGCGAGCTTTCCTGCACCACGGCGTCGCCAATGATGTCGTTAGACTGGCTGAGCACTTCGGCAATGGCCAACTCTTGGCCCGACGGGTCAAACTGTTTGGCGTAGTCAATTAAGTTGTAATTTTTTTCAGCAATAATTGCCATAGATTTTCTCCTTTAATTTTTTCCGTACAAGGCCTCTGTGAAGGTTTTATCCGTCGTTGCGCTCGACGCACCGCCGGGGGTAACGTCTTCACAAATACGCGTTGCCACCGCGTGAAAGGTACGGACGATCACCGGGTGGTTACCAAGCCCCGTTTCTTCTAAGAGTTGGCGCAGTTGCGGGCCACCAAACACATCGGCGCCGCGCACCGCCTTGGAAACTTCCTCTTGCCACCGTGGGCCAAACATGTCTTGTGTTTGGCGGGCCCAGGTTTCTACTTCTTCACGCCGGTTTTTTTCGGCCTCTTCGGCCGCGGCTTGCAAGCGGTTTTCCTCATAAGAAAGCCACGTTTGCAAACTTTCGGCGGGCAGTTTTACTTGCGCGGCCGTTTGCTTAAATGCCGCAAGCGTTTGCGCGCTTAGTAAGGAATTTTCCGGCAGAGAAACTGCCGCATACGGGTCTTGGGGTATAGGTTGCGTGTCTGCGTTTTGTGGCGCAGACGAGGTGTGTAAATCGGTTTTTTCAGTCATTTTCGGGCTCCTTTAATTGGTTTTGTGCAGACGTAATTTCCGCTAAGTATTCACTGCGCATTTGTTGATAAGCACCCGGCACGGCTTGTTCTATTTCGTTTAACAAAAACAGGCCGATACTGCGCTGGCCGCAGTGAAATGCGGTGGCCAGTGCGTCGCCGGGGATAAAGCCGTGCTGGCGTACTTGCGCGGCTTGCAAAATCTGCCACAGCACGCGGCGGCCTTGCGGCGTTTTGAGCACGGTTTGCAAATCATACACCGCGCGTTTTTTAAGTTTAGCGGCACTCATTGGCTACTCCTTGGTTTAGTAAAATGCCGTCCACACCTAAACTTTCTAATCCTTCGCTCAGTGCGCGCGGATAATTTACATGTGCGGCCAATTCGGGCGCGGCCTGCGTTAACTTTTCGGCAAATGCCACACCTTGCGCTAAAGGCTCTAACGCCGACGAGCGCTGTGCTTGCGCGATGGTGGAAATATAGTCCACGTGCAACTCCAGGCCGTGCAAAATTTCGGGCGCGGGCGGAATAGAGCCTTGGCGCAGTAAAATGTAATACGTGCGCTCAATCAGCGGGTCTAAGAGTTCGGTTTTTAAGCGCTGTAACACGGGGCCCAGGAGCAACATTTTTTCTTGCTTGCGCTCGGCCACTTCGGTTGCGGTTAAGTGGGGCGTATCTTGCGCGGATAACATCACAAATACGTCGGCAAAAAATTGCGCGCGGATAATTTGGCGCACTTCTTCCATGGCCGCGTTTAGGGCGGCTACGTCGGGCTGGACCTGGTAGGCCGGTTTGACGGCGGCGTCAGTTAAACTGTTACAGCGCGTAATGCCACCGGGGAGTAAATTGACTTCGCCTTGCACGCTGGCCGAAACCATAACGGGCGGATTGGTGCTTTTGTCCAACGCGACGAGTTTTGTTTTTTGCATTTTTTGAAGCATTTTTACGTCGCCCAGTGCTTTCCACCCCGGGCCGCGGCCGTAAATGTCCGACGTGTTTTTGGTTTCCCAACGCGCCGCCACGACGGGAAATTCGTGATATCCGCCTTGGCGCAGTAGCGTGCCGTCCTGCATAAAATAGACGGAAGAGAACGCAAAGTGCGTAAAGTCTACCCGGTTTTCATCAGCGTGCGGATTGGGGAAAATAAGGTGCATAACCTTGTGTTGCGTTGCCGTGTTGGGCTCTAATAATTCGCGCTGAATTTGAGGCGGTAAATTTTCTATTCCAAACGCATGGGCCAGCTGGGAAGCGGTCATAAAAAATTCGCGCCCGAACGTATTTACGCGGCCTTTGTCGTCAATATCCAGCATATATTCCCCCGCCGTAAACGGACGGCAGAAAATACCGCCTTGCGGGTCCTCCTCCACCAAAAAGGCGGCGGTGCCAAACACGCTGACTTCTTCGTACACTTGCTGTAAAACGGAATAGACATTGCTTTTGGCAAGGGTACTTTCAATTTCTTTTTTCACGTCTAAAAGCCACGCGCTGGCGCCCGGCAATTTTTTTAAACCACGCGGGCTTAAAGCGAGGTCAAACCAACTGCGCGACGGGCTTGTCAGCCCGCTCATCATGCCCGCGCCCAACACGCCAACGGCAAGCGAGGCCGAGCTATCCAGCAGAGTTTTGTGGTCCAGCTTTTGGCCGGAGTTGGGGGTTTGTCCGTCAAAACAGCCGCGTGTGGGGGCCAAGTATTTGGCCAATTCTTTCCACGCGGGCACCCATGGGGCGCGGGCTTGTTTTAAGGCGTCAAACCGTTTTTGGTAAGAGCTAACTTGTTGTTTTGTGTTCATAACTAATTATTTTTTCCTTGCACATAAATGTGCAAAATTTACTATCATAATTTCACGGAGGAAACTATGAGCGGAATTATTCTCATTTTTTTATTTGTAATTTTACTGGCGGTGCCGGGGTTTTACATTATCACCCGGGCCGTGTGGCCCAAAGGGAGCAAAAAGACGGCACGCCTGGTTTCTTATTTACTGACAGCATTGTTAGCGGCCATACTGGCGGCTATTATGTTTGCCAACCTGTAAAAAGAAACAAGTTTTACATTTGCCCGGCGTATTTTACGACGGGCTTTTTTTGTGTATGAACTAACGCAAAATGTGCTGTTTTGAAGGTGAATACGTTAGTTTTTAGGTTACTACACTTCTAATATAGCAAAATTTGTTAGTTTTGTCAAGTATTTTTTGGGCCTATTTTGGGCCTATTTTTATGTTTCCCCCACCGCACAATAAAAAATACCTTTTATGTTATAATGTTAAGGTAGTACCAAAAAACTAAATAGATTATTTGTTGGAAGTGCAGGGAAAGCCTGCATTACGCAAGGCGGACAAAATCCGCGACGCATACTCCAAGCCACAAATAATCGTCTGCTTTTGTGCCTGCCCCGTAAGGGGCAGGTGGGCGACGATTATTGCACGGGTTATTGGAGTAGCTTAGGCAATAAAACGTCGTCTTTTTTTTGTACTTCCGACAAGGAGAACACATGAAAAAAACAAAAGCAGGTTTCACACTCATAGAATTATTAGTCGTTGTACTTATCATTGGCATTTTGACCGCCATAGCACTGCCGCAATATAAGCTGGCGGTGGCCAAAAGCCGGCTTGCCACTATGAAACCTATCCTTACTGCTATTAAAGCTGCCGAAGAAGCCTATTATTTGGCCAACGCAGAATATACCGAGGACTTAAACTCATTAGATATATCCCACTCATGCAATCAACTCGGCAATGATAAATCTATATTTACCTGCAATAAACATTTCGTAATTGATGTATTAGGCAGTGTATCTACCAATGGTGCCGCCGCCTATGTGATTCATGCGGCTTATTGTCCCGATTATACAAACCTTTGGAGCCAATGTTTATCTAATAGAGATTTTTCTTACATACTTTATCTAACCCACCACGATAAATTGCCCAATAAGATAAGTTGCTCGGGCCTTACTAACCTAGGTAAAGCTGTTTGCAAAGCCGAAGGGTTATAATACCTCATACTCACTGCGGGCAAATTCGGGGCGCGTGATTAACGACGAGGATGGCCGCACCGGGGCCGCAAACGTGAGAGCCAGGGCGTCGGCTAAGTCCGGGCTTTTGCCGGTGCGCTCTTTGAGTTTGTCTTTGCTTTCCAGGCGCAAGCGGCCTTGGGCATCATAGTCGTAACAGACTTGGCACAAGTCGGCCTTGAGGTCCGCATTCGGTGGCAATACACCGACGGTTTTTATCCACTGTGCCATTTCATACCACATTTCGGCACGCTTGTTGGCATACTGCCCCGAACGCGTGGCACTACCGCCAAACGGCACTTCTATAATGTTGCGATACCCTAACTGGCGCAAACGGTCAATTACGCCGCCGCCACAGCCAGAATCTACAAAAACAGCGTCGGGGTGGAAGTATTCCATTTCGCGCGCAACGCGGGCGGCCAACGTCATGTTATCCATATTTTGAAATACGCGCGGCTCAAAGGCTCTCACACCCTGGCGGCAAAAAATCACACTGCGGTCCGCGCCAAAGCGCGCCGGGTCCACCCCCATAATTTTGGGCGCGTAGCGGATATCCTCGCCGTGCATTTCACGCTGACAAGCGGACAGCACGCTATCAATGGGAATTAAAATATTTTCCGCACTGGCGGTAAAATCGCACAAGTATTCCTGGCGGAAAATAACGTCGGGCGTTTCGGTTTTTAAACGTGCCAGCTCGGCCGGGGAAATGACGTTGGACTCGTCGGCGCGGAACACGCCTACCCACCACAGCGCGGGTTCTTGTTGGGCGTTTTTTTGCGCCTGGTTAAAGAGCTCAAAAAAATTGTTTTGCCCTTTGGGCGTGCCCATAAACACTGCCCAACCTGTGCGCGAAAGGAGCATGGGGCGGATGATTTCGGTAAACACATCGGGCTTGATTTGGGCGTATTCGTCCAGCACCACTCCGTCGGCATACGTGCCGCGAAGCGCGTCGGGATTGTCGGCCCCGCATACCCAAATGTGCGCGCCGTTGGGCAACTGCACACAAAGTTCCCCCTCGGCAAATTTCACACCGGGAATGTTGCGCGCATAACGCTTTAAATAATCCCACGCAATCAGTTTGGCTTGTTTTAAAAACGGCGCTACATAAAAATAACGCGGGTACGGGTTCCGGTTTTGCGTGGCCATTTTGATTAAATGATTGACGGCGCACACCGTTTTGCCCAGCTGGCGGTGCGTAACCAGTACGCTAAAGCGGTGAGTTTCTAAGGCGGCGTGAATCTCTTTTTGCACGGGGCGCGGCGTGTAAGGAATGGTTATTTTAGCGGGATTCATCAGTTGGGTCCTCCCATTCAATGACCACGGGGCCGGCCGGAGAGGCGGACTCTTTGCCGTCTTTCCAGCCCAGTAAATTTTTGGCCATAAACACCGCAAACGATGAGGCATAATTGCCGCGCAAACTGTTTTGGATAAGGATATTGCCCTGACGGTCGCGCGCTTGTTCGCAGGCGTATTTAAACGCGGCGTGTTTATCTTCCCACGCGTGCAGTTGCGCGCACGTTACGCCGATTTTTTTGGCAAACGCCGCAAATGTGGGAAGTTCGGCCGCGGTTTCCAGTAGAGTAATGGTGCCGTCTTTTTTTTGTACCTCGGTTACCGAGAACGGGGCACAATCAAAAAATTGTAACAGGGCCCCGCAAAAAGACGGGTCGTACTTGGTAGTTTTCATTTTTCCTCCGATAAAATAAGTTCAAAATTGAGTTCCCGCGCGCTGTAAATGCGTGTTAAGCCCGGCGGGTACGGGCACTGGCTTAGATAATGTTGGCGTTGTTCCAGTGCATCTTGCCTGGTGCAAAAATTGTTAAAATTTTCCGCGCGGAAATTTGCGTTATACACATAAAGTAAGGTTTGAAGTTCCAAATCGGCCGACGGGGAAATAAGCCCGCCATACTTGGCGTGTACCGCGGTTTTTAACTGCGCCGCGCGCGCAAAAATTTTATTTTCCAAATCAATTTTAGCTGATAAAGACATAACACTCCCCTCCGCACTGCGTGCGTAAAAAACGAGGCGGTGCTTACTTACGTAAACACCGCGCAAAACACCGTGAGATGCCCGGCGGTATCTATTCCGCCGGATTAGAGAAGGTTACCACCCCATAAAATACGGCGGAATTAACAGCAGTGCCGAAAGCACCGCCAAAATAATTTGCAAGTGAATATTCCACTTGGCCCACTTAAACCACGGAATACCGGCCATACCCAAAGCCGCCATGGTAACCGGGGCCGTGGGAATAATGGCGTTGGTCCACCCCTCGCCAAATTGGTAGGCCAAAATGGAAAGTTGCGGGCTGATGTGCATAAGGTCCGAAAGCGGAATCATAACCGGCATGGTTAAAACGGCTTGGCCGGAACCCGATGCAATAAAAAAGTTCAAAAAACTGTGCGCCACAAACATGCTTTCCACCGCGGCCAACGGGTGCATGTGCCCAATGACAGATGCAATACCGTGTAAGACGGTATCTAAGATGCGCCCGTCACTCGCGATCACTACAATCGCGCGGGCCAGGGCTAACATAACCGCCACGCTAACCATACTGCGTGCGCCGTCAATAATGGCGTCCGTGGTTTGGTTGAGCGACAAGCGCGCAATCAGCGCACAAAGCAAACCCACGCCCAAAAACAGGCCGGAAATTTCTACGATGTACCACTCATACACCGCTACACCGATCACCAACCCAATCATCCCCAGCGCAAACACGATACTAATAATAATGTGCGAGCGCTTGAACTGCGGTTTTTGTACGACGGTTAAATCCAGGTTTTTACGGCGCTTTTGGTCGGCCTCGTACGTTAAACTTTGTTGCGGGGCTTTGCGGATTTTTTCGCCGTACCACATGACAAAACTAATGACCGTGGCCGTGCAAATAAACCACACAACAAGACGATACCCCAGCCCCGAATAGAGCGGCAGTTGCGCAATCCCTTGCGAAATACCGACGGTAAACGGATTCATAAACGCCGAGCAGAAACCCGCCCACGCACCCAAAAACGGAATGCTCATGCCGACTAAACTGTCATACCCTAAAGATAGCGCCAGCGGAATAAACAGCGGAATAAAAATCAGCGTTTCCTCTTCCATGCCAAATACCGCACCGCCCAAAGAAAAGAGCACCATGCTGGCCGGGATAAACCACTTTTTTAGTTTTTCCCGACGGGAAAATAAATAACTGGTGCCCATAATCACGGCGTTTACGGTGCCGGTACGTTCCAAAATAGTAAAAATGGCACCTGTGATAAAAATAAACACAATAATATCGGCACAATCTTTGAATCCTTTGGCCGGGGCCGTAAGCACCGCCCCCACCCCTTGCGGGGCCGAAGTTACCGTGTGGTAAGAGCCGGCTACCGTGTAGATGCGGCCGTCTTTTTCCTGTGTGTCGTACTGGCCGGCGGGCAAAAGCCACGTCAGCCCGGCTACGACGAGCATAATGGAAAAAATTAAACCATAGATATTGAGCGAAAATGTTTTAGACATAGATACATTATATAAAACATTCACTCTGTTATAAGACGTTTGTTGACGCGCGCAGTCAACAAACGTTTGCATTGCGTTAGAGTTATTTGTTTGCGGTTGCCAAGACCCATTTATATGCGGGCTGACTTAACCTTTTAAACTTTGCTAACCCTTTTTGCGCATTTTATGCTATAATAATTGCATAGGCTTGGCAGCCCCTTGCAACTGTTGTAACGAAAGCACAAGCAGTGAAACTGCCCCCGTTGCCTTAGCAACAATTCGTTACCCGGTTAGATGTTAGTTAACTAAGTGTAAGAAAAGCCGTCGCCCTTCTTACAAAGCTAGTATAGCAAGTTTTGATAACATTTGTCAAGCCCAAAAAGGACCTATTTTGGACCTATTTTTATATCACGAGGTATTTTATGAATAAGTTTGAGAAAGCCCTGGCCGCCTGGAATAACGGCATTTTACGTGGGGCGCAAGCTAAGTTAGCAAAGGTTTTGCAGGTTTCTACCGCCACCGTGGCGCTGTGGACCACCGGTAAACGCAACCCGTCTAAGGGATATGTGGCACAAATGGCGAAACTTTTTAAAATGAGCGAAGAGCGCGTGTTGCGCCTCTTTATGCCCACCACGTACCCCGATGGCGCCGCCCCGGCCGCCGCGTTGTATGAAAACTCCGCCGAAGGGATTTACAACGCTGACAAAGAAGCCGAACTGGTTTCCCCCCAAAGCAATAGCGTGGCCTTGCCGTACTTAGCCAACGTGCCCGCCGGCTACCCGGAATTTGACGAAGCCGACGTGATTGAATGGTGGACCCTGCCGCGCCGCTATGCCAAAGGTGCTAAATATATTGTGCGTTGCTGTGGCGATAGCATGAAAGGCAGTGTTGAGTACGACGATTTATGTTTAATTAAACCCACCACCGATTTCTTAGACGGAAAAGTAATGCTGGTAAAAGTAGCGGAAGGGAATTTGATTAAACGTATCCGCAAAGAAAACGGAAAAATTGTTTTGTATTCCGACAACAATAAAAAATACAAAGCGTTTGCGCCGGAAATGGTGCAACCGATTGGGTTAGTTGTACGCAAAATTACAGACGTACAGTAACCCCTTGACAAATCAAGGTTTTCGCTTATACTATTAGTACGCTTAGGTGGCGTGAACGTCTTTTGGCCCGCAAGGGTGACAAAGGAACTGTAGGTTGTGTTAGCCGTGCATGCAAAGCGCGCGCGGGTAGGGTAACCGGCAGAATTTGAGCGCTAGGGCGCTTGGGCGTGGTGTGAGATTGGAGAAACGTGTTTCACGAGCCCGGAGCCTTGCACTTGAGGGTGTGAGGAGTACCCCGGGAGATGGGACCGACAACCGCCGCCGCGTTGGGTAGCTTGAAGTGCTTTGCTACTGAAGCGTTTGCTTATGGAAACAGCGATTAGTTGAAAGGTCCTTATGTTGAAGAAACGTAAGGGCCCTTTTTTTCTGCCTAAAAACAGCGGGCGCGAAGTGGCGTAATATGTGGACCAACAATTTGCCAAAATCTTCCCAGTTTGCACCGACTTTCGCTCGCGTACTTGCCGCGCTACGCGCGGTCCGGCAGACGTACGCCACGCTCAACTTACGGCACAAACTGGTTTGATTTTGACAAATCAGGGTACTGAAAATTTTTCCCAGTGTTTGTTTGGAAAAATCATCTTATCTTCTATTTTACTCGACGCTTTTTCCTCGCGCCGCGTCTTGCACCAAATTAGTTTGAAAAACCGGATTATAGTTGTTATGTTATACGTTTTTGAATACTGAAAAAACCCCCGCTAAAAAGCGGGGGTTTTATATTTTAGAAGAACTCCCCCGCAGGTTGTGTAGGGGAGTTGAGATTTACTGATCTTCAGCCTGTAAAGTAACGCCAAAGTTGGCACATTGGGCTACTGCACCATAAGACCTACCTTTACCGGTACCCTGTGTAGCCCAGTACTCGCACATCATTTTTTGATACTCGGGGCAATCATTGGCTGTGGCTTGCCCTGTGTTGCCCGCAAGACGAAAACCTCTTAGATACCATCCTCCTGATGATGTTGGGGTGCGATTATTAAAAAGAGTAAAACAACTTCTAGGACTGTCTGATTTGCTGCCTACAAACATCTGTGCGTTACTCGAGGACACCGTAACATATAGACTCACATCCCCTACTTCATTTAAGTAGTCAGCTGAGGGAGTTCCCATATCTATATCCAGTGAAGCATCTGCTTTAGTTCCTGTGAAAAAAATGTTGCCAGAAGAAGGCATATCATTTGCCAATGCCCATGCTTCTATAGCTTGGCTGAAGGATTTAAAGACCGTCAACTCTTGCGTTACACGTGCTTTCATAACTGCCTTCTTATATTGAGGCAATGCAATGGCCGCCAGTATGCCGATAATTAAAAC
>JBGUOO010000040.1:0-23872 GCA_045129775.1 Elusimicrobiaceae bacterium
AATTAAAGGCAATATGCAGCGTTTTAACGATCTTATCAATGCTTGTGGTGGCACACAGGGGATGATTGATAAAGGTATCCCTTGGGACAAAGTAGTATGGGGCGGTACCTACGTTACCGATCGTGGCTATGTTTATTTTGAAATTATCTCCAAAACAGATGAAAAGGGCGAATTGCACTTGTTTGCCAAAAACGGCGACGAATTACTAGAACGCACGAAGCGAGATTTGGCCTACTCGTGCGATCTATACGACAAAGACGGCAAACTCCTTAACATTATGTTTTGGGGGTTTTGATGTGCTATCATACAAGTAAGAGGTGCGTATGAATTTATCCAAATCACAATACACAAAATATCGCAGTTGTCCTAAACGCTTGTGGCTATACCGCAATAAAAAAGAAGTGCTTACGCCCCCAAGCCCTGCTTTGCAGAAAATATTTGATAGAGGACATTTTATTGGCGAACTTGCATGGAAACGTTTTCCGGGTGGGATACTGGTCAAGGACGGTTATCAAAACCCGCAAGAAGCCATTAAACGCACGCAAGAGCTTATGGCACAAGGCGTTCCGGCTATCTACGAGGCCGCCTTTTGCTATAACGGTATTTTGGTATTTGTGGATATTTTGGAAAAAACGCCAACCGGGTGGAATTTAGTGGAAGTAAAAAGTAGCGGGCGCGAAATTGATTCCATTTATGTGGATGACATCTCTATCCAGCGCTATGTGCTTACGCATTGTGGAGTTACGCCGGAGCATTGTTATTTAATGCATATCAATAGCGATTATTTTATGGGAACTGACGAGCCGGACCTGCAACAACTTTTCCTTTTAACCCCGATGGATAGCGAGCTCTCCTCGGATGAGGATATTGAGGAAAATTTAGAGGATATTAAGAAATTACTAGCTGGGCCTGAACCGACGGTCGAACTGGATAAAAGCGGGTGTGCCGATTGTGAATGTCACGACTATTGTTGGAAAGATATTCCGCAAGATTCTGTGTTTGCATTGTTGCGTGGCAACCGGGCGCGCAAGTTTATGGCGCAGGGGATTGTGCGTGTAGCGGATTTGCCGCCGAATAGTTTTGATAATGAAAAATATAACCGCTGGGTAGAGGTGCTACGCACGGGGAAACCGTATATTGACCAGGCGGCGGTGGCGGCGTGGCTTAATAAACTTGAGTACCCTCTTTATTACCTAGATTTTGAGACGACGCAACCTGTAGTTCCTTTATGGAAGTATTCGCGGCCTTATCAGCAAATTCCGTTCCAATTCTCGCTCCATGTGCAACGCGAGCCAAACGGCAAGTTTGAACATTATGAGTATCTTTCAACAGGTAAAGAGGATCCGCGCTATGGTTGCGTGGAGGCCTTGCTTAAATATATTGGCAATAGTGGCACTATATTGGCCCACAATGCGGCTTTTGAAAAGACACGCATGAAAGAGATGGCGCACGACTTACCCATCCCCGAAAAGGATGCTAAACGCCTTTTGGACATGACGGAACGCTTTATGGACACCGGCGATCCGTTTAAGCAGGATTTCTTGCACCCCAAAATGCATTGTAGCTGGTCTATCAAAAAGGTTTTGCCTGCCCTCGTTCCAGATATGACTTACGAAAGTATGGCGGTTGCCAACGGCGGGGATGCCATGGATGCCTTTGACGTATTATACGCACAGAAATTGTCGCCTGCCGAGTTAGAGCAACTACGCAAAGATTTGCTTAAATATTGCGAGCAAGACACTTGGGCCATGGTAAAACTGGTGGATGCGTTACGGGATAGCGTACAATAAAGGAGAGAAATTATGAAAACAAAAAAAGACTTTTCTAAATTGCCTAAAAAGGCAACCAAGCGGAAAAATGAGGACGTTAAAAAGGGGCTCTCGCGCCTGATTAAACTGATGATTGACTTAAATCAGGGTATGCTAAATTTGGACCACGCCGCCAAAGAATGTGGGGTAAGCCGCCGCACGATTCAGCGCGATATAGAAACCCTAGAGCAGGCCGGGCTAACGCTGTATAAGCCCAATCCGCAAAATGTAAATTACCGCGTGCGGGATGATTTTGAGTGGGCTAAATTTAACATCACTAAAGAAAATGCGCTGGATTTTGTGGATGCACTAGATGCGCTTACTGAGGGGCTCGGTAAGCCCAGTAAATGGGTGCTGCCTATTCAAAAGGAAGTGGAAAAAGCCGGGCGCAAGGAACAGCAAAAACGTAAAGAAGCCGCGGGAAAGTGGGAGCCGATGAATGCCACCAAGGAAAATGTTTTATCTATCTTTTTAGATGACGGGAGTTTAAATCGTGCCCCTTTACAAATTTTACTGGCACTTGCAGAATTTAATAAGGTTGCTGATGATAAAGGTTTTAGGAATAGTGCCTATCGCAAGTGGCAAGAGCGTGAACTTCAAAAAATTATGATTCGTTTCCATTGGTTGGGGCAACAACACCGCGAGGCCTTAAAAGGATGTGCCAAACTTATTAAGGATGACCCGAAGGATGTATGGCCTTATAAACAAGCGGCCCTAATTTGCTATACCCAAAAAGATTATAAAGGGGCACTACAATACGCTCTAGACGGGTTTGCACAAGACAAGCAGGATGATACATTTATTACGTATGCTATTTATTTCTTGATATTAAACAAGTATTATGAAAAAGCCATAGACCTGTTTAACGCGGGTATTAACAACAAGGCCATGCAAACCCATTTTGCGGCTTTGATGTATGCGCATGAGGGGCAATTTGATAAGGCGTTAGAGGTAGTGGCCCAGGCCCAAAAAGCCGACCCCAAGAATCCCAAAGCCTACGAGTATATCAAAGGGCAAGTATTAGACCTTAAGACTAAGAAACAGTAGAAACCGCTATGACGGACAGACAAAACGGGTGACACTATGTTGTCGCCCGCTTTTGTTATCCTAAATACAGAAGTATTTAGGAGGAAATATGGAAATTGTAGGTATATTGCTTGTAATCCTTGTATTTGGATTTATTTTGGGGTTTATAATTGACAAGTTAAGCCGTATAGAATAACTGTGTGAGGGGGAGTATATGGAAATTTTACTAATGATTATTGTGGGCATTATTGGGTTTTGGTTGGACTCAGCCACCCAGTAACGCTAAGAATATACGGAAAGGAGTAGTTATGAGTGTTTTAGGCGTTATCGTATTAGGCGTAGCCATGTTTATTTTCCTAATGGCGATAGCCCAAATTGATTTTTAGAAAAAACACCCCCGATATAATCGGGGGAAAGATATATGTTAAGTTATTCTTGTCCTGATAAGATCTTTATAGCTTCTTCAATTTGCGGTTTTATCCTCTTGTATCTGGCGAGAATTATTCTTTCAATATTGCCTCTAGATCCTTCTTCTAAATTTTTATTCTCAAAGAGTTCTTCAATATGTTTTTTAGGTATTAAAATATCCGTTGAAATGGTATGATATACTCCGTTCGCTGTTGGTTTCCTATGTTGGGTATATTTGTTCTTTATTAAATAGGTTTCAAGTGCTTTTCTAAATTTAAAATTCTTTTTAGTTGGGCCTATTATAGCCTTCATAATAATCACCCCTTTTTTATTCCTTTCAATACAGAACCCTAAATACGATTTCTTATATTGGGAATTTTTATCGGAGTCAGGATATTGTAATTGTTCATATTTATCTAATTCTTTGAAAGAATAAAAGGCAGACGATTTTCCAGTATGGTTCATCTCGAACAAATTGTCATGGTTAGCAAATATGGATTTTATGAAATGCATGGCGTGCAAATCAGGATTACTCATGTTTTCTATAATATAGTCGAGAACTTTTCTGTGATTTTGATAAACTCGTTGTGCTAATTCTTCTAAATTGTCATCTGACATAAGAATGCTCCTTTTTATAACTAATAAATATTGCTCTAAAATTGTTTTTAATTCCGGTAATAATTTGTAATCGTAAAATTTCAAAATACGTTGTATTATTCCTTCAATATTGTCGTAAGAAACGGGGATCCAATCTTTATCAGATGGTTCGTTCCCTTGAGCAGTTAAAAATATATAATATTTTTCTTTGTACTGGTCAAATTTTTTGTTTTTTTGAATACCCTCCTTGTAAAATTTTAATTGTGTAGATGATTTCCGTTTATGCTCCTTTGCTTTAATTTTGTGTTCTATAGCATATAGTATCCCATTTTTTTCATCTAGTAATAAAATGTCTAAGCGGTCTTTCGCTTTGGGAGCGAATTTATATTCTTTATGCACGATAATATCTGTTAAATCAAGATTTTCAAATTGAATTGCCTGATTTGGAAAAGCTTCTTGTAGAAACTCTTTTAAAAACAGTGACTCGAATTGGTGACTTTCGCGAGGATTTAATAGAAACGCTAAAAAAGAAGAATGGCGATTTTCAGCAGTTTCTAACCCTAATGCATTAAAAATATTAAAAGTATTAAATTCTTTTTCTAATGATAAAAAAGATTCATCTTTGAGTAATCGATATAAATCTTCTTTTTTTATGTGGGGTGTATCCATAATTTACTATCTCCTGTTTCTCATAGTTGAGCTCCCTTATTACAAGCAGTGTATCATTTTTTTATACAGAACATGCTGTGGCTCGTTGATTCAACAAAGCACTCCGTATCGCCTAAATCATAGCGGGCGATATTTGCTCCGGCGTATTGGGTAATCGTTTTAACTTGTTCCATTTTGATTTGTATTTGTGCCGCACCATACCCCACTCCAGCGGCCACGAGTAGGGCCAAAATTACATAAATTTTCTTCATTTTATACCTCTGATTTCGCACAAGTAGTAACATCTTTTCCAATCGTTTTCTTCTGCCCTTATCAATTTGTTGCCGTGTTTTTCAAAAGGGTGTCTATTACTTTTATACCCTCTTTGATTTAATCGTTTATTTTCATCTGTTGTAATCCACGCGGTTTCTAATTTACCAAGGGCTTTAGAAATAGAACTATTGTCGGTATATATCTCCTCTATTATTTCTTTAAAAGGTATACAGTGTTCATAAGTTAACTTCTTAAAAATATCATGATATATACTTTTTCTACGCAAACTCCATGGTAAGGAATTTTTTTCAGTTCTTTGTAATTTTTTATTTCTCTCCAAGCATCATTGGATACGTAATCAGCTGGTACATTTTCTAAAGAAACGCCAATGAGAGTACGAGTCATTTTTTTAATACTTTTTTTAATATTTTCGTCATTTGTCCCTATATATATTTCACGAAGTCGCTCTAAAATAGGAATTAGCGATTTAATGATTTTGTTTTTTTCGTTCTTCATTTTACACTCCTTAAATAGTCGTTAAGTACGTCTTTTACCCGCGTGTGTAAAGTGGCGGGGGAAAGTACCTTAATATGCGGTAGCCAATGCAAAATGGTGGGCAAAATTTCTTCTTCTTTGGCGGCTTGGCACGATATAATAACGCGCCCGTCTTTTAGTTCCTTTTCCAGCTTTTGCAACGGAAAATAGTTCTTTTGCTTAAAGAAATGCGCGCACTCGGCCGATACTTCTAACTGCACGGCCAAGGGGCGTTCTTTTTCAAACCATACGTTCGTACTTTCTTTGAGAATTTTATCTATATTTTTGTCATACTTAAAAAACTTGCCCATTTCTTTGGCGGAGGAAATTTTTTCCAGGCGGAATTTTAACAGTTTTTCATCATCCGTCAGCGAAAGCAAATACCAAAAACCTTCACTCCACAATAGTTTCAAAGGACGTACCGCATAGCACGCTTGTTTGCCGCCTTTGTAGCATACGGTTACCCACTCGCGTGCGCGGATAGAATCTTCCAACGTGCGCGTAATGGGCGTTTGCTTGTATTGTTCGCCTGGCGTCATTTTGATAAAAAACGGATTGTTTTGCGTGCTTTCGGTAAGACGCAATTTAAGCGCTTCAAACGATTGTCCAAAATTGCCACCCAGAGACGAGGCAATATCACTCATCACTACCAAGATAGATGCTTCAGCGCTGGATAACTGCATGCGCTCCAAGGAAAACCCCTCTATAAACGCATACACTCCCGGCTCGGGGTTCCACAGCGGGAAGTTCGCATCCTCAATTTCGTTCATGTCGCGCTGGAGGGTGCGTACGGCAACCCCCACTTCTTCTGCCATATCTTTTAGGCGGATAGCCCCCTTATCTAGGGCGTTCAATTCATACAAAAGGCGTGTTAGTTTGTTTTGCATTTCTTTTTGCATAGTTACCTCTTACAAAAAGTATAGCACATAGGGGCGACAAGGTGTTGTCGCAAAAGTTTGTTATCCTAGTTCTATGACAAATAAGGAAATGGAGTTCATTATGACGTTTAGTCTGTTTAAGTATTTTGACGCTATCTTGGACGGTGTGGAACAAGACGGTCTTGCGGCGCTGGAACAACCGGAGGTAAAGAAGGCGCTTGCAGAATTAGACAGTTTTTTGCCGCCCCTGTCCAATGTAGCCAAACTGGTGTTTAGTTATCACTATGTGTACCAGTTAAAACCCCAGCCGTTGTTCATTTCGCAACTGGAAAAGGACCTCCATGTGCCAACGCTGTATTTGAAACATGAGGCGGCGTGGCAGGAGTTAGTTGATTTGGATTTGCTAGTGCGTGTAATGGGGAGTGAATATCTCATGCCGCGCAATGTAATAGATGCGGTGGCGGTTATGGACCTGGAGTATTACTGGCCTAACCGCGTGATTATTGCGCCTGAGCATAAAAAAGAACTGTTTTGGAGGTGGATACATGAGCAAAAATGAAGTAATTTACGTGGCTAAACCCACTTGGTACACGGAAAAGATATATCCAGGCCACGCAAAATTTTACGAGCATTTTTTGGCGCAGTTGAGAAAATACCACGAAGTACGCGCGTTGGAATTGCCCGATATTTGGGTGCGTGATTTTCTGCCGGTACAAAATGTTCAAACCGGGGAGTTATATCAGCACTTTTTTGACCCGCGCTACGCTAATTACACGCCTAAATTTACGGATGCTATCCGGCGGCAAGTGCGCGGGTGCTTTCCCCAAGCCAAACCGTGTGATGTGCGTATAGACGGTGGAAATATTGTGCTGACACCCGATAAGAAATGCGCGATTTGCCTGGAAAAGCGGACGATTTTCCGCAAGAACGACCTCGCCCAAAAAGCACATGTAGAAGAGGAATTAAAACGTGCGTTGGGTGTGGAGGAAATTTTGTGGCTACCTCAGCAAACAGGCGATAAAATCGGTCATATTGATGGGTATATCCAATTTTTAGGTGATTTTTTATTGGAAGGAACAGTAAATATATGTGACGGGCTCGCTACGGAAACCCTATTGGACGATAAAGGGACGGAATTATTGCGCAGTTACGGAAAGTTTGAGCGTATTCCTTTATTGTGCCAACCGGACGAAGAAAATTGGTTAAGTGCTAAAGGGATTTACGTGAACTTTTTGGAAACATCCCGTGCGGTATTTGTGCCGCAATTTAATTTGCCCGAAGATAACAAAGTTATTAGTATAATGGGGGAGTACACCCACAAGCCGCTGGTACGTGTAGATTGTAGCCCAATTGCAGAGTATGGTGGTGCGGTACATTGTTTAACGAGGGAATATAATGAATAAATTATCTGAACATCAAGATGCTATAAATATGTTAAAAGATGCTATTTCTTTGTATGAAAAAGAATTGGTAGATGAAAAACAAAACAAAATTTCCGGCACTACAAAAGCTGATAAACTTAAGAACAAATACAAAGATTCTTCTGGCCTCTATGAACAAATAAAACCCTGTATTAAGCATCTTGAAGGTTTATGCACCTTGCCCCGTTGTGCCGGATTTGGCGGTTGGCCTTGTGAAGTCGGTAATACAATAAAATGGATTACATTTAGCCATAAAACGCAAGCAGAGCAGGAAAAAATATTTAAAAACTTGTCGAAAGAATTACCCAAAGATAAAAAATCCGACTATGACGTAAACAGCTTGAAGGATTTTGAGGTCTCCTGTGAAAAGGGAATAAAAAATTTTATCAAATGGTACCTGGATCATCGACCTAACGATGAAAAAAAGTGTGCATATTGTGGCGTGACACAAAAAGAATGCCGGGAATATATGGAAAAAGTTGCATGCAACGGCGGAAATAAACGAAACAGAGGAAACACGCTTGAATTGGAACGGAAAAATTCCAAAAAAGGGGAAAACTTATACAAAGAAGGGAATTGTATTTGGATTTGTCATGTGTGTAATAATGCAAAAAGCGATTTATTTACCGAAGATGAATTTAAAAATACGATTGCGAAAGGCATTAAATCTTTTTGGGAAAGCAAAAGAAAAGGAAAATTGTAAATGATAAATAGAATTCCAAATGAAAATGAATTAAAAGAAATTGAATCTTATTTTTTGAGAAAATATGGACAGTTGTGTGTATTGGATGGGGTTATTTGCCCTGAAAAATTTTACCAAACTATTCCTCGAATTTTGTGGATATTAAAAGATGTAAATGTATTGCGACCTGGGCAAATAAAGCCGGATTTTTCTGATTTACGGGAGGCATTATCGGAAGTAAGTGTTTGTAACCAACTGAAAGGATTTGCCAAAACATATACTAAAATTGTACTTGCATCCTACGAGATTCTAAAGAAAACTGAAAAAAATCTTCCTTGTTCTTGCCAAGAAATATTGCCCAGGATAGCAATTATCAATGTGAAAAAACAAGCTGGGACCAAACGCGTAACGGGAACAGAAATTCATACGTTTTATAAGGCAGATAAGGAGATGTTGCATAAACAGATTGAAGCTATTTCTCCCGACATTATTATTAATGCAAGTCGTAATACGGATTTATTTTCTACTCTATCGGGAGATGGTGTGCGTATTCAAGAAGGCCCTTTTCAGGTAGCTCAACGAACTGCTACCAAACGCATCATCATACATGCGTATCATCCGGGGTATGCTTTTAAGACCCAATCGTATGTAGATTTAATTAAACGATGCCTGGCTCATTGTGGTATTTGAAATATTATTTTTCTCTAAAAGACCTAGCATTTTGCCTAGGTCTTTTTTGTGGTTACACTACGACAATATGCTGTCGCACACCTTTTCTACACTATAAGTAACTTAACTGAAAAAGGAGTATTAACATGACTTATTCATACGAAGAATACCGCGTATTTTATTACGTAAACCAACTCTTGGACTGGGCGGAAAGTAATGCCCTAGAGAACGATGCGTTAGAACGGGGACTTTATTATTGGACCAAGGGTTACCGTTTAAAACAACCTGTCAAACATAAAAAAGAAAGTCCTAAATCCTATATTGAACGGGCAGGGAATTGGTGGAAAAAGGAAATTGCCAAATTGGCGGCTCAAGTCCTCAAACAAGAGCCGGGATATTTAGCACAAAATTTAGATTTTTTGGAGCAAATTTTTGAGCTAAAACCCGAAGAAAAATTAATCTTGGAATTTTTAACCTTATACCATACCACCGAACTGTTAGGTCGGTTTGCATGCCGTTTTAACGAACACAATTCGGGGAACCTGTCCATGTTACAACACATACTGCACTGTTCCCGTTGTGATATGGATAAGTTGACAGGTTATCGTAGTAAATTAAGACAGTGGGGATTTATAGAGACAGGCCGCTTTGAACGTCAAACTTTAACTTTACAAGATGATATTGGGGGGTTTTTAACTACTCCCTATGAAGATCAAACAGAAATGAGGACTGCCTTTGTGGGGGAGAGTTTAGACAGTCAGTGGAAAGCCAAAGATTTTGATTTTATTGAGGAAACTGCGTTGGCTCTTAAATTATTTAAGCGCGCCAGTTTGGAAAAAGGATGCAATATCTTGCTATACGGTGAACCGGGTACTGGGAAAACCAGTTTTGCGGCTATGTTAGCTAGCCATGCGGGAAAAAAGCTCTATACCGTGTGTGAAACACGGGAAAATGAAGACGAGGAACAAGCCAGTAACCGTTTAAAAAGTCTATATCGCAAACAGAAAATATTGGCCAAGGTAACGGACGCGTGTTTGCTTTTCGACGAGGCCGAAGATATTTTCTCTCCCATGTATTCCAAAAGGGGGCGCTATAACAAAGTAGAAATGAACCGTCTATTGGAAAATAACGCTTGCCCGGTCATTTGGACGACTAATAGCATTCGCGCCATTGACCCGGCATTTGTGCGGCGTTTTGCGCTGGCCATTCATTTTGAAAAACCGGCTTTGCCTTTGCGCCAAAAAATGTGGAAAGAGTATTTAACAAAAAATAAATTGCCGGCTACTGCCCAAATCACTAAAACATTGGCCAAGGAATTTGAGGTGGCCCCTGCGCTTATTGCCGGTGCTTCACGGGCGGCGCGTTTAGTAAAAGGGGATATAAGTACGGTAAAAAAGCACCTTTCTTTAATGACTCAGGCCCTTAACGGTGGCTACAAAAAACCGGAAGAAGTTCGTAAAACGGAAAATTTCTGTCCGGCACTTATCCATGCTGATATGGATTTAAATGCCTTAACCGAGCAATTAAAAGGCCTCGGGCGGCTGAATTTCTCGCTCTGCTTATATGGGGCCAGCGGTACGGGGAAATCAGCCTATGCGCGGTACTTGGCTGAACAGTTAGGCCTAGATGTTTTGCATCGGCGGTCGTCGGATTTGTTGAGTATGTATGTAGGCGGGACGGAAAAAAACATCGCAGAAGCATTCTCGCAGGCCAAGGATGCCAAAGCCATGCTGATTTTTGATGAAGCCGATAGTTTTTTACGTGACCGTGCTATGGCATCGCGTTCGTGGGAAGTGTCCGGTGTGAACGAAATGCTGACGTGGATGGAAACCCACCCCTATCCGTTTATTTGCACCACTAATCTCATGGATACGCTGGACCCGGCCAGTTTGCGCCGCTTTAGCTTTAAGGTCAAGTATGACTTTTTGACGAGTGAGCAAGTTTGTGAGGCCTTTAAGCATTTCTTTGGGATAGCGGTCAGTAACGCAGATATAAGTGGTTTAGATAAATTGACCCCCGGTGATTTTGCTCTTGTTAAAAATAAAGCCGAGATTTTGGGGAAAACATCCCAATTCTTCGCCGTTAAAGAAATGTTGGAAACCGAGCAGAAACTTAAACAAAATGCGTATGGAAACGGCATCGGTTTTCACGTGTCTTAATATAGTACAATATGACCAATGTAACGGGGCGCAAGTATGCAACAGAAACAATTTGAAGAACTAAAAAGAATTCCTCACTTTATAAGATATCCTCAAATGATACCTTTTATAGGAGATGACTACGATAAAACGCGGCTGCTGATTTTGGGAGAAAGCCACTACTTACCACCCAAAGATTCTTGGCGGGTTGCAAAATGGTATGAGTCTTCTGTGAGTGAATGGTTGTCTGAGGAGTTTAATGAGGATAAATCAGAAATTTTTGAGAACGAAAATCAGTGGATTGGATGTACCTATACGATGGGACTTGTGCGGAGCCGCGCTCACCGTATTTACAACGACTTGGAGAATGCTTTGCGTGCAACTGGACGTACCGAGTTTGGCAGTGGACTAGATGCCAGTGCCTATATGAACTTTTTTCAGCGCCCAGCCGAGATCAATGGCGGTAGTATTCACAATAAAGACATGGATAACATCTATGCTGCAGAAACATTACAAAGTGTCTGTGAGATATTAAAACCGACTAAAATCTATTTTGCCAGTACTCGGGCATATAACGGACTAGGGACATTTATAAATCAAAAGCAATTGCAAGTAACGATGGAAACTTCACCTTTTCCGCTTGAGAATGTGGGACGGATTAAGGGCTGGTTTAATGATGCCCTTATCGGGCACGGGGCACATCCTGCTTCCCAGTGGTGGAATAAAGCAGTAAAGAGTTATTCCAAACCACGTGGGCAACGTGCCATTACGGGAAAAGACGCATTGCGTTGTTTTGCCCAAATTCAACTATAAACTAGGGAAAAATCTAACAAGGGGGTACGACAATACGTTGTCGCCCCCCCTTTTTTATCATAGAGTAAAGGAGAGGATAACTTATGATAACTATGAAAGAACAAGCAGAGCAGTTTCGGAAAATTTTACACCATATGAATAAGCCTAAAAAGGCAACGGACAAGGGCATTCTAATTCCCTACGAGAATTTAGCATACTCATGTATAGAGTTTACGCCCGGCGAGTGTTATAGTTTCTTTGGCAGTCAAGATACTAATACATTATCTTGTTGGAAGACCAATTTGCTTTGGAAACTATTACAAAAGGGGGTGTCTATATGCGTGTTAGAGGGCGGGAATTCCTTTCGCCGAGATTTTGCGCAAATGGCGTGTTTGCAAGCTAAAATCGCTCCGGATATGATGCTGGGCGGGCAAGGTGATATAGAGGATTTGCAAGCGTTTACGTTGGGCCTTAAACAAATAGCTTTGTTTCCTATGACATGGACGACGGATGAGGGGATTCCTCCCCATCTAAAAGGACCCATGATTTGCGTAAAAATATGACATTAGACGAGTGGCGTGAAGATGCGGAAACATTGTGGACACAAGCCAGAGAGCGCAATGTGGTGTTATTTCTATTTGTAACTATGCCGCATTATGTGCCGCTTAAATTTGATAGTTTGTATCATCCGTATAAGATTATCCTGCCGGAGAATTTATCTTCCTATGTAGGGATGGTAAAAATGGAGCAGAGCACCGGATTTCCGTTAGAACAACAGTGGATGCAATTAGAACTTACTCTTAAACAAACAGAGTCTTTTACGGTAGAGCATTTGCATTTTGATATAGATCCTCATTCCCGAGAGATTAGTGTGGCTTCGCATATATAGCTAAGGGGAGAATATGATGACCAAATATCAAATGCTTCGCAAATGGAAACGTAGTAAAGAAGATGAAGATGTGCAATTAGAGGCCCTTTTTGATGCGTTGTACGCGCTTAAAAAGGTAACAGAAGATGATTTGCTTATCTGTTTGGGTAACAAAAATACGAGGAATAGGGGATATATTTATCCAAAGCGGGAAGCCGTACATCACTTTATGCGTTATCAACTTATCTATGAGGGAGAGCCGTTTTTGGATAAAATTAATTGTTGTAATCATAGCCCGATTGATTTAGCTAATCAAATTTATGAACGTGTTTTAAAAGCTATTGAACACGAAGATGAGGGAGTAGCATTTTATACATGTACGGGCGCTCCGGCTGTGATGGGGACGATTGTATGTATGGGCAAAATGCAGGACGGAAAGTATATAACTAACCCTACGGATGGTGCGCCGCGCCAATTGGTGGACAAACTAACTCCCAATGATATTCTGATGTTTTTAACTAAATACGGTAAATGGCTCAAGGACCCGCTTTTGATGCTTGGCATATGGCGAACATATGCCAAAAACGATTATGGGCCTTGGATTATGTGTTTATGCCATCATTTGGGTACAGGTCAGCGTGAAGATTACTACGAGTACGGTTTTGATGCCGAATTAAACGCTATTGACTATATTGGCACTACGTTTTAAGACCTAGTTCGGATCCTGCAAAATTGGCAGTTAGAGAAAAAGGCCCGAAAAGGGCCTTTTTTAGGGCCCTTATAAACCTCTCTAAGACCTAGCTAGATAAAAATACGCACAGAATCCCGACGAGGAAGGGGAAAAACATCCCATAAAAAAGACACTTCGTAGGAAGTGCCCTAAAAATGGTCGGGGCGACTGGATTTGAACCAGCGACCTCACGGTCCCGAACCGTGCGCGCTACCATCTGCGCTACGCCCCGTATATCTTTTGCGCCATGTGTTTAGGCGGCAACTACAACTTAACAAATTCAAAACTTCGGGAAGGCGGGAATCGAACCCGCGATCTCTCGCACCCCAAGCGAGCGCTCTACCTCTGAGCCACTCCCCGTAAATAGGTTGCGGTCTATCCGCAACAAATATATTATATCATTCTTTTAGTAAATCTGCCAGTGTCTCTTTAATTTCACTAAGCAGTTTTACGTCGGTACGTGGGGCCGTATTTTTAACGCTTGACGTAGCAAACTGATATTTGCTCAGTTGCTTTTTAGCGCCTTCCAGCGTGAGTTTGTGTTTGTAAATGAGGTCTTTAATTTTAAGAATGGTATAAACATCTGCCTTAGAATAACGACGATGACCGCTGGGCAAACGTACCGGGCGGATCAGCCCAAATTCCGCTTCCCAGTAGCGCACGGAATATTCCGGCACGCCGGTAATGCGCCGCACGTCACCGATAGAAAAATAGTCTTGCTGTTCTAATTCTTCTAAGCCCATAGACTCATTATAGCAAATGGTACAGGGGAAAACTGGGCCCATTTTGGAATAGGACTTTTTAGCTATGGTAAATAGGCCTTAGGGCCCTATGCATAAGCATCCTATTAAAGCTACAATACAAATAAGTAATTTTAAAAGGAGAGGAAAGCATATGAAAAAAGTAGGATATTTTGCCGGAATATGCAGTATGTTATTTGTATGTACCTATGCGGGAGCAACGCCCTTAGATATGGCGCAAGTAGAACGCCAAGTGATGGCTCAAACGCAAAAACAATATTCTCCCGCGACCCAGTTCTTTTTAGCACTAAAAAATTTGCAAATTAATGCCCGGATCAATTCCCGTGATGAAAATAAATTCATAAGCGGTGTATTTGATTTGGCCGAAAAATATGCAAACGCAACGAAAGGCCGTTCCCAATTATATGCCATTGAGTTATACGGATATATGAATCAGCGCTTGGCAACTCAAACACATTGGAGCGACCGCACCGTTGCTTCTTATGTAATTAAATCACTACGCAAAAGAGCCAAACATGCTGAGTTCCCGGTTCAAAAGCGGTACTTTAAAATTGCAAACCAATTAAGTGAAATCCGTCAATTGGAGGATAAATACTTCCCGGTTATGGCAGAGGTAGCCCATGCCCGTGCGTTATTAGTAGGTGTAAAAATGAGTAAAGAAATTGCCCAGGCACAAGTGCGGCGCGAAGATTTAACTACCCCTTATTTACAAGAGGTAAGCCGAGGATTAAAACCCTTGGTGCGCTTAGGCAAAGCATTGGCAAAGGCCGATGAGACCGTATTGCCGTTGATCGTGGAAGGCTTTAAAGAAGACCCGTTAAAAGCGGTGGATATACCCATCAATGTAGAAAAGTTTTTCGCTTTGTATGGGGGCTATACATATTCACAAGATGACGGAAGTATAGTAACTGATATCGGTTATAAAATGTTGCAATTAAAACAACAATAACTGGATAGTATTTGCTGCCAATTCTTTTACCCCTGCCTAATGTGCAGGGGTTTTTTGATATATCGGCGGCGTGCTTTTTTCAAGACGGCTTAGCACATTTATAGTATAATTTAGTACCTCTACTTTGTATAAGGGAATACTCGTTTTATACGTAAAGGATTATTATAATGGGAACTTATTTAATTACCGGTGGGGCCGGGTTTTTCGGCTCCTTACTTAAAGAGCATCTTGTTTCGCAAGGGCATCGTTGCGTTTCAATTGACTTGGAACCCGATACTTTTGCCCATCCGTTATTTACTGCGGTGCAGGGGGACATCCGTAATGAGCAGTTATTGGACCAGCTTTTTACCCAATATTCGTTTGATGCGGTTTTCCACTGTGCGGCCCTGTTGGCCCACGTTAAAAAAGCGCTGAAAGATTTGTGGTCTTCCAACGTGGATGGCACGCGTTTGGTGGCCCAATGCGCCCAAAAGCATCACGTAAATAAAATTGTCTTTTTATCTTCCAATTGTTTGTTCGGGCAAAGTTTTGACTATTTAGTGCCCGAAACGGAAGAACCAAACCCGGTGGAAATATATGGTAAATCTAAGTACGAGGGGGAAAAGATCTTGTTGTCTTTTGCGCCCAAGGGGGTAAATAGTGTCATTTTCCGTTGCCCTACTATTATTGACGAGGGGCGCCTGGGGTTGCTAGGCATTTTGTTCCAGTTTATTGATGAAAACCGCAAATTGTGGATGGTGGGGAACGGGGAAAATAAATACCAATTTATTTACGCTAAAGACCTTATTGCCGCGTGCATGAGTGCCTTGGATTACCCGGCTACGGATATTTTTAATATCGGGTCCGATCATGTGAAATCGTTTAATGAAGTGTATGAATATGTGATAGAAAAAGCACATTCTAAGTCTAAATTAGTACATTTGCCCAAGACCTTTATGGTGTGGGGGATGAAGGTGGCGTATAGTTTGGGGCTGTCCCCCTTAGGGCCGTACCAATATAAGATGATTTCCGCCAATTTTGTGTTTGATACTTCCAAAATTAAGGCCAAATTGGGTTTTAAACCGACGCTTACCAATGAGGAAATGTTATTGCGTTCTTATTTGTATTATCATCAAAATAAAGAAAATATTTTACACCGCAAGAACGTATCGGCCCATAAAACAGTAGCCGCGATGGGAATCATCCGGGTGTTGAAGTTCTTTTCTTAAAACATAAAACCCCTTAATGAACCAAAGCCCCACAACTTTTTTGTGGGGCTTTGCTATAGGTATTTAGGTTTTAAGGGTTTAACGCTAGGCGGTGAAAAGCCGTTTTTAGTTTGTGGCGACTGTTCCCCCAAAGCCTTGACTTGTTTTTTTTTTTTGGTAAATTTGAGGTATAACGAAAGATAAACTTATATAAATGGAGGAGTACGCAGTATGAAAAGAAGTTGTTTTAAAGGTTGTTTTTGCTCAAAAGCGGGGTTTACGCTGATTGAGCTATTAGTAGTGGTGCTGATAATTGGCATCTTAGCGGCGGTAGCGTTGCCGCAATACCGGATAGCGGTGGCCAAAAGCCGTTATGCAAAATTAAAGCACATGGTTCGTGCGCTTGTAGAGGCAGAAGAGGTATATTACTTGGCAAATGGAGACTATACGATAAATATGGAAGATTTAGACGTAGAAATCCCCAACGGGACATTGGATACAGAAAATTCGACTAATGAAAAGCATAGATATGTGTATGATTGGGGGCATTGTTGGTTGATCAATGAGGAGAAAGAAAAACGGGCACAATGTGTAGATAATGAGGAGAGCATGGGATATCGTGAGTATTATATACATACTGTTAAGGACTCTAGTGAGAGATTCTGTGATGTGCGTGACACAACGGATGAAACGGATTGGCGGACTGCTATTTGTAAAGCAGAAACTAACAATGGTGAATATAATAAGTACAAAAAAACCAATTTTCTAGCTTGGAGGTATTAACAACACAAAACCCCCGGCGCTTGTATAAGGCCGGGGGTGTTTTCACATTTTCAAACTACCTTATTTATTTTTATGTTTTACGGGTTCGCCGTAGTACGCTTTCAAGTATAATTCCTTGATTTCGCTAATGAGCGGATAGCGCGCGTTGCCGCCGGTGCACTGGTCGTCAAACGCCAGTTCGGACAGTTTATCCAGGTTGGCTAAGAACTCTTGCTCCGGGATGCCGTACTCTTTAATAGACCGCGGAATATTGAGTTTGTGTTTCAATTCTTCCACCATATCAATGAGCTTTTGCACTTTGGCATCCTTATCGTCGCCCAGTTTGTTGTGCGGCAAGAGGAAGTCAATAATTTTGGCGTAGCGTCCTTTCACAAACGGGTATTTGTACTGCGGGAATAAACCCTGTTTGGTGGGTTTGTCCGTCGCGTTGAACTCAATTACATAAGAGAGCAACAGTGCATTAGCCAGGCCGTGCGGAACGTGGTACATGGCCCCCAGTTTGTGCGCCATGGAGTGCGACAACCCCAAAAACGCGTTGGCAAACGCCATACCGGCAATCGTGGCGGCGTAGTGCATTTTTTCGCGCGCATTGATGTTTTTGGCGCCTTCCGTGTAAGAAGCTTCCAAGTATTTAAATACTAAGCGCATGGCTTCTAAGGCTTGGCCTTCGGTAAAGTTGGTGGAAAATACCGAGGTGTAGGCCTCAATGGCGTGGGTTAATACGTCCAAGCCCGAGAAAGCCGTTAAGGATTTGGGCATATTGAGGACAAATTCCGGGTCAATAATAGCCATATCGGGTGTTAAGGCGTAGTCCGTAATAGCGTATTTGGTGCCGGTCTTTTCGTCCGTAATAATGGTGAACGGGGTTACTTCAGAGCCCGTGCCAGAGGTTGTCGGGATAGCGACCATGGTGGCTTTTTTGCCCAGTGGCGGGGCCGAGTAAATGCGTTTGCGGATATCCATAAAGCGCATAGCAATATCTTCAAAGCTGGTGTCCGGGTTTTCGTACATCAGCCATACCATTTTCCCTTCGTCAATGGCACTGCCACCGCCCAAGGCAATAATCATATCCGGCTGCCACGAGTTGGCAATGGCTAAGGCTTCATTGACGTTAGAAATGTTCGGGTCCGGCAGTACGTCGGAAAAGACACGCACTTTAATGTTTAAGGTTTCCAACACATCAATTACTTTGCGCACATGGCCCAGTTGTTCCATGGTTTTGTCGGTAATAATATAGGCGCGTTTTTTGTCTTGCAGTTCGGCAAGGGCTTGTTCCAGGGCGCCGCGTTTGAAGTAGATTTTTTGCGGTACTTTGTACCAGTACATATTTTCGCGGCGTTCCGCGACGGATTTTACGTTCATAAGGTGTTTAACTCCGATATTTTCACTGACCGAGTTGCCACCCCAAGACCCACATCCTAAGGTCAAAGAGGGGGCAAGTTTAAAGTTATACACGTCACCAATGGCACCTTGCGAAGAAGGCATATTGATCAGCGTGCGTGCGGTGGGCATATCTTTAAAGTAGTCAATATGGTCTTCGTTGGCTTCGTCGGTATAGAGCACCGAGGTATGGCCCGCGCCGCCGTACAAGATTAAATCGCGCGCTAAATCACACGCCGATTTGAAATCTTTAGCTTTGTAAAAACCCAAGACCGGGGATAATTTTTCGCGCGCAAAGGGCTCTTGGTCGCTAACTTCTTTGGCCTCGGCAATTAAAATTTTGGTATGGGCGGGCACTTTAATACCGGCCATTTGTGCAATTTTTTCGGCCGATTGACCGACGATAGCCGAGTTTAATTTGCCGTCCACCACAATCGTTTCGGCCAATTTTTTGCGGTCCTTGCCCGTTACAAAACAGCATCCGCGGGCGATAAATTCTTCTTTTACTTTTTCGTACACACTTTCTTCTACAATAATAGATTGTTCGCTGGCGCAAATCATCCCGTTGTCAAACGTTTTACTCATAATAACGGAGCTGACCGCCATTTTGATATTAGCCGTGGCGTCAATAACTACCGGTGTGTTGCCCGCGCCTACGCCCAGGGCCGGTTTGCCCGAAGAGTAGGCCGCTTTTACCATGCCGGGGCCGCCGGTAGCCAAAATGAGGTTGATGTCTTTGTGGTGCATGAGCGCGTTGGAAAGCGGCATAGTGGGGTTTTCAATCCAGCCGATAATTCCTTCCGGTGCGCCTGCTTCCACCGCGGCGTTTAATACAATTTTAGCCGCTTCAATGGTGCATTTTTTGGCGCGCGGATGGGGGGAAAACACAATCCCGTTGCGCGTTTTTAACGCTAAAAGACTTTTAAAAATAGCGGTAGAAGTAGGATTGGTGGTAGGAATGACGCCGGCAATAATGCCGATAGGCTCTGCCACTTGGCGGTAACCAAACGAATCGTCATCGGTCAGCACGCCGCAGGTTTTGGTGTCTTTATATTGGTTGTAAATATATTCCGAGGCGAATTGGTTTTTAATTACTTTATCTTCCATAACGCCCATGCCGGTTTCTTCTACGGCCAGCTTGGAAAGCGGAATACGGTTTTGCGCGGCGGCAATAGCGGCGGCGCGGAAAATTTTATCAACTTGTTCTTGCGTATAAGTAGCAAACACCTTTTGCGCTTCTTTGACTCTGCCGACGATTTTATCTAGCAAAGCCAGTTCTTCTTTAGAAGCTACAGCAGGGGTTGCTTGTTTTTTTTCTGCCATAAGTAAATCTCCTTAACTATGTTTAAAATATCCAAGTTGGATATTTTGTTATCTATATTTTATAATTTATCTTAT
This sequence comes from Elusimicrobiaceae bacterium, assembly GCA_045129775.1. Taxonomy (GTDB): domain Bacteria; phylum Elusimicrobiota; class Elusimicrobia; order Elusimicrobiales; family Elusimicrobiaceae; genus Avelusimicrobium. Next base: position 19,931 of record JBGUOO010000040.1, read on the forward strand.
TTTAAGTCAACATTTATTCGTATAAAATTTTAATTAGAATTTGACAAAATCTTATAAAATAGGTATTATAGATATTGTAATATCCAGTTAAGTACGACGGGAATAAAACACCATGAACATTTTTTATCCTAAAAAAGAGATTAGTAAACAAACAATCCGCCGTTTGCCGCAATACTTACGCGTATTTTACCGTTTGCACGGTTATGGGAGGGAGTTGGTATCTTCTACCGTCATAGCGCAGGAAACACACTTGTTACCCATTGTAGTAAAAAAAGATTTGCAAGCCGTGGGGGCCCCCAGTAAATTGCGCACCGGTTTTAAAGTGGCAGGGACCATTGAGGTAATTGAAAAATTTCTGGGGTGGAATAACCTTAATAAAGCGTTTTTAGTAGGGGTGGGGCACTTGGGAGCGGCCCTTTTGGGGTTTGCGGGTTTTAAAAACCATGGGCTTGAAATAGTGGCGGCTTTTGATACCGCGCCGGATAAAGTAGGCCAAACGGTGCACGGGATCCCCGTATATCATACGGCGCAGTTGGCCGGATTGATTGCCCAGGAAAATTTAAAAATTGCTGTATTAACCGTTCCGGCGGCCAGTGCACAAGGAATTACGGATACATTGTTGGGGGCGGGGATTAAAGCAATTTGGAATTTTGCCCCGGTACGTTTGGAAGTGCCGGCCGGGGTGGTTGTGCAACAAGAGGACATTTCTTCGGGCTTGGCCGAATTGTGCGCCAAACTGAAAAGTAAATAGGGCTTGTTTTTTAGAGATTTATTCTATAAAATTATAATAAGTCTTTTTGAGATACTGACTAAGGAGTTTTTATGCGTTATTGTTTCTTACTAATAGCCGTAGTATTAGCGGTGCCGGTATATGCGGCAGACTACAATGAGTCGGTGGCGGCTATTTCGTATAACCCGTCGCGTTTAGGGGCGTATAGCCATTTAAAAGTGGTCAACAAAGCCACGCTTGCCGGCGGTGTTGACGCACAGACAAACAGCGCCGATGTGAATATTATGACAACAGGTACCGTGGAATTTAAAAATAGTGACAACCAGGGTGTGTGTTCAACAGGTAGCGGGTGTTATGAAATAACCACCATTGATTCCATGGCCCGTGAGGAAGGTTGCTCCAATTATTCCGATTTATGCAGTGTAGCGGATCCTTATACAGCCTCCTTAACTACACAAGCTAACACGGTAGTGCAAGGTGGCAATACCCCCTATGTGGCAAAAGGCGATTTGCCGGATATTGCCAATAATGACACATTCCCCACGAATACAGGGGTAACTGTGGAAATGAAAGGGGGAAACTTAACCTCCACTTCCAGTACGTTTGTGCGTACCTTGACGGGAAATTTGGCCAAAATAGAGCTTTATTCCTCCGATAAGCTGATTATGAATGGCGGCACAACCTTGTATGTTCAAAAAGTTACCGGCGATAGTACAACCCCATCCTTTAAGTTGGGTAATACGACTATTACCGCGCCTTCTACTGCTTCCTCCGGAACTTTTAGTTGGCAGATACGTACGGATAAAAACGGTAAACGAGCCAATGTGCTGGCTTTTCAGTAAATATCTCAAATTGTGTTAAAAACCGCCTCTTACGGGGCGGTTTTTTAATGGTTTTAAAAAACTTGCTGGGGAACAAAATGTTCGTCTAATAATACAAAATGAGCCGGTGCCCCGGGTTCAATGCGCGGGGGCGTAAGGCCCAAGAGTTGTGCCGCATTCGTGCTGGTGCAGGCGGCGGCTTCTTGTAGTGTGTAACCCACCCGGCAGAGCTGGGCAAAAGCATCTGCCATCGTTAAGGCAGAGCCGGCCGTTACACCGTCTTGTTTACGTTTCCACACACCGGCCTGTAAAACTACTTGTTCGCCGTTAGCATAAAACGGGCCTTGGGCTTGCCCGGTGGGTAAAAGGGCATCCGTAACAGCGGTAATTTGGGAAATGGGTTTTACTTGTTTGAGTAAACTTAAAAGTGCGGGGTGGACATGCTTGCCGTCTGCAATTACTTCGCACGAAATCTGCGGGTTGGTTAACACGGCGCCCATTACGCCCGGGGTGCGTTGGTGTAGGCCGCTCATGGCGTTGCCAAAATGGGTTACCCGCCGCACGCCCAGTTCAAACGCGCATTGCATTTGTTCATAGGTGGCGTTGGTGTGCCCGGCTTGCACCAAAATAGAGTGTGCCAAACAAAATTCAATTACGGGCTCAATGCCCGGTGCTTCGGGGGCAAGCGTTACAATGGAAATATGGCCTTGTGCGGCCTGATAAATTTGTTTGAAATCTTCCACGTTAGCGGGTGCAATATCTTGCGGCCGCATGACACCGGGTTTTTGGGGGGAAATAAACGGCCCTTCCAAGTGAAAACCGATTATTTTAGTGCCGGTTTCTTTCCCCAAAGCGGGCAATAAGGCGCGCAGTAATCCGGCCATTTTATCCGGGCGCGCACAATAAAGTGTGGGGCAAAAAGCCGCCACGCCTTGCCGGGCCAATACGGCGGACATATTCAGTAAGCTTTCCGGCGTGCCTTGTTCGGGCCCAAATCCGCCCGCGCCGTGGATATGTAAATCAATAAACGCCGGCACAGCCAACGGCAACGGCTTGCGTGAGGGTACCACACAAGGGGAAATAGCTAAAATTTTTCCGTTTTCTAAGGTGATAGAAACATTTTCTAACACGCCTTGCGGGGTAAGCGCGCAAACGGGGCCTGTTTCTAAGCGGCTCATTGGGCACCTCCTAGATTGAGCACCCATTCTTCGGCGTGCGGGTCGGCCTGCATGGCTTCATCCAGTTGGGTTTTTACGTTGCCGGATAACAGCACACACGCATCTAAATCGGCCAACAGGGCTGCACGCGGGTGCAATTTTAAAGCGGTGAGAGGCCAGTCCAACGTGGGCTCTTGGGTAATTAAGTGCGATACGGCCGCCGCCTTTTTTACGCCCGAGGCTATAAACAAAAGTTCTTGTGCATCTAAAATGGTACCAATGCCTACGGTAATGGCTTGGCGCGGCACGCGCGAAATATCATTTTGAAAAAACCGTGCATTGGCCTCTAGCGTACTGGGGGCCAAGTTGGTTACATGCGTGCGCGAATTAAACGGGGTGCCCGGCTCGTTAAAAGCAATGTGTCCGTTGCGGCCCACTCCGCCGATAAATAGTCGGATGCCGCCCACACGGGCGATGGCTTGTTCGTAATGTTCACACTCGGCGGTTAAATCGGGCGCGTTGCCGTTGGGGATGAAAATTTGCTCGGGGGGAATGTGGGTGCTGGCAAACAAATTGCGGCGCATATAGCTGTGGTAGCTTTGCGGGTGATCCTCGGGCAGGCTGACGTATTCGTCCATATTAAACGTGATGACATGACGGAAACTGAGCATTCGCTCTTGGATAAAGGTGCGTAACAGGGCGTAAGTATCCAACACGGTGCTGCCGGTAGGCAAGCCGAGTACAAAGGGTTTTTCTTGCGTGGGGGAAAAATTTTGGATAGCGCGGCGGATATAGGCCGCACTCCACAGCCCGACGCTGAGTTTAGTAACGATTAGACGCATAGCCTATTATAGTATATTTTGGGTTTATAAAACTGTGCCTCTCGCGGGCACTAGCTAAAAGTTTAGGGTTACGGTAGGCGCGGAAACTCCGTGGCTTGGAAAGCCCTTGACTTGTTTTTTTTTTTTGTTACACTAGTCCTATGTCGTTCACAGGAGAAAATAAAATGAAAAGAAACAAGTCTGTAATTTATGTAGGGCGGGGTTTCCCCGCCGAAGAGGGTTTTTTGACCTTTGATAAACAAATCGGCAAAGAGGCGGCTAATTGTTGGGCCAAGCCCAACCTACACAACAACGCATTTACCCTTATTGAATTGTTGGTGGTTGTTTTAATTATCGGCATACTGGCGGCCATTGCATTGCCTCAATATAAGAAGGCAGTTATGAAAGCACGT
>JBGUOO010000041.1:0-67036 GCA_045129775.1 Elusimicrobiaceae bacterium
CCCGAGCCGGGGCGGCCAATGCCCGCGGGAGCAGCCAACTACAAAACTTCAACACCCACCCGCGAGGGGCACAGTTAAGCCACGGAATTGCCGCGACTAACGTGTACCACAAATTCTTCAGTGAGTACCCGCGAGAGGTCTGTTAGAAAAATCTCAGATAATAAATGACAACCCCTCACTTGGCATGCGGCCACCCTACCCGCCGTGGGCGAGGGAAACAGAGTACAACCTGATAGCGGTCAGCACTTCCCCAAGCACCAGGTCAAATAGCGGATAAGATGATTTTTTAAATTCAGCCCCGAGAAAAATAGTCAGTACCCTGATTTGTCAAAATCAAACAAGGTTGCACCGCAAGTTGAGCGCGGCGTACGTCTGCCGGACCGCGCGTAGCGCGGCAAGTACGCAAGCGAAAGTCGGTGCAAGATTGGAAGATTTTGGCAAATGGTTGGTCCACGTATTACGTAACATCGCGCCCGCCGTTAAAATGGTATAATATAAGTATATGTTACTACCGAGAATATTAACTGCCCTGGTGGGCATCCCTTTAATCATCGCCGCTATCCACTTTGGCGGTATCGTCTATATGGCGTTTGTTGGCTGTGTGATTATGCTATGCTTGTACGAATACAGCCTCGTCCTTACTGCCGGGCGGCGCCCCGTGCATACCCTTTCCCTGATGATTTGGGGGATTTTAATGGGTGCAGTGGCCTTGCTTGGGCGGGCTCATCCGCAAAGTTTAACGTTGCCCGATAACCTCTACCCCATGGCCATTAGCGTGGTGCTGGTGGGCGTGTTATTCTTTGAAGTATTGACCCCCAAACGCAGTTGGGAACGCGTGTGTAATACGTTTATGGGTGTGTTTTTAATTCCGTGGTCCTTGGCGCATTTAATCAATTTGCGCGACATCCCGCAGTATGGCGAATATCTCACTTTATTTATGATTATTACCGTGTGGGTCAGCGATACGGGCGCATATTTTTCGGGCCGTTTTTTGGGGCGGCATAAACTCAACCAAGAAGTTTCCCCCAAGAAAACCTGGGAAGGCGCTATCGGCGGCACACTGCTGGCAGTGGGCGGCGCGGTAGTCATGCGTAATTTATTTTTACATACGTTACTGACGGTACCACAAGCCGTTTATTTGGGGCTCTTGGTGGCGGTAGTGGGGCAAATGTCCGACTTGGCTGAATCGGTTTTAAAACGCTCTACCGGAGTAAAAGATTCGTCCAATTTACTGCCCGGCCACGGCGGATTTTTAGACCGTTTTGATTCGTACTTACTGCTCGCACCGATTTTTTACTACGTTGTGCTGTTTAGCTTAAAAGTTCAGTTATGAAAAATATTGTTATTTTAGGTTCCACGGGTTCTATCGGCACGTCTGCCTTAGACGTAATGGCCCGCTTGGGCGAAGATTACCGAGTGCTTGCGTTGTCGGCCAACAATAATACCGATTTATTTTTAAAACAAATCCACGCCTTTAAACCGCGCTTTGCCGCCGTATTAAACCCAGCTTCGTACGATAAAATTAAAGACCAAATACCCGCCGAAACGCGCCTGTTGCCGCCGGAAATTGACAGCTTAATGTTTATGGCGTCGTTGCCGTCGGCCGATTTGGTGCTTAGCGGGGTAGTGGGTGCGGTGGGTTTTATGCCGCTAATTAGCGCCATTAAAGCCGGCAAAACCATTGCGCTAGCGAACAAAGAGCCCATGGTCATGGCCGGCAAAACCATTATGCAGGAGTGCGAACGCTGGCAAGCCGCCATCATCCCCGTGGATAGCGAGCCCTCGGCCATTTTCCAATGTTTGGGCGGCCTTGCCAACGAACATAGTTACGGTAAAATTTCCAAAGATATTTCCCGCATTTTTTTAACCGCGTCCGGCGGGCCGTTTGCTAAGTATGACGGCAATTTGGACGACGTAACCCCACAGCAAGCATTAAATCACCCGCGCTGGAAAATGGGTAAAAAAATTACGGTGGATTCGGCCACGCTGATGAACAAGGGGTTTGAGTCCATTGAGATTATGAATTTGTTTAATTTGCCCGAAGAAAAGGTGCAAATTGTCATTCACCCGCAATCTATTGTACACTCGGCGGTGGAATTTTACGACGGTGCTATTTTGGCCCAACTGGGCGAGCCTGACATGCGCGTGCCTATTCAGTACGCCATTACTTACCCCCAGCGCGCGCCCAGCCCGGTTAAAAAATTGAACTTGTTTGAAACCGCCAAACTGGAGTTTTTTAAGCCTGATTTGTCGCGCTTTGTATGCTTGGACTTAGCCTTAGCGGCGGCCCGCACCGGCGGCGTTACCCCGGCCGTGCTTAGCGCCGCAGACGAAATTGCCGTGGATGCCTTTTTAAAAGGGCAAATTAAATTTACGGAAATTTCTAAACTCATTTACACCGTGCTTCGCAAAACGCCCGCCACCGGCGGCATAGCCACCATTAACCAGGCCTTAGAGGCCGACCAATGGGCGCGCGAAACGGCCGTAGCGGTGTTGCAAGACGGCTCGTACAAAACCGCTGTTATTTAGGAGGAATATGTTACTATCCGTTTTAGCTGTTTTAGTAGTGCTTAGCCCCATTGTGATCATTCACGAGTTTGGGCACTTTTTGGCGTGCCGATTGACGGGTATCCGCGTGAATGAATTTTCGTTTGGGTTTGGTAAAATTTTGTGGCACAAAAAAAAGGGACATACCGATTATCAAATCCGCGCTATTCCGTTTGGCGGGTTTGTCGAGCCGGCCGGCCCCATGTTCCACCCCGAAGATGCCAAAGAACCGCCCAAGCCCTACGAATTTGCCGCTAAGCCGTGGTATGCTAAATTTTTTATGGTCATCAACGGCGCGCTATTTAACTATGTGCTGGCCGCGGCCATTTTTGCGGTGCTGATTTTCATTCAGGGTATGCCGCAAACCGACCCCGTAAAATTGGCCCCCGTGGTGGGAACGGTCGTTAAAAATTATCCGGCGGCGGCTATCGGGTTGCAAGAAGGCGACGTGATTACCGCTATCAACGGCCAACAAATTACGTCTTGGAACGATTTGACCGATGCGTTAAAAGCACGCGAAAACGGCGATTTAACTTTGTCCTACACACGCGAGGGCAAGGCTCTCACTGCCACAGTAACCGAGGACCAATTTAACCCCTCCTCCCCCAAAACCTTGGGCGTAAGCGTGCAAGCCGCGTATTACAAAGTGGCATGGTGGCAAGCTATCGGTTACGGCGTGTATGAGTGCTATTATTGGACGAAATTTTCGTTAGAATCTATCGGCAAAAGTTTTGCCAAGAAAAAAGCACCCGAATTGGCTGGGCCGATTGGTATTGTCAACATTATTCACCAAGCCGCGCACCGCAATTTGTTGGACTTTGTGTTCTTAATTGCCATGCTTTCCGTAGCCGTAGGGATGTTTAATTTGTTCCCCATACCGGTATTGGACGGCGGGTATGCGCTGGTGTTTTTGTGGGAAGGACTTACCCATAAATTGCCGACGGAAAAAACCTTAACCCGCGCTATTAACGTGGGCATGTATGTGCTGATTTTACTGGTGGTGTATGCGTCGTATTCGGACATTAAACGCATTTTCTTTAAACCCAAAACTGCGGTGGTACAAACCGCCGAAAATGAGGCCGCAAATGTACAAAAGTAGAGAAGTAAAAGTTGGCAATTTTACCCTAGGAACCGGGCACCCCGTGCGCGTGCAAAGTATGTGTAATACCGACACGCGCGACCCGATAAAAACCGCCGCGCAAATTTGCGCGCTGGAAGAAGCGGGCTGTGAAATCAACCGCGTGGCCGTGCCGGATATGGACGCCGCCAAAGCCATTGGCGAAATTAAAAAACGCATAAAGACCCCCCTGGTGGCCGATATTCATTTTGATTATAAACTGGCGTTGGAAGCCATTAAACAAGGTGTGGATAAAGTGCGCATTAACCCCGGCAACATTGGCGCGGTGGAAAACACCAAAGCCGTGGTAAAAGCCGCACAAGATAACGGCGTGGCCCTACGCATTGGGGTCAATGCGGGCAGTGTAAAATACCTGAAAAGCGTACAAGGGCGCATGGAACTTTCCGACGAGAAATGGGCCGAAGTCATGGTCAATGAGGCCCTCGAACAAGCCAACATTTTAGAGCAGTTAAACTTTAAAAATGTGGTAGTGTCTTTGAAGTCAGATAATTTTAAACGCACGGTGCTAGCCAACGAACTATTTGCCAAACAGAGCGATATTCCCTTGCACATTGGACTAACCGAAGCGGGCAGTTTTTTAAGCGGTACCGTTAAAAGTGCGGTAGCGCTGGGGACTCTCTTGCAAAAAGGAATCGGGGCCACGATACGCGTTTCTTTGACGGAAGACCCGCGCTTACAGGTACGCACGGCGTATGAAATTTTAAAGGCACTGGGGCTACGCGAGTATGGGCCGAATTTGATTTCCTGCCCGACGTGCGGCCGCACGCAAGTAGATGTAACGGGCACCGTGCACGCCTTGGAAGAAAAGATTTATAACGACCGCGCCCTGCGCGAAAAAGCCACCGGGCTTAAAATTGCCGTGATGGGTTGCATTGTCAACGGCCCCGGCGAAGCGCGCGATGCCGACTTTGGCATTGCCGGCGGCCGCGGCGAAGGCTTATACTTTGAGCACGGGCAAACCATGTTCAAACTGCCGCAAGAACAATGGGTAGAATTTTTACTAGACAAAATTAAAAACTGGAAGAAGGACTAAACTATGAAATTATCACAATACTATATCCCCACTTTAAAAGAAGCACCCAAGGATGCTGATACACTTTCGGCCAAGCTGATGATACGCGCAGGCCTGGTGCGTAAAGTAGCCAGCGGGCTGTATGAATGGCTCCCCTTGGGGCTTAAAGTGCTTAAAAAAGTAGAAACCATTGTGCGCGAAGAAATGGACCGCGCCGGTGCGTGCGAAGTGTGGTTACCCGTGGTGCAACCCAAAGAACTGTGGGAGCAAAGCGGACGCTGGACGTTTTACGGCAAGGAACTCTTGCGTTTTGAGGACCGCAAAAAAGCCGGATTCTGCATGGCCCCCACCGCCGAAGAAGTAATGACGGACCTTGTGAAAAAAGATACTACTTCTTACAAACAACTGCCGTTTTGCTTGTACCAGTTTGGAACAAAATTCCGCGACGAAATCCGCCCCCGTTTTGGTGTGATGCGCGCGCGCGAATTTTACATGAAAGATGCCTATTCCTTTGCCGCTAACGACGAGCAAGCCAACCAGTGGTATCAAAAAATGTACGACGCCTATCAGCGCATTTTTTCGCGTTGCGGTTTTGAATTTAAAGCCGTGGAGGCCGACACGGGCGCCATTGGCGGGAATTTTTCGCACGAGTTTATGGTGCTGGCCGCCACCGGCGAAGACGCCATTGCCAACTGCCCCTCGTGCGGGTATGCGGCTAATACCGAGAAAGCCGAAATTCAGGCCCCGGCCGACGTCAAAATCAATCCGGCTGAGCTAAAACCCATGGAAAACAAACCCACGCCCAAAGTATATACCGTGGAAGATGTGGCTAAATTGTTGGGTGTAAGCACCGATAAAATTATCAAGCTGTTGGTATTTACCGCCGACGGCAAACCCGTGGTGGCTCTGGTGCGCGGGGACCATGAGCTCAATGAATTTAAATTTAAAGCCCTCTTAAAATGTAATGAGCTTGAAAAAGCCAGCGAAGAAGTTTACACGAAAGTTACCGGCTCGTTTGTGGGCTTTGCGGGCGCGCAGGGCCTTAAAGAGAAAAACCCGTCCGTAATGATTTACGCCGATAATTATGTAAAAAACATAGTAAACGGCGTGTCGGGCGGGAACGAAAAAGATGTGCACACCGTAAACGTCACCCCCCAGCGCGATATTAAAGTAGATGTGTATGCCGACTTAAAAATGGCTACCGCCGGCGATAAATGTGCGCGGTGCGGCGCGGAGTTTAACTTCACGCGCGGCATTGAAGCGGGCCACGTGTTTAAGCTGGGCACGAAATATTCCGCCGCGATGGGTGCCAACTTTTTAAACGAAAAACAGCAAACCGAACCCATGATTATGGGGTGCTACGGCATTGGAATTTCGCGCGTGGTGGCGGCGGCCATTGAGCAATCGCACGACGATTTTGGCATTATTTGGCCAGAGCCCTTGGCGCCGTTTAATGTGGCGCTCGTAGCCATTGATTATGACTCCAACCCCGAAGTCAAAAAACACGCAGACGAAATTTGCTCCGCGTTAGAGGCAAAAGGGATTTCCGTGCTTTTAGATGACCGCGACGAACGCCCCGGCATTAAGTTTAAAGACATGGACCTTATCGGCCTGCCGCACCGCTTGGTGATTAGTTCGCGCACGGTGGCCGACGGACAATGCGAGTATAAGAGCCGACGGGAAAAAGATGCCGTGCGGTGGAGTTTGAGTGAAGCTGTTAGTAAGCTAAACGAAATTGTGAAAAAATAGAAAACACATTCTCACTAAAAATTCCCCGGCTTAATCAACCGGGGAATTTTTAGTTATACTCCACAAAATAGTAATCATATTCGGAGTTATTGGTCGTTAATTTTTTACCGGATTCTTGCTCGCAAATTTTAGAATCCGGTGCTCCCAAATCTTTGGAATATGCACGACAAACAGTGTGCATAGAACCCGAAGAAGAATGAGCAAAACGACGTACATAAGCCATATATGGCTCATTAGATTTAAACACAAAACAAACAGCCGCTTGCGTGTAACCAGCCCCGCTTATCAATTGACATTCCCCGCCATTAAACGTACACGTAGTGGTTGTACACGACATACCACCCGGCAAATCAATATCTAAGTTTCTAAAATCATCTGTATACGTGCCATTTGCCAAATAATACACTTCCTCGGCCTCTTCCAATGTTTTGACAATAGATTTGATGGTAGCATAACGGCTTTTCCATACGGCTACTTGGTATTGTGGCACGGCTACCGCCGCCAAAATACCAATAATTAAAACAACTACTAAAAGCTCTATAAGCGTAAAACCTTGATGAGCCCCCCTTTTTGTCGGCAAGCCGACGTTTCCCCCGCAAGGGGGACAAATAACAGCATTATCTTTCATTTTAGTTTCTCCTGTGAACGACATACTAGGAGTGTACCAAAAAAAAAAAACAAGTCAAGCGTTTCCAAGCCACGGAATTTCCGCGCTGGCCATATACCTTAAATCTTTTAGTTAGTGACCGCGAGAAGCTCGGCAAAAAATGGGACCACGTTTTCCCCCTCTCTGCGGTGCTAACGCACTCGTTCTCCCCCTCCAGGGGGGAGAGAAACAACTGCACCGCACGGGGGTTCAATTAACAACAAAAAAACCCCAAATTGGGGGCTGTTACAGATTCAACAACAAGATTTTTATTTATTTCCTTGGGTAGAGAACATCGGTAAATTTTTTAAATTCACTTTCCCCCCCGCGAATGTGCAAACTGACCGATAATACATATACGTCTTTGGTCAGAATTTCGCGCCAGTTATCGGGGAATTTGACAAAGTCTTTAAACGTAGTGATAAGCGGCAAACCCGCGCGCGTGGCTTCAAAGGTACGCAGGTTTTCTTCGGTGTAGAACTGGTGATCGGCAAAGCGCCATTTTTGACGCAGAACAAGCCCCAAATCTTTAAGCGTGCGCTCAAAACTTTCCGGGTGACCCAGCGCACTAAAGCACGCCACCGGGCCTTTAATGTCCGTCAGCGGCACTTGCTTGGTGGTGCAAATATCCATGTAATATTCGGGGCGGTGCTGGCTTTCTAAAATTTCCACGGTGTCGTTATACATACGCACTTGGTCGCGCACGTTTTCCAGCTCGCGCGCGGATACTTGGTCACAATGTGTTAAAATCACTAAATCGGCACGTTTAAGGCCGGATAGCGGCTCGCGCAAGATGCCATAGGGCAATAATTCTTTATTGCCAAACGGGTTTTTGGCGTCCACCAATATAATATTGGCATCGCGTTTTAAGGCAAAATGTTGCAGGCCGTCATCTAGCAAAATGATTTGGCTTTTAAAACGGCGCAAGGCCTCGTTGGCGGCGTCCACGCGTTTGTTGGCAATTACAATGGGCACTTGATACTGGCTTAAAACGCGGCTCATCATAAAGGGCTCGTCGCCGGCTAGGCGCCAATCGGCATCTGGGTTGTCAAACAAAATAACCGGGCCGGAAGATTTATGTTGCCGCTTATATCCGCGCGAAACAATCGCTACGCGCGTGCCTTGTTTGGCCAGCGTAGTAGCCGCTAATAAAACAGTGGTTGTTTTGCCCGTTCCCCCGGCGGTTAAATTGCCAATACATACCACGCGCGAGTTGACATTTTGGGCAGTTTTCCAACCGTTTTCATACAACGCGCGGTGCAAATAGGCACCCGCGCCATACATTTTGCTGGCCACTTTTAAAAGCCCGCGCCCCCATGCGTTAGTTTGTAAATTTTCTTTCAAAGCCAGTAAATCCATGTTAAAACTCCTAAACAAACATGGCTATATTTTAGCAAAAAAAAAGCCCCGCGGGTGAGCGGGGCGACAACGTCGGGTAACAACCTAAAAGATTTTATGGTACATGTAACGTAAGGTATCCCCAAACGAACGGCTCTGATCCTCGGGTTTATTTTCCAAAATATTGGAAAGACGCACCCGCTCTTCAACAGAGTATTTTTCCCACACCCAGGCGTTTTGGTCTTGGTCCAACTGTTGCAAAACGGCCTTGCCATTGGCACCGCCTTTGAGGCACAGCTTAACTAATTTACGCGTGGTATCAAACGGTAAGTTAGAGGCCCCGTCATACATATTGGAAACGCGGCTTTGGGAAATGACGGTTTGCAACGTATCGTTGGATACTTTCACATGGGCACTTACCAACTGGTTAATATTGGCCAGCCAGCGTTTTTGCGTATCTTGCGAGTTGATGCCCTGTTTATACGTTTCCCCCAAGGCAAACACGTGGTTTTGACCGGAGTTTAACAAAATCATATCCTTTAAAAAGGCCGATTGATTGGTGCGCGTGGCAAAACAACGCTGGTTAACGGCCGCCAACATCTTAGAAGAAAGCGGATGCCACTGCGCACCGCGGTGGGCAGGCGTAAAGTCAAACGGGTCCGGGCAGGTAATACCGCGGTTGTCAACCATGAGGGCGTAAAATAAGTCCGTAAGGTCTTTTTTCATGACGTACTGCAAACGCTCTTCTACCGCTTGTTTCCAATTACAGCGGTCCTTATATTCCGACAACATTTCCACCCCGCGCACGTTGTTAGCAAACACCGCAAACGGCAAAACGCGGCATGGGTCGCCCCCTTGGTTAAGCAACTGGCGCAGTTGGCCTAAAGCGTTGGGATTACCGGCGGCCTTAATCAACAAATTATTGCGTTGAGCTACAGAAAGCACGCGGCGGTTTACAGCGTGCGAAATACGGCGATTCTGGGCAGTAGCGGGCTGAGCAACGGCTTGCATCAGTGCTAAAGTGCTGAGTACAAAAATAACAAAGAATTTTTTCATAATCGTTTCCTTATAATATTATTGTAGAAAGTTTATCCGGCAAATACATGGGCCAAAAGACCTATTTCAAAAGTGGAACTATAGGGAACCGGTTTTCTTTCGTAATTAGATATGCTATAATAGCTATAAGAATTAAACACCGTTTTACGGGCGTGTAGCTCAGCTGGGAGAGCGCCTCGTTCGCAACGAGGAGGTCGTCGGTTCGATCCCGATCACGTCCAAATTTGAAATTAAAATGCCCTACCTATGTGGGGCTTTTTTAACAAATATAAGAAGGTAACAACCTATGTCTAGTAAAATTCGTGTCAGTGAAGTGGGCCAATACCTGGGCCAAGAAATTACGTTAAAAGGCTGGTTATATAATAAACGCTCCAGCGGCAAGTTGCATTTCTTGCAACTGCGCGACGGGAGCGGCATTATCCAGTGCGTGATGTTTAAAGGCGAAGTAAGCCCCGAACAATTTGACCTTGGCGACAAAGTAACGCAGGAATCTTCCATTATCGTAACCGGGACCGTGCGCGAGGATAAACGCTCGCCTTTGGGGTTTGAGCTCGGCGTGAAAAATTTGGAAGTGGTGCAAATGGCCAAAGATTACCCCATTACCCCCAAAGAACACGGGCCCGAATTTTTGATGCATAACCGCCACTTGTGGTTGCGCTCGGCCAAGCAAATGGCTATTTTGCGCGTGCGCGACGAAATTATTTTTGCCATTCGCGATTATTTCCACAAACACGGGTTTATTTTGTCCGACTCGCCGATTTTGACCCCGGCCGCGTGTGAAGGCACCAGCACGCTGTTTGAGACCGATTATTTTGGCGAGAAAGCATTTTTATCCCAAAGCGGACAGTTATATGGGGAGGCCTCGGCCATGGCGCTGGGGCGCACGTTTTGCTTTGGGCCGACGTTCCGCGCAGAGAAGTCCAAAACCCGCCGGCACCTGACGGAATTTTGGATGGTAGAGCCCGAAGTAGCGTACAACGATTTGGATGATAACATGGACCTGGCCGAAGATTTCATTAAATATATCGTCGGGCAAGTGCTCAAAAACCGCGCCGCGGACCTTAAAATTTTGGAGCGCGACACGTCTAAACTGCAAGCCACCGTGGAAAAGAAATTCCCGCGCATTGACTACACCGACGCCATTGAAATTTTGCATAAAAAAGGCAACAACACCCCCTGGGGCGGCGACATTGGCGGCGACGAAGAAACCCTTTTGGGTGAAGATTACGACACGCCCATTATGATTCACCGCTACCCGGCCGAAATCAAAGCGTTTTATATGAAGCGCGACCCGAAAAACCCCAAAGTGGTGTTGGCTGTGGACGTGATCGGCCCCGAAGGCGCCGGCGAAATTATCGGCGGTAGTGAAAGAGAGGCCGATTACGATACACTCGTTGCACGCATCAAAGAACAGGGGTTAGACCCGCAAAATTACGATTGGTACTTGGACTTGCGCCGCTACGGCAGTGTGCCACACGCTGGGTTTGGGATGGGTATTGAGCGCATGGTGCGATGGGTATGTGGGCTACAACACGTACGCGAAACAATCCCGTTCCCGCGTATGATGGATAAAATTAGACCGTAACAACACCTCTATTACCTAAAGCGCACATTGTAAAATGTGCGCTTTTTTATTATACTATAGGTACAATTTGATCCTGTTTTTGGAACCGTACGAAGAATACGGGGTAGCTTGAAATTTCAAGCACCGCACTACTCCAAAGACAGCCGAAATTAAGACGCAAAATGAACGGATTAATTACCCGGTTGTTTTGCGTCGAATGTTTGCCACGCAAGTGGTAAACTACGGCTGTTGTATGGAGTACCGTAGTGCGGACTCTTGTATAGTCAGCCGTTTTTGTTGGTTTCATAAGCAGAAAATTGAAAATGTAAGTCAGGTGTAAACCTGACAATATAAGGAGAAAAACTTATGAAATCAAGAAATGTAAGCTTATTAGACAACCCCTCACCACGGTGCTGGCGCACTCGTCCTCTCCCACAAGGGGCGAGGAGTATAACCCGCGGGTTTACCCTTATTGAGCTGTTAGTCGTCGTACTAATTATCGGAATTTTGGCCGCGGTGGCGGTGCCGCAGTATAAACAGGCCGTACTCAAAAGCCGTATGAGTACCATGATGGCCAACGTTAAAACTATCGTCAATGCACTGGAAGTATATTATTTAGCCCATGGAGAATATCCCAATGATGATGTGACAGCATTAGATATTGAAATCGGCAATTGTTCTTCCGTGGGTAATGGCACATTTAATTGTACCCACGAAAGCTATGATTACCAGGGGGAATCTTCAAACGCAGTAGGTGGTTTCTTAAAAAACAACAATGGCCTAGCTTATTTACAATATCCTTTACATGATATGAATACTGCCAAACAAGGAACCCGTGAATGTTGGGCGGACATAAACAATACGGCAGCTAATAATGTATGCAAATCGTTAGGAGGCACCCCAAATGGTACCTCTAGCTGGCGAAAAGAAAAGAAACAGAATCATACCACGGGTAACTGGACCATTTATAAACTTCCCTAATCCGGGTTATTATGTTGGGGCCGCGTGGGATAAAATGCTAAAATATAGGTATGAACGAAATTCCCCAACATATTGCCATTATTATGGACGGAAACGGACGCTGGGCCAAACAGCGCAGTCTGCCGCGCCTGGCGGGACATCGCGAGGGAGCTAACGCCGTCAAACGCACCATTGAGGCCGCCGCTGAGTTGGGCATTAAATTTATTACCTTGTATGCGTTTTCCACCGAAAACTGGGCCCGCCCGCAAGACGAAATTGACGGACTCATGGACCTGTTGTGCAAAACGCTGGACACCTACACCGGCGAGGCCGGCAAAAAAAATTACCGTTTGCTGGTTAGCGGCGCACGCGGAAAACTCCCCCCCGCCGTATTGGAAAAAATAGACAAGGCCGTGAATAGCACCGCTAAAAATACGGGCCTTACCGTCAATTTGGCGCTGAACTACGGCGCGCGGCAGGAAATTGTGCACGCCGTTAATACCCTTATCGCGCAAGGCAAAAAAGAAATTTCTATGGAAGACATTGCCGCCCATTTGTATCAACCCAGTGTGCCGGACCCGGAACTCATCATCCGCACGTCGGGCGAGGAGCGGCTTTCCAACTTCCTCTTATGGCAAGCCGCGTATAGCGAGTTTTATTTTACCCCCGTGTTGTGGCCCGATTTTAACGCCCAAGAACTGCAAAAAGCCTTAGATGCGTACGCCCAGCGCACGCGGCGCTTTGGGGGCGTATGAGCCACCCCACTGCTGCCGAAATTGTATGCCAAATTAAGGCGCTTTCTTCCCCCGCGTTTAAAACACAAATGCAAAAACGCTTTGGCATTAACACACAGTTTGCCGTCGGTACACCCGTCACACAGTTGCGTAAGTTAGCTAAAACACTTGCCAAGCCGGACCAACCCCTGGCCGGTGAGCTGTGGGCCAGCGGTATCCACGAGGCACGCATTTTGGCTTCTATGCTGGCCGACCCAGCTAAAATGACGCGCGAACAACTGAACACTTGGGTAAAAGATTTAAACTCGTGGGATATTTGCGATGCGTGTGCGCTTAATTTATTTTCAAAAGTAAAAAACCAACTTATCTTGGCCGAGCGCTGGATGCGCAAAGAAGAAGAATTTGTCCGCCGCGCCGGGTTTGCCACGCTGGCGGTGCTGGCTATGCCGCGCGCCAAAACCGCCGACAAAGATTTAATTAAAATGCTCCCTTTTATTAAAAACCACGCCGCGGACCCGCGCCCCATGGTGTTTAAGGCCGTCAACTGGGCGCTACGCAACATTGGCAAAAAAAACCCGCACTTAACGCCTTATGCCATTGGATGTGCCCACGAAATTTTAGATTTGTACCCGGACAACCGCAACGCCGTGTGGGTAGCCAAAAATGCGCTGTGGGAGTTAAACTCCCCCAAGATTAAAAAGATGATTGCCGGGCGAAAGTAGAACAATCCTAGAACTTAATGGAGTTTTTGAACTGCTTTTCCATGTCGCGGTTGAGATCTTTTTTCTTCAAAGATTCGCGCTTATCGTAAGTATGTTTACCCTTGGCAAGTGCCAGTTTTAGTTTGGCCCAACCGTTTTTAAAATAGACTTCCAGCGGCACCAAAGCGTAACCTTTGATTTGAGATTTACTTTCCAACTTGCGCAGTTCTTTTTTAGTCAGTAACAGCCGGCGCGGGCGCGTCGGGTCCAGCTCTGCCAAAGAATTGAATTTATAGGGTTTTATATGCATTTGATAGACGCGCGCTTGGCCGTTTTCCACACGCACAAAGCTCCCCTCCAGACTCAGCTCTTTTTGACGCAACGATTTGACTTCGGCGCCTAAAAGCTCCAGCCCGGCTTGGTACGTGTCTTCTACAAAATAGTCGTGGTAGGCCTTGCGGTTGGTGCACACGATTAAAATACTTTCCTTCTTCGGCATGAGTATATTATAGCAAAATGCTACAAGCCCCCTCTAAAAGTAGTAAAATATAAGTATATGATTATCAATGACGAACAATTAAATAAAGCCCTGGAAAAAGGGAACTCTTATACCGAAGCGGACGTGGCCCGCATTTTGGCCAAAGCCCGCGAACTTAAAGGCATTTCGTTAGAAGATGCCGCCGTTTTACTTAACTTAAAAGACCGCAACTTGCTAGACCAACTGTTTGACACGGCAAAATACGTTAAAGAAGCCATTTACGGCAACCGCATTGTGCTGTTTGCGCCGCTGTATATTTCTAACATTTGCACGAATGAATGCGTGTATTGTGCGTTTCGCAAATCCAACACCGCACTTAAACGCCACGCCAGCACGCGCGAGGAAATCCACCAAGAAGTTACCGCCCTACTGCAACAAGGCCACAAACGTATTTTAATGGTGGCCGGTGAGGCTTATCCCGGCGGAGGTTTGCAATATGTGTATGACAGCGTAGCCGCCATTTACGAAACCCGTTGGAACGGCCAAAATATCCGCCGCGTAAACGTGAATATCGCCCCGCTGACGATCCCCGAATTTGAAGCCCTTAAAAAGTGCAACATTGGCACGTATCAGCTGTTCCAAGAAACGTACCACAAAGAAACGTACGAAAAGCTGCACCTGGCGGGCGCGAAGAAAGATTACCAGTTCCGCTTAGACGCGATGGACCGCGCTTTGCAGGCCGGTATTAACGACGTGGGTATCGGGCCGCTACTGGGCCTGTATGACCATAAATACGAGATTTTGGCTACGCTTATGCACTCGTGGTATTTAGACGAGAAATACGGCGTAGGGCCGCATACCATTTCCATTCCGCGTATTGAGCCCGCTGAGGGAAGTGACTTTAGCCAACACCCCAACGACGTACTGACCGACGACGAATTTAAACAATGTATTGCCGTCTTGCGCTTGGCCGTGCCTTATACGGGTATTATTTTAAGCACGCGCGAAAGCCCCGCCATGCGTAATGCGTGTTTGGAGTTAGGCGTATCGCAAATTTCGGCCGCGTCGCGCGTAAACCCGGGCGGATACTCTTACGATAAAGACAACGGTAGCCAATTTACGCTGACCGATGAGCGTACACTTGCGCAAGTGATTGACGCGGTGGTGGACGCCAAGCACATGCCGTCTTTCTGTACGGGATGCTACCGCTTGGGGCGCGTTGGCAAAGATTTTATGGATATGGCTAAGCCGGGGCTTATTAAAACCCACTGCTTGCCTAACGCCATGTTTACGTTTGCCGAGTATTTAGAGGACTTTGCCCCCGCCCCCCTCAAGGCCAAGGGGTATGCGCTTATTGAAAGTACCGCCAAAGACGCATTTGCCGAGGGCACGCCGATCCGCAAGCTGATTGACGAGAATTTGGCAAAAATTAAAGCCGGCAAAAGAGATTTGTACTTCTAGCCGGGAAGCGCGTTTCCTCATGATTTCCCCCGCCCTGCGGGGGATTTTTATGGGATGTTTGTGTCCGCCGTTTATATAAAAAAACTCCCCCGGCTAAGCCGGGGGAGAAGTTTTATCTAATGTGGAATTAGAATTTGATTAACATGCCCAGTTGACCTTTGACGTTGTCAGAGCCCAAGCGATCTTTGCTATAGGCGGTAAGATAACCATTGGTCTTGGTATATTTGGCATAACCAATACCGGCAAACAGTTCCACATATTCGTTGTGGGCATATTTGGCGGTTAAGTCAGCTTCCAAGGTGGCCGAGTGGTCAAAGCGGTGATCTTGGAATGTATAGCCATCCAAGGCGAAGGTCCATTTTTCAAACGGTTTAAAATCAAAACCGAGGTTGAACATACCTACTCCGTCGTTGCTATAATTATAAATGTTACCACCTAAGCGGTGACCCACTAACAAGCCGGGAGTATAGTTGCCAAGTGCAAAAAAGTTATCATTGGCATACAAGAAAGTACCGCGGGCGGTTACTTTGTTCATGTCTAAAGCCAAGTCGGCTTTCAACATGTGGCCGGTGCCTTTGTGTTCTTTGATTAAGCGTTTACCGCCAAAGTTGCGGGCATATTCCACGCCGGCGCGGAAAGCTTCCACATCTGCGGCCAATTTGGCACCGTAGAAACCAGCATCGTCATCGCCGTTTAAATCACGCACATCATAGCCATATACTTGGGCTTTTACGGCGTCGGTTAAGTTTAATTTCAAATCAGCACCATATACGTCAAAGGTTCTAGTTACGCCACCCGTATAAGGAGCAGCCAAGGCCGTATTATTGGAACGACCACCGATTAAGGTGAAGGCTTTGAAATCATCGGCATAGACCAATTTGGCGGCATCTAACGAGCGGACATAACCGTTAAATTCGGCGTTGTAGTGGTTGGGGCCAAAATACATGACGGCGCTGTCTTCATCACCGTAGAATTGGCGGCCGACCGTTACGTCAAACGCGCAGAACAGGTTATGCAACACCACATTGGCGTTCACTAAGCGGATGTTGTCTTCATAATTTTGCATCGTTCTGCCAGCGGCTTCATCTTGTCCCCATTCGTTAG
The DNA here is from genome assembly GCA_045129775.1 of Elusimicrobiaceae bacterium. Lineage (GTDB taxonomy): Bacteria > Elusimicrobiota > Elusimicrobia > Elusimicrobiales > Elusimicrobiaceae > Avelusimicrobium. Next base: position 16,489 of record JBGUOO010000041.1, read on the forward strand.
CATATTGGAACAATAAGTTAGCGGTTACATCTTCCACCAAATCGGCAGATAAACCCGCTAATACACGAGCAGTGGTACCCGTATTATAGGTTCTAGCACCCGCTACGTCAATGTTATTCGTTCTTACATCAGAGGCGATGGTTTGAATTTCGCCGATTACTTCCACATTTTTGAGTACAGTTGCGCCAGCAGGCCAAGACATCGCAATGGCGAGCAGCACGCCTAGTAATTTCTTCATGGATACTCCTCCTGTTTAATATATACTCCCTACATTTCTATTAAAACTCATTTGCGCAACCGCGTGCAAGTTTTTTTTTAAATAGGGCTTGACACAAAACTTTTTAAGTAGTATTCTATTACGCTTTTAAAAATTTATTGTTATTTTCCCGACGAAAAACTCCCCTGCTTAACCGGCAGGGGAGTTATGGTTTTTTGAAAAAAGCACCTATTTATTTTTTATCTTTACGTACCCGTTTGGCGGCTAAAAAGGTACGCTCTACCGCTTTGTCTTCCGCAATTTGTTGCTCGGCGGCGGCCTTAGCGGCCGCTTTTTCGGCTTTTTTGGCGGCCTTGGCCGCGCGCGCCGCAGCGGCACGTTCCATACACGCTTGCTTACCTACCAAGGCACGCAAGTTTTTACGCGTGGTTTTGTTAATCACTTTGCGGAAACACCACAACGCCCATATATTAGGGATGGTCATCATGGTCATGGTCAAAATGACAAGCGCCCACATAAAACGCGTGGACATATTAGCCTCGGCCGTGCGTAACACGGACTGACCGACAAATAAATCCGTGGAGAAACTCGTACCGATGACCCCCCCCGCAAATACCAAGAGAATAAATAACACGCGCGAGGGTTTAATAAGGGCATTGGACCCTTTGCACAAAAACTGCAAAGATTTTTCGGTATAATATCCCCAACCGATAATGGTGGTGAACGAAAAAATCACCAGCGAGAACACCAAAATCGGCGTACCGATATAAGGTACCGTTTTAAAGGCACTGTTGCACAGGTTGGCGGCATAGACGTTGGGGTTGGTGTAATCCCCCGCCAGCACAATCACAATACCCGTTAAACTGCAAATGAAAATAGCCCAAAATACCGACGTGGCTGACACAATAGCCATTTGCGTGGCACTGCGCGTACGCGCGGCGGCCGCGGCCATAGAGGCACTACCTAACCCGGCTTCGGTAGCCAGTACGGCACGGGTTACCCCCGCCGTTACACCGGGGATCATGGCCTGCACGAAAGCCAAAATGCCAATCCCCATAGCACCGCCCGCGGCGGCTTTGCCCGTAAAAGCCCCTTTAAGCACAATCATAATTGCACCCGGAATGTGCGAAAAATTCATAATAATGACGATAATGGCAATGAGTAAATACAAGCTGCCCATAATCGGCACCAGCCATTCGGAATAAGAGGCAATACGTTTGACGCCGCCCAAAATAACAATGGCCGCCGCAAACGATACAAACAACGCCACATACCACGGGTTTAAGTTGTAACCTTCGCGCAAGGCGTCGGCAATGGAGTTGGTTTGCAACGCACTGCCCGCCGTAAGCCCCATTAAAAGAGTACCCACCGCAAAAGTAATGCCCAACCATTTAAATTTTAAAATGTTAGACAAATAATACATGGGGCCACCCACGTATTCGCCGTCTGCCAAACGCACACGGTATTTGAAGGCCACCATACATTCGCTATACTTAATAGCAAAGTTGAAAAACCCGGCTACCACCATCCAAAACAGGGCGCCCGGGCCGCCTTCGGCTACGGCGGTAGTCACGCCGATAATACTGCCCGTTCCTACCGTGGCACCAATCATCACAGCCAGCGAGCCAAAACTGCTGACCATGCCTTCACTTTCGGCCTTGGCTACGGAAAGTTTCATAGCGGGCCAAGTATATTTTTGGATAAAACGAAGTTTGACCGTGAAATAAATCCCCAAGAACAAGAGCAGGAAAATCATCGGCGGGCCCCAAATCAGGGCGTTAAAACCATTCATTACGTCGTAAATACTTTGTAAAGACGGCTCGTGAAACAGCGCTGTAAAGGCGCCGGCAAGTTGATTTAATGCGTCCATAACAGACGTGTATTCCTCCTAAACGGTGTACCTCGTTATTTTACAAAATTTGCCAAGGGACGCACAGCTATTTTTTAAAAGGGCCCACCCGCTATGTAGGTCTTTTGCCCCTGTTAAATAAATGTAATTTGTGTTACGCTATAAGTATGAACAAACATACACTTACTACATGTATATACCTTTGTGTTTATTTGCTGGCTACCTGTGCAGGGTTGCCGGCACACGCCGGCAGTGAAAAAACCCTCCGGCATGTGGTCAAAGCCGCTACCGGCCAAGGCTTGACCTTACAAGTAGAACGTAAACTAGCCGGGCTTACCTATGCCCCTCATTTGTCCGTTCCTAATTCTTTCATCCAAAATCCACACCCAAATTTCCAACCGGCTGTAGCTTCAACCGTTGTTACCGCGGCCCATACGATCCCGGTATTGGAAGATGAGGGCGTGTCCATTGCCGACGGCAAGGGGAAAGAAACCGGCAAACATTCCATTGTACCTTCCGCCATGACGGTGTTAGGTTCACCGGCAATTGTGCGTAGCGAAGAACGTAGCATTATGTATTTGCGTCAGCAAGCCCAAATAGCCAGCACAGCCGAATATATCCCGCCGTTGGAACGGGAACGTTGGAAAGAAGAATTTGAGGCTTTGCGTGTATTGTGGATTAAAGCAGACCCCAGCAACCTTGAGGATTTGCCGCGCTACTTAACCCACGAAGTTCCGCCTGACACCTTAGCCTATTTACAACGCGAATATACAACATTAACCCAACTTATCCAAAAAAACTATGCTATCGTTATGCCAAAAGTCATCTATTCCTCTTTAACAAACGAGGGAAAACAACTGGGACTACAAGAAAAAGTGTACATCAATAAAATTATTTTTCAAACGCGTTTAAAAGTATCGATTCTCTTAAAAGCTATTAACAAAGATCCGTACTTACTGGTGCAACAAAAATTTTGGGACCGTATGTTCGGTGCGTTCAACCCGCTAATCAAAGGCATGCTGGCCAAGCCGACCTCTATCTTCCGCCAAGATAACCGCACCTTTGTCATGGCCGAGTTTGCCCTGCACAACCCGGATGGGACTTCCCCCTATTTACCCAATTCCAAAACCATGATTGCCGGCGAAGAAGAGGACGACGACTTTGACGAAGAACAATATGCGGGCACCCCGCAAGATTATCAACGCCGCGCCGCCCAAATGGCCCAAGAGAAACAACACAAAGCCGCTATGATGCAACTGGCCGAACAAGAGCGCGACGAGCTCTTAAAAAATATCCCGGAAAATTTACGGATTGCGGTCATTAATGACGACCGTCTTCCCTTAGTCAATTTTGAATACTGGGCTAAAAACGGTTATTTAGGCAAAGGGGCGCGGGTGGCTACCTTTCGTAACGGACGTGATTTTTTGAAAGAAATCCGCAACGGTACCCGCTATCACATTGTCATTACCGATTTAGTGCTCGAAGACGGCGGTGTAGATATGATGGAAACCTTCCGCATTTTAGACTCAAACGCCGCGGTGTTTGCTTCCAGCAAGTTTTATCCCGGCGACGGGGACGACCATTCATCCCGAGATTTGTTCAACTTTGGGATGGACGGCTATATTTGGAATAATACCAACTTAAACGAAGGTGCCTTTGGTTACCTGCAATACTTGCGCCAACTCAACAATTATTATTACTACAAAAACAAATACGGTTGGCAAAGATAAATAAAACGGATCCCCCTGCCGCCCGCTACAACCCAGCGGGCGGTTTTTTGTCGGCCCCAGTATCAAAAGCCCAAATGCAAAATAAGAAGAAATTATGTAGAATGAGATGGTAGTAAATTAAAAATTGAATTGTTTTTGGAACCGTATGTAGAATACGGAGGACTTTTGGAAACAAAAGTTTTATGCGAGTCCAAAAACAGCCGATTTAGGCACACAAAGGCGACGGCCCGCGTGTGCCGAATGTTTCCCGCACTTGTTGCGGGAACTACGGCTGTTCCCGTTGGGTTCACTCGCATAAACTCCGGTGGCGACAGCCGTTTTTGCATACACGTTTCCAAAAAAGAATAATAGGAAAAATGTATGCAAAAAAGAAATACCCGGCGGGGTTTTACGCTTATTGAGTTGTTAGTCGTTGTGCTTATTATTGGCATATTAGCCGCCGTAGCCGTGCCACAGTACCAAAAAGCCGTTTGGAAAAGCCGCTTTGCCACGATTAAAAACTTGGCCAAAAGTATTGCAAATGCCGAAGAAGTATATTATTTGGCTAACGGACAATATACCAAAGATTGGGACGCGTTGGATATTGGGTTAGACAGCGCTACCTCCTGTACCAACGAAGAAGATGAACATAGTTACTGTTATTTTTCATGGGGATATTGCCGAATTAATAAAAATCTTACGCAAAACGAGTGTGATATATACCATAACGGCAATCCCATTTTAGGCTATAAATTGATGTTTAACAAGATAAACAGTAACGCGGCAGGCCAAGCACAGTGCTTTGCAAGGAGTTTCTCCAGCGCAGAAGATATACAAATTAAAATATGCCAAAGTGAAACAGGAAAACAGGAAAATGATTGGGGAAATATAACTACAGACTATATGGGTTGGAATTATCTTTAAAACATAATAGCACCTATTAAACAAACGCCCCCGGCTTGCCGGGGGCGTTTTTATTCAAAACTCTTACCAACTCAAATTAGCTGAGGTGTTTGGAAAGATATTTGTTCATTTCAAACATGCTGATTTGGGTTTTGCCGTCAAACAACGGGGCTAGTTTAGCATCGGTATTGATCATGCGTTTGTTGGTTTTATCTTGCAAACCGTTGGTTTTAATGTAGGTCCACATTTTTTTCACTACTTCCGTGCGGGGAAGAGCGGTGGTACCAATCACAGCCGCCAAGGTGGTGCTGGGGGTTAAGGGTTTCATAAATTGAGCGTTAGCTTTTGCCATAAACAGGCCTCCTTTTGATTTAAGTTACCTTTAGTATAGTATATTACAGCCAATTTGTATAGTGTATTTTAGGCCTAAATGCCAACGCCCCCTTTCTATAATAGAAAAGGGGCGTTATTGCTACAACTTATCGGAAAGTTTATTTCACTTTCGGGGCGGCGCTTAGAATGGCTTTAGAGCAGCCCGCTTCGTATTTTTTGAAGTTCTCCACGAAAGACTTAGCAAGCGCCATGTATTTTTCCATATACGCTTTTTTGTCTTTCCAGGTTTTCTGCGGGTTTAAAATGTTCGCAGGAACGCCCGCGCAAGCGGTGGGGATTTGGAAGCCAAACACCGGGTCAGTCACAAATTTGCCTTTGGCAAGTTTACCGTCCAACGCCGCGTTGAGCAATGCGCGCGTATATTTAATGCTAATACGGCTGCCCACGCCATAGGGGCCGCCAATCCAACCGGTGTTGACCAGCCAGCAGTTGACTTTGTGCTTTTGGATTTTCTTTTTCAAGAGTTCCGCATACACAGACGGGTGCAACGGCATAAACGGCCCGCCAAAGCAGGTAGAGAACGTGCTGGTGGGTTCTTTGACGCCTTTTTCGGTACCGGCCACTTTGGCGGTGTAACCGCTGATGAAGTGGTACAAGGCTTGGTCGGCCGAGAGTTTAGAGATAGGCGGCATTACCCCAAAGGCATCACAAGTTAAAAAGATAATGTTTTTGGGGTGGGTAGCGCGTTTAGATTCCACGGCGTTGTCAATAAAGTTCAAGGGATAGCACGCGCGGGTGTTTTCGGTCAGCGTGTCATCGTCCAGGTTGAGTTTGCCGGTTTCGGGGTCAAAGACCACGTTTTCCAAGACCGTGCCGAAGCGGCGGGTAGTGGAATAGATTTGCGGTTCGGCTTCTTCGTTAAGGCGGATCACTTTAGCGTAGCAGCCGCCTTCAAAGTTAAATACACCGTCGTCGTCCCAGCCGTGTTCGTCGTCGCCAATTAAACCGCGGGTAATATCGGCCGACAAGGTGGTTTTACCGGTGCCGGAAAGACCGAAGAAAATGGCGCTGTCGTTCTTTTTGCCGACGTTGGCCGAGCAGTGCATGGTCATAATGCCTTTTTGCGGCAAGAGGAAGTTCATAACCGTGAACAGGGCTTTTTTGTTTTCGCCGCCGTATTCGGAGCCAATGACCAAAATCATTTTCTTTTTGAAGTTAATCAAAATAGCGGTTTCGGACACGGTACCGTCGGTTTTCGGGTTTACTTTCATTTTGGGCACGCAGATTAAAGTAAACTGCGGCACAAATTTTTTCAGTTCCGCTTGGGCCGGCTCAATGAACATATTTTTGACAAAAATGTTCGTCCAGGCACATTCGGTAATGGCGCGCACTTTCACGCGGGAAGCTTCGCTAGAACCCACATAGGCGTCGCGCACGAATAAATCTTTATTGGCTACATATTTTTGCACTTTGGCAAAAATTTGGTTGAAATATTTTTCTTTAATACCTTTGTTGCTTTTGTTGTAAAACAGTTTTCCGTCAATATCTTTGGTTTCCACAAAGTAGCGGTCGTTGGGGCTGCGGCCGGTATGTTTGCCCGTGCTTACGCACAGCGGCCCGCCGTAAACGATATTGGCTTCATTGCGTTTTAACGCTTCTTGATACAAGGCCGGGGTGGAAAGGTTCCAATAGACGGTCTTGGTGGTTTTGATTCCGGCTTTGTCTAAACCGTAGGTCGGTTTAAAGAAGTCCGGCTTTGCATTCAATGTTTTCATTTATTTTCCCTCTGTACTAATTTATCCCCTCACGGGGCAGATTTTTTAGCGCGTCCGCAATGCGGCGCACTCCTTCTATAATGGCGGTTTTATCCGCACAAAAACTGATACGCAAATACCCTTCGGCGCCAAAGGCCTTACCGGGTACGGTGGCCACGAGGGCTTTGTCCAATAAATACGCGGCCAACTTCTCAGAGCCCGCACAATAATGGCTAAAATCCACAAAGCTGTAAAAGGTCCCTTGCGGCTTTTCCACACGCAAATGCGGGATGTTGGCCAGTTCGGCAAGGAGCGTGTTGCGGTTATCTTCCAATACGCGGCACAAATCTTGCACACAATCTTGCGGGCCGTTTAACGCGGCCGCTGCGGCCACTTCGCTCATGTCACTATTGCACGAGGTGCTTTGCGCCTGCATTTTGCCCATAGCGCTGATTAAATCTTTATTGGCACTGACGGCCCAACCGATACGTAGTCCCGTCAAGCCATAGAGTTTAGACACGCCGTTAATTAAAACTAAATTTTCAAAATTCTTCGCATACGCGCACGGATTAGGCGTTTTGGCACCGTCAAAAACGAGTTGGTGGTAAATATCATCCATGACGAGGAAAATTTGCTTTTGCTCGGCAAATTCCACTATTTTTTGAATAAAATCGGCACTGAAAATGTGCCCCGCCGGGTTGCACGGGCTGTTGATTAAAATGGCTTTGGTGCGCGGCGTAACAGCTTTTATCACTTCGTCCGCAGTTACGCGCAAACCCTGCGCGGGCTTGACGATAACCGGGGTGCCCCCTGCCAGTTTGACCATCTCGGGGTAGCTGACCCAAAACGGCGCCGGGAAAACGACTTCGTCCCCCGCTTCCACGGCGGCCAGTAGAAAATTAAAAAGCGCTTGTTTGGCCCCGGCCGATACAATGACGTTGGCCGGCTCAAACGTGTGGCCGTAATGCGCGGCGGTATAGTTTAAAATAGCTTTTTTAAGTTCGGGCGTGCCGGACGAGGGCGTATATTTAATTTGGCGGGTTTGGGCTTTTTGAATAATGGCGTCTACGGCGCTTTGCGGGGCCGGATAGGTCGGCTCCCCCCCGCCCAAATGGATGACGGGTTTACCCGCAGCTTTTAACGCGCGGGCAGTAGCATTGATTTTAAGGGTGGGCGAATCGCCAATTTGACGGGCCCGGGTACTTAAACAAATCATTAGTATTATTTTATATAATTTCCACCCTTTTTGCACGAAAAATACCCTGAAATCCATTGAAAAAAGTTGTTATTTAACAAGTTTTTTATTATACTATAGATACAATTTAACCTGTTTTTGGAACCGTATAAAGAATACGGACTCTTTTGATAGCAAAAGTTTGATTCGCGTCCGAAAACAGCTGTTATAGGCACAAAATAGTGGAACTTATAATCCCACCGTTTTGTGCCGAGTGTTTATCGTTTTGCGATAGGCCACGGCTGTTATTGTAGGGAGTGCGAATCAACCCGGCAGTAGTGGCCGTTTTTAAATGCGTTTTTCAAAGACAGAAATTACAAATTGCAAAGGAGAAAGTCTTATGAAAAACGTAAAAAAACAGGGTTTTACCCTTATAGAGTTGTTAGTAGTAGTGCTCATTATCGGTATTTTGGCCGCAGTAGCCGTGCCGCAATATAAACAAGCCGTACTGAAAGCTCACTTCATAAAAGTGTTTCAAATAGCTCAAAATATGAAAAAAACCGCAGACTTATATTATTTACAAAACGGCCAATATAAAGACGGCCTGCTCACCGAATTAGATATTGACTATAAAAAGATATGTAAAGGAGATAATAACGCACTCAAATGCGAGAAAGGATTTGTAATTGACCCAAATCCCACCAATCTTTTTCTCTATTATAGCCCAGATATTACTTTTTCCATGGGCTATGTAGCAGCTATGCAAACTTACGAAAATACCCCTAAACAAAACCGTTTTGCGATGCATATCTATTTTAACCATACGGCACTTTCCAATCAAATAGTTTGTGCTAGTTCAGGGAATGTATCCCTCTGTAAAAAAATGTTAAGTGGAATAAAATAGCATAAAAAAATAATAAGCAAACAGCCCTATTTTTAATAAGGCCGCCCTCATTATCCATAAAACGAAATGCTCTTTTCTATTTTTCTTTGACAATCCGGTCTTGCACCTGTTCGGTAAATGTCAGGCGGTCGCGGTGGACAAAACCCGCGTGGGTTAACACTTCTTTGCGGATAAAGTGTGTAGGCACCCACTCCCATTTGCCGTCCACTTTTTTCAAAAGCCGCACGGTTTTAATCGGGTAAAAATCAGGCGTAAAAAGCGCCAAATACGCGGCTAAGCCACCGCCTTTCATATACGGTACGTCGCCCGCGTTTTGTACGCGGTTTTGCGGGTAAATCGTAGCGCGCAGGTGCGGAATATCGCGCAGGGCACGCTCGGCACGGCCGACGGTAAGCACGTCGCGCGAGGCATCTAACCCGTCGCCCACCATGGAGCTAGCACGCACCCGGTCAATATCGGGTTTTTTCAAATCTTTGACGTAGGAAACTTTCCCCAACGTGACTACCCGCGGCTCTAATGTTTCCATATCAAACGTTACTACACGCACGTTATCAAACACCACCGGCTCAAACCGGGCAACAGTTGAAGTGCCATCATAGCCTTCGTGCACACGGCCCATATAGCCACCGTCACTAAAGGCCATTTGGCATACGCCGCCCACTTTGTCAAAATTATTGACTTGAATGGTGGTAGATGTAGGCGTTTGTGCTTTTAACCCAAGCATCGGGTCATTTTGCATAGATACTGCGGCTTGAGAACGGCTGGCCATTTCACGTAAAGCGCCATATTTATCTTTATAAGGGGCCGTCATCATGTGTCCAAATTGTTCCAAGGTTAAGTATTTATCCGGGTTGCCCAACGCCCAGCGTTCCTGTAATTTGTTAAAGGCACTGGCATCCTGCGGGGTAAAAGGATAATCCTTGGCAATTAAGTTGCGCCGTTCGTTTTCCAACGCTACCCATTTGGGGCTGTTTAAGTAAAATTCCGGCACGGCTTCTTCGTAAAAAGCTGTTTTGCGCCGCTGGGTAAAGTAGTCCTTTAAACTCACTTGTGTACCGTCGGCAAGTTGAACCGGCTCATTCCATAATTTATTGATAAGTGCGCGGTTGGTGCTGGTGATGCCGGGTTTGCTGATTTCAGCGTACATGGCTTCCCAATTTTTACGAAGGCCTGACGAAAGCTCCGGCGAGTTTTTATACGAAAACCCTTGCTTAAACGTATAATCTTTCATCGCACTCATCAACTCTTTGAGTTGGGCATTATGCGTAAAAATAGTGCCGTCTTCTTCGGCCAGTTTTACAAAAATATCTACGTTTTGGTTAAATTTATTTTTATAATACTGGGCGGGCAAACGCTTGGTGCCAGGAATCAGTTTGTTGGCATACATAAAGTCCGGCAGGCGGCCCGTATCGCGCAGGGGGTTTAAAATAATTTCCTGCGCCTCTTCCATAGGCATCCAGTACAAATACTCAATGATGTTATTCATTTGGCGCGGGGTCATCCCTTCAATGGCTTCTACCTGGTCGCGCGGTTTAAAATAACCGTTTTTAAAATATTCCAACCAATCGTTAATCAGTTGTTCTTCTTCCAACAATCCCGACGGGTAACGCTTGTTAATAAAATTGCGTTTGGGTTGCACATTGTGGGAAGTTGCCAAATCCATAAACGGCAACCCGGCGTATAAGTAGCCACTGCGCGACGAAGCACGTACCGCTTGCTGACTAACGCCGTGAGGTACTGTGGCTTGCGCGGCGGCCCGCTCCACTTGCGCCGCCAGTTGCGAAGTAGCCGGCGGCACATATTTGACCCCTTGCAGGGCGGTGCGGCTAGACACTGCTTTTTTGGCACCGTTTAACACCATTTTGCCCCCTTGGGCAGATGCGGCAAACGGCACACATACAACAAGTAAAGTTACAATAGATTTGTTCATATTTTTATTATGCCTATTGTACGCGTGCAATACAAGGGCCCTTGGGCCTATACGCCCCTAGGCCCTAAAAAGCTATAATATAAGTATGAATTACGTCGTCATCTTACTGGGGATAGGGGTTATTTGGTACGTGCTGGCATGTATAGGCGGGCGTATTATTTTCCGCCCGAAAAAAAAGCGCTGGCCTTTAAAATTGCCGTTTACCGCCGTGCATTGCGGGCCGTTGGTGGGCGTTTATTTGGCGGCCCAATCCGGTAAACCCACGCTTGTATTTTTCCACGGGCGGGGCGGAAATATATCCCACTTTGAAAATTTTGCCCAAGCGTATGTAGCGCTAGGCTATGGCGTGCTAATGCTGGACTACCGCGGCTTTGGCCTTTCTAAAGGAACCCCCAGCCAAAAGCACTTGCAACAAGATGCGTTGTCCACCGTTCATTATGCGCTGGACGCTTTGCAAATCCCCCCGCAAAACGTAGTATTATATGGCCATTCGTTAGGCAATGCCTGCGCGTTATACGCCGCACAAGCGTTCAAAAATTTGCCGTTCAAAGCCTTGATTTTGCAAAGCCCGTTTTTAAGTACGCCCGACATGGCCGCCAGCTGGGCCACGCACGGCTATCAACCCAAGGCGTGGAATTACCGCCTAATTCGTGCGGTTGTAACCCCGTTTTTGTGGTTTAATCTTTTTGATAACACCCGCTTAACGCCCGGGCTTACAGGGCCGGTGTTGCTGTGCACCAGCAAGGCCGACGTTACTTTACCGTGGCAACAAAGTGCCAAGCTGGTTGACGGTATTTCACAGGTGCAACGCTTTTTATCACCAACGGGCGGGCACGACGAATTTGCTTGGGCCGCCGCAGCCGTGAATGAGTTTCTATCTTCTTTGTAAACTAGCTTAGTAGGTAGAAGTTTGATATAATAGAGATAGATATCTGCGCCTGCCACTCGGCAACGATATAATTGGAGAGGTGTGTGAGTGGTTGAAACAGCAGGTCTCGAAAACCTGTAAACCGCAAGGTTTCGAGGGTTCAAATCCCTCCCTCTCCGTAGCAATTTAAAAGCCCCCAAACCGGGGGCTTTTAAGTTATATTTAAATCAATTTATTTATTAAGCCACTTCCAAAACGCATCTTCAAAAGCCGATATGTTTCTATAATGGTAAGCGCGTTCTAACGCTTTTTCCACGGAATAGGGCTCATAGACTTGTTTGCCGCGGGAATCTTTGACTAAAAAACCGGTAGAAGGGTCGCGCACGGCCTCTCCGTCGGCCACCAGGCGGGTAAATTGTTCAAATTGCATACGGTTAGAAGGAGACATTCCCCCCGCCGGATTCAGCAAAAAACGAACCATTAAATAGGCTTGCAAATACCAATTTTGCACGTCTGCCTTGCCTTCGGCCGCCTCCAGCGAGCCTTCCTGCATAAAATCTTCAAACGGCATTAAACGCACGGGTTTGCCGCGGCGGTTTATATTTTTGTTTCCGCGTTGGGAAATGGGCGTGAACGGTTTGGGCTCAAATCCGCTAAACATAGATTTAGAACCAAAATTAGCCGGCATGGTGCTGGGGTCCCGCTCAAAACGTAAGGTGCGGTAATCATGATCCCACGGGCCGCCTTGTTTGCCGGCAAACATTTGGTCTTCCACCAGCACGGCTAACCCTTCGTCTAACCAAGTGGGCGTCATAATACGCCCGGTTTGGTGCTTGTCAAAAAATTGTTGGGTAAAAATGTGGGTGAGCTCGTGTGCAAACACTTCTTTAAGTTCTTGTGTTTTGCCGGGCTCGTCATAGACGACAATTTCCCCGCGGGTTGGGTAGGCTACGGCACGCGTCCAAGCTTTGGCATTGGGCTCATAGCGCAAGTAGGAATTATGGTCCTGATATACAAACACCCGCACCCGGCCGGACATCATCCACGGAATAAAGCGCCTAAGCGTATCGTAAGCGGTTTCAAAAGTCATGGCCATATTAGCCGAGCCAATGGAACCGTTGGGCTTTTGGGTATAAATATCAAAATGGGTACTCTTAGACGGCATCCACTGTACCCCGGGGCGGAAAGCATTTGGGTTAAACGCTTTTTTGGCAGAAGGCACCTTAGAAGGTTTGTTTTTGGCGGCAGAAGGCGGAATAGCGCGGCCCGTTTGGGCTTCTTTTTTAGATTCTTCCAACATTTTTACGGCATATTCCAGCTCCGCGTCGGCCGCATCTTCTTCCTCGGTATTTTCCACCGGTTCCGACGTAATGGTTGCGGTAGAAGGGGCCGTAGTAACTGCAGAGGTTTTGGGTTGAACGGTTTTAGGTTTAGGGGCCGGGGCTACCGTAGTTTGCACGGTAGTAGTAGAACCCCCCACCGCTAAAGGGATATCCAACGTATGGGCCGAAGACCGGGCCGTGGCGGCAGGGGTAGAAGTAACTGTCGGGCGCGGCGCACGCACCACCCGCGGCGGTTTTTTGGACCCCGGCGCGGCGAACGGAGAATTTTGTTTGGCAGATTCTTTAAGTAAATCTACAGAAGAAGACGGCGCCACTACCGCAGTGGGAACCTGAATATTCGGGTCCGCCGAGGTCTGCCCCCATGCGTTTACACCCCCTACCAGTAAAATAATTGCCGCCCATTTATACATAGTTTATAATGTATCCCGGCTGTTTAAAATGGTATAGGTAATTTTACAAGGCTGAGAAGCCCCTGCTACGCTTTCCATTTTAGCTTCTACCGTGTATGTAATATTATGTTGTTTGGAAATTTCTACATAACAAGTATGTTTTTGCTTTTTAGGGAATCCATTGGCATCATTGCCCGATTCGCACCCATAACCGGAATCCGTTGAAGAATCACACATTTGACAAGCCGCTAAATCCCGCGCATAGGCAACCGGCGTTTTAGTGGCCCAAATAGCGTTTACTTCCGCCATGCAAGACTCAATGACCGATTGCGCCATCATGGTGTGACGTGTTTGGCGGGAAGTAATCGTGCGGGAAAGAGACAACCGCAAAATCATAGCAGACATACCGGCTAAAATAGCCGCTACAATCAATACCTGTAACAAAGCCGCACCCCGTTTATTTAACAACATGGTATTTTCTCCCTTTAGCTGCCTACCGGCTTTATAGCAAAACCGTGCGGCAATATAATTGTTTCGTCCACAATTTCTTTAATGGCCGGGTTTGTATTCATCCCTACCACTAGTTGTATGTGCAAGATAGCCCCTACATTGTCACTTCCCCCAGCCGATTCGGTATAAAACGAAGGGGAAGCCCAAGAAGAAGTCCCGGATTGGACATAATTGAGTACTGTTTCGCCGTTACGGGTACAGGTAGCGTTGGCCTGGCAAGTGTATGAAATCTCAGATGTTATCTGATGATCCGGCCCCAACTTAGAGGTACCACTTTGCCTTAACGTAATTCCCGTACCGCTTACACTGGCCGATTCCGATTCCCGGATATCTTGGCGAAGCTGACGTAAAAACAAAGAAACTTGGTTGCGCAACATAAGCCGCACCCGGCCTACCCCGCTTTCACGCAAAGCGGCGGTGCTCAGGGCCGCCAACGCTACCCCGATAATCCCCACAATCATAACGGCCAGTAAAATTTCCGTTAATGTAAAACCTTTTTTATTCTTCATAATTCATACCCGTTACATTTAATGGTAAAAGTAACTTTCAAAGTAGATGTTTCCGCGGAGGTGCCCGAACAATTATTACATAGCTTGGCTACACGGTTGTCACCACCTTCCCGGTGTTTGGTATAGTCCAAATTAGTAGCAAAGGAGTTCCCGCTACTTATTTTATAAGAAAATGCACTTTGCGACGAAGAAGCATCGCAAATTTTTGGCAATAAGCATTTAATATTATGATCTGTTCCAGCCTGCAGTGGGTTGGAATCCCCCCCGCACAAACCATTGGCCAAACCGCTGGGAAGGCGTGCCTTGGCAAATGAATCATTATTGGTATTAATATAAATTTGCAGTTTATCTTTGGCTTTTTCAACGGCCAGGGCCATTTCTTCGCGCATGTCGGGCTGGGTAGATTTACGCGCGGCCGACAGCAATACCCCAAATGCCCCGACGGTCACTACGGCCAAAAGCCCCAAGGCAATGATACCTTCCAATACGGTTACACCTTTTTTATTGTTTAAAATTTTCATAATCAGTTCCTATGTTTAGTCGTCCTCGGTAATTGTCATATCCCGGTTGACAATAAAAGAACGGGCCGTTTCCGAGCCGGAAACATTTTCGGTCCCCGTTACAAAAACGCCGTCGGTGCGCGGGTCCGACACGGCAAACGTATAAGGCAAATCTACAAACATTTTGGGCGAAATATATCCACATCCGAATACAACCGTTGCGCCCCCGCTACAACTGCCCGGAATCCCGGTTAACACTGAATGCCCCGCCGGACAAGTCACCCCGGATGCATCCGAGCCCGAAAAACTACCCGACGCTAAACAGCCTTTTGTGTCCGTATAAAAAGAGCGCACCGCCTCCGCTAGTTGCACGGCCGCCGCTTTGGCTTTTTGATAGCGCATTTCACGCCGTACAGACTTAATCAACGGCACCGCAAACGAAGCCACTACGGCAATGACTAACAATACAGCTAAAATTTCCATTAACGTAAAACCTTGTTTATTTTTCATAACAATTCCTAATTTGGGGTTTTATCAAAACCATCCCCGTTGATTTTTGTACAATACGTAAATCCGTCATTGGCACGGCCTTTTCCCTCAAAACATACCCTCACGTTATCTTTGCCGGCGCTTGTAAACCACATATCTACCGAACCGGTACGAGTGCCGTCGGTATTTTTGGTATCGTACGCCACTTGACGGTATTCCAAAAACCCGCAATCCACCAAATTCTGCACAGCGCCGGGACTCGTAAAACACTTATCGCGCGGTACCAACAACACAGGTATTTTATTGCTTGACCCGGTTGGGAAAGAGGCAGCACCCGGATATTCCGTATAATAGCGTTGCGCGGCACTTACCAGTAATAGCGCACGGGACTTAGCATCTTCAATGCGAATATCCGAGGCCGATGCACGGAACGCCTGCGTGGCAAACATGGCCAGTACCCCAATTAAAGCCGCCGCAATTAACAATTCCATTAACGTAAAACCTTTGTGATTGGCTATCATATATACACCCCGGTTATTTACAATCCGTCCCTTTTAAGCGCTCTACACTGCCTTCTTCCAACATAACCGCCCCTAAATAACAATCTTTTTTAGTACCCGATTTAAGCATACAACCAATCGGCTTTTTAGCACTATTGGTGGGCGATTTACATTGTTTGACAGCGGCGCTAGTAGAAGTTCCGTTTAATAAGTAAAAACTATACCCTTTGGTATTGGTTAAGGGTTTTAAATATTCAAACTCCGTCAGCGCCCATATAAAAGCTTTGCGTGTATTAGCGTCCGTCCCTTGAGACACTACATATTGATTCCAAGATTGCTTTTTTTCTGCGGTGGTACTGGGGGCCTTGGTTGCCCAGTTTGTCCCTCCATATTGGATATATGAACCACTGGTAGGCACGGTTGTAATGGACACCCCGGTATTCAGTTTTAAATCCCGCTTTAAGGAGTTAACCGCATTACCCAGCGCCAACAGATTACCCAAAGCAGCATGATAATCCCCGCGTTCCTGCATGCGCTTATACGCCGGCACGGCAAATGCAAGCACGCCCCCGGCAATGAGCACTACAAACAATACTTCCACTAACGTAAAACCGTATTTCCTACGCATACAAACTCCTTTGGCACTTACTTAAGTATGGGCCAAAAACAGGCATTTGTCAAGGGAATTTCCCCTTGTATTTTCCACCCCTTTAACCGCCGATTTGAGACAGTTTGAAAATAGGTAAGAAAATAGATGCCACAATAATACCGATCAGCACACCGACCCCAACAATTAAAATTGGGTCAATAACCGCGGAGAAACGGGCAATAAACTGGTCCACGTTATCGGCATAGAATTTTGCCAATGTTTGAATAATGCTGGGCAACTTACCAGATTCTTCACCCATTCTCATCATTTCGGTCATTAGGCCGGGGAAGACCCCCGTTGCCGCAAACGAATCCGAAATGGCCTTACCGGCCGCTACGTCCGCACGTACTTGCTTAAGCGCGTTTTGGATAATGACGTTACCGTCAAATGATTCTTCCAGTACGCCTAAAGCATTTAAAATGGTTACACCACTGCGTAGCAACGTAGCCATGGTAGAAAGCAAGCGGTCATAGTAAATGTTCTTCAAAAAATTACCGAAAATCGGCATGGTCAGCAAGAACGAATGCCAGCGTTTGCGGCCGTTGGGAGTGCGAATGTAAAAACGGAACGCAAAGAACAACCCCACCATGGTTAAAATAAGGGCTACCGCATGGTTGGTAATGGCACTGGATACTTTTAACACAATAATGGTTAAAAGCGGTAAGGTTAAGTTGAAGTCTTCAAAAATTTGTGCAAACGTAGGCACGATACCCACAATAAAGTAAATCAACACGCCCACAGACGCTATACACAAAATGGTCGGGTAGGTAATGGCCGTAATGATTTTGCTTTTCATCCCTTCCTGGGTTTTGGTATAGATAGACAACTGCATCAGCGTATCGGCAATTTGCCCGCCAACTTCCCCCGCCTGTACGAGCGACAGCCACACATGGCTAAATGTGCGGGGATGCTGGGCCAACGCCTCGTGCAAAGATTGACCGCCCGAAATATCGTGCGTTACTTGCATAAGTACCATACCTAACGTCGGGTTAGAAGAATACTGCCCCAACAGGGATACGGCACGCACTAACGGCACACCCCCGGCAATCAGGGTGGAAAGTTGTTCGGCAAAAAATGCGAGCACATGCCCCGGTACTTTACCCCCGCGTTTACGGGTGGTCTGCTTAGAAGAAAAGAGTCCCCCCGTCGCTTCTGTAATATCCAGTACCAAATAACCCTTGTTTTGCAAGGCGGCACGCAAACGGTCTTTACTGTCCGTTGTATAAGACCCGGTAAAGGTCTTTCCCTGTTCATCTCTTACTTTATATGTATATTTAGGCATATTTTCATCCTTTGCAAACTAATTTTATTCGTCGGAAGTTGTAATACTTAAAATCTCATCAATCGTCGTCAAGCCACGCACCACTTTATGCCAACCGTTAGCACGCAGATTGAGCGCCCCCGAAGCATTGGCCGCCTTTTTCAAGGCCACCAAATCTTGCGTTTTATAGATAATATTACGCATTTCTTCCGTCATACGATACACTTCGTAAATAGCACGCCGGCCACTAAAACCGGTGCCAAAACATTTGGGGCAACCTACCGCTTTAAAGAAGGTCCAGGCGTTTTGGTCGCGCGGGTTGAGGTGCCCTTCCCGAATGATACGTTCTAAAGAAGCAGAATCGGGCATATGGGGCACTTTGCAATAGGGACACAAAATACGTACCAAACGCTGGGCCGCCACAAGCGCCATAGAGCTGGCCAATAAGAACGGTTCCATCCCCATATCAATTAAACGCGGAATAGCCCCTAACGCTTCGTTGGTGTGTAAGGTGGAAAGCACTAAGTGACCCGTTAAAGCCGCTTTTAAGCACGCTTCGGCAGTTTCGTTATCGCGGACCTCCCCTACCAGGATGACGTCCGGGTCCTGACGTAAGAAGGAACGCAACCCCGCCGCAAAGGTAAGCCCGATGGCGGGTTTTACCTGCACTTGGCTGATACCGGCCAATTTGTATTCTACCGGGTCTTCCAAGGTCATAAAGTTGAGCTCGCTGGTACGGATAGAGGTAAGCACCGCGTTTAACGTAGTAGATTTACCCGAACCGGTAGGCCCTGTTAAGAAAATCAGGCCGTGGGGCAAGTTGGCGGCTTCCAAGAAAGCTTTTTTCTGGGCCGGTTCAAAACCCAGTTTATCAATATTCATTTCACCGGTACCTTTATCCAAAATACGAAGCACCAGTTTTTCCCCATATACGGCCGGGCAGACAGACACACGGACCTCAATGGAGCGGTTTTGATAACGAATGGTAAAACTGCCGTCTTGCGGTAAACGCTTTTCGGCAATATCCAATTTTGACAAAATTTTAATACGGGAAATAATAGCATTTACCGCATCTTTAGCAGGCGCCGTGCGTTCATACAACGAACCGTCAATACGGAAACGCAAACTTACACGTTCGTCAAATAGTTCCAAGTGAATATCACTGGTACGCTCGGAAATGGCTTGACGTAAAATAGCGTTTACTTGCTTGACATATTGCGATGCATTGGGGTTCATGCGATCCAGGTCCAACACGCCGGTTACTTCTACTTCTTCGTCGCTGGCGGCTTGGGCGGCCGGGTCCACCGCTTGCATTGTTTCGTTCATGACTTCTTCCAATAAGTTTTTATTGGAATAAAAAGCGTCAATAACCCCTAATAACTGTGACTTGCTGGTGATGAACGGCTGCACTTGCTTGCCGGACATCATTTTGATATTTTCAATTAAAAACAGGTTGGTAGGGTCTAACAGGGCAATAGCGAGGGAGTCGTCTTCCATAAACAATGGAACGACCATGTTTTCACGCGCAAACTTTTCGGAAATAATTTCTTGTAAATTTTGCTCCCGTTCTGGTACTAAAATACCGTTCTCACGGGAAGCATATGGAATAGCAAAATGTTTGGAAAGAGCAATTGTTACCTGTTCTTCGGTAGCAAAACCAAAGCGCAAAATAGCTTCGGCAATAGAGATATTGTTTTGCTTGGCGTAAAGCTGAGCTTGTTTATCTTGCTCGGCTGTAATTTTCCCTTGTTCGACTAAAATTTCATTTAACTGTTTGGCCATATAAACCCTATTACAACCGCCTTATAGCGTACATACCTGCCCCCAGGGAACTGGGGGCAGGTAAAAACTCTCACACTTATTCCGCCAAAATAGTCGGCGTGATAAAGATGACTAAGTCCGTCGTGCTCTTGGATTTAGAGCGGCTGGTAAACAACCAACCTAACAGCGGGATGTCCCCAAGCAGCGGTACTTTGCGCGTTTGATCCGTTTCGCGCGAAGTGAGTAAGCCGCCGATGACAACCGTTTGTCCGTTTTTCACACGCACCAGCGTAGAAGCGGCACGCGTGATGGTATCCAAAGCAAAGTCAAACCCCGAAGCTACTACATCGGAATACGTAGGTTGTATGTACAAGGTTACGTAGCCTTCGCGGTTGACTTGCGGGGTTACCTGCAAGGTCAAACCCACCCGTTTACGTTCGGCGGATGTAGTAGTCGTCGCCGTAGCAGTTGTGCTGCCGGAATCGGTTACCGTACGGCCTACGGTAGCATCCGTAGAGGTGGTAATCGTTGCGGTTTTGTTGTTGAGCGTTACTACTTTGGGTTTACCCAAGTATTTGGCTTCCCCGCGGGTTAACAACGCTTTGAGGACAATGTTAAATGCGTTAAGGTTGAGTACCCCGGCTTGGTTATCGCTGTTACCGGTGGTAGTGGTAGTCGTCGTCCCGCCGGAAGAGGAAGAACTTTCGTTTTCCAATTCTTTGGAGCTGGGGAAGATCCAATCCCAACCGTGTAATTTTTGGCTACCATCGTACGTTTTACCATGGAAAAATTCCGAAGTGAGCGTACGGGAAGGAGCCGTTATCTGCGCCAGTGTACCGTCAGAACCACCATATTCAAACCCAAGGCTTAAACCGCTGGTCTTGCTGACTTCCACAATTTGCGCTTCAATTAAAATCTGCGGAGGCTTGATATCCAATTCCGCTAAGATGTTTTCCACTTGCGGAAATACTTCCGGCACGTCTGTAATAATCAATTTGTTCGTGCGCGGGTCAACGGCAATTTTACCCACAGGGGATAACATGCTGCCCACAATGCCCGTAATCGTAGAGCCGGTAGCATACGAATCGCCACCGCCCATACGCAGATTGTTGGTCATGCCAGATGAATCATAAGAGGTAGACCCACTGGAAAAACCACCGGAGGAATTCCCAGTAGACACATCTTGCGGCATAATGCTGTTCAGTTCGTTTTGCGCAGAGCCTACCCCTTGCAACGAGATATAGCTAAGCGTATAAATTTTGGTAATCGTGTCCGGCGCATCATTGGAACGCTTGGTTACGACATAGCTGTCACTCTTACCAATGCGTTGGTACGCCAACCCATGTACCCGAAGCAGGGTATCTAACGCTTCACGCACCGTTACGCGCGTAAGCGAGGCGGTCACTTTCTTATTCGCGAATTCTTCGCTCATAATAAAGTTAATCTTGGCCTGGGTAGTAATACTGTTTAAGAACGCCGATATCGGCACATTCGCTACCCGAATGGACACTTTTCTGTCTAAGGGAGAAGAAGTTTCCACTTCCTTATACAGGTCCGTAGCGGTGGACGGAGCAGCTGTTACTTTCACGTCCTCCGTTAAAGCAATGGCACCATCACTGGGAATCATTTGGCGTTCCTGCTGGGCAACTGCCGGAACCGTAATCCCCAACGTGACAATACCTGCCAACATTACTGCTAAACGATTTGTCATCTATCCTCCTGTGTGAGTATACTTCAAATGAACTAAATACTGCAAATCCGTTTTAAATTTTCACTTTCTTTACAAAGCGGTGCCCCTTATATACAAAGGTAACCGAATCCGGCCCGACGGCCACAATTTTAGCCCCTTTATACGTATGCCCTACTGTGTAAAGTTTCCCTTCTATCAATACTTCTTTATCAATCAACCCGCTGATATGAATTTGGTTGCGGATGATAATAGTAGGGTCTTTAATCAAAGCCAGCTCCCATTGGCGGCGGCGTTCTTCTTCGGCCAGGCGTTTTTTCTCAGCTTCGGCTTGGCGGCGGCGCTCGGCGGCTTCGGCAGCCATGCGTTGCTGTTCACGGTGCCGAATTAACAATATATCATCCGGGGAAAGCATAGGGTCACGCTGATTTTGCAAAGAAAATGAAACCTGCGGTTTTACAATCGCTTCCCGCGGCGCGGACATTTCCGACTCTTCCCCTGCGCGGTCAAACCCGTCCATCATGCCATCGTCTTCCGCAAAATTCCCCTGGGCATATACAGCCGGGGCCGCACATAAGATAATTCCCACCCATCCAATGACTAAAAATGTATACTTTCTCATTTGGCTCCCTCCGTGGGATTCGTAGCCGGTGCTGCCACAGGCTGTTTTTGGGCATTGATTTTTTCCATTTGCTGGGCATAGTCCTTAAATAATTTCGGACCATATTTCTCTTTGGGAAATACGGTATTAAATTTAACCGTTATCGCATTGTTACCCAAATCTTCTTTTCCGGTCAGCTTGGAAATAGAAATCTCAGACACCCGCAAAAAAGCATCTCCGTTTTCCATATCTGCTAACATTTTCCCTAAATCTTTATAGCTTTGTTGCCACGAAACCGGCTGTGACACCACCATAAATACCTTTTGGTCATTTTCCGCAAAGTTACCATCTATTTTGGGGGATAAATCATGCTTCCCAAATAAGCTCATCAAGGTGCTGGGCATCCAGTCACTTTTTTGTTCCATACCGGGGAACAACGGCTCTAGCCGTAACAAATGGTCTTTATTATCCAAATAATCTTCTTTATTGGTTTGTTGGATGGTAATAGCAGACATTTGGTCTTTGAGCTCTGCCTTATGCTCCGACAGTTTACCGTTAGCCATTTTGACCACCAAAAATACAGCTGCAAGCACCACAAACTGTTTTACAAATAAGGTAAATTTACCTTCTGCACAAACATTTTTGATATTTTGCAACCCTTCTTTAAATTCCACTAATTTGGAATTTTGTCTGGCCCAGCTGGGCAACTGCCCATCCTCTGTTTTGGAGAAGATCCCTTTTAGTTTTTGGGCTGATAAGTTATTTTTAAATTTTTCTAAATCAAATGCCATAGCTTAGCGCCCCCTTCCTTTGTTCTCATTGCTACATGTGAGCACAAACTTAGTTTCGTTATCCGCTTTTGTTGCCGTACCCCGGTTGCGCGTATTTGAACTGGCAATGCTGGGATACTTAATATCCGTATTGCGGCACAACCGTTTTAAAGCAGGCTGACGGGTTACAGAATCTTTAAATTTACCGCCAATTACCAAATCTTCACTACCGTCTTTACCGGAATGGATAGTACCTTCCAGTACTAAGTTCCCTTCCCCCGGGCGCGTAGCCGGGAAAGGCGTTGTATAAACTACTTTCGTTAACCACATGTCATCAATTACGGCATGGCCTATCCCATCTAAAACGGGGGTTACAATCGGGCTGTTTACATAGGCTTGCGTCAACGAATCATTTTGATTTTTAATATTATTTAAATTCGTCTGCAACTGGGTAGAAGAAAGCCCTCTAAAATCATCCAAGGTTTGGCTGGCTACCGCTTGTTTTTTCTTCAGCTGATAGTTAGTAAATAACATGCCTACATAACTTTTGAACAAGAACAGTAACATCAATACTACTAAGACTATTACAATTTTCCACAAGGTCCAGCTGGCATTAAATTCATACGAGCTTAAGCGTTTGCCTTTGGTAAAATCAATATCCGGGGCGTTATCATCAAAAAACTTCCCGCTGGCCCCGATAGCAGCCACTTCACCGGCAGATTTGGTTTCAATCCCAAACACTTCACTTAAATTCCATTTACGCACAGGCTTGCGGGAATCGGCTTCCAACGCCGGGACCCACTGGTCTATGTTATACCCCATGATAACGGCTTCTTCAAACGGGTCTTTTTCCAACTGTTTGGCAATAAATTCCGCACTATTGGTAATTTCAAAACGGCGGCGTTCGGCCGGGATAGAACCTGAAATTTCCACATCCCGTTCCAATACCGGCACGGAACCGTTCATAAACACAAAATTGGCCATTTCTTTGCCAAAGAATGAATAAATACGGCCTCCGTCTCCTACGGCTTCTTTGTCGTTATCACAAAAAGTGCGCCCTAAAGATAAGCACGAAGGCTCTACGGATACTAACTCCAACCCCACCGCCTTGAGACCTTTTTCCAAGCTGGCGATAATGGCTTTGGTCGTCATAGCAAACACAACACCCAAGCGTTTTTGTTTGGTAGCCGCCGTTTCAAACTCGTACACATGATAGGCATAAACGGCTTTATCAAAAGAAAAATGAATGTATTTGCGCGCTTCGTTAGGGATCCCTTCCGCCCATTCCTGACGTTTGAGGGGAATTGAAATCACAAAATGCCGCAATAAACAAAACTCGGGGGCTAAGCTGACAACTACTTTGGTAATATTCCAAGATTTTTTAGCCGTTACTTTGGCTAAAGCATCTTGCCAATACTCCATGGTAAAGAAAGATTCATTCAAATCTAACGGTTTTAACTTGCTTCTATCCACCAAGTTGACAGGAACACGAATTAAAGATTCAAGCGCAACACCTCCGTCCCGTTTGACGCTTTGGGCAACATAGAGTTCATCTATGCCAATATAG
Organism: Elusimicrobiaceae bacterium; assembly: GCA_045129775.1. GTDB lineage: Bacteria > Elusimicrobiota > Elusimicrobia > Elusimicrobiales > Elusimicrobiaceae > Avelusimicrobium. The sequence goes on from JBGUOO010000041.1 coordinate 40,666, forward strand.
ATACCCAAGCAATCCGGGTGCGCTTGCATGTTATTGCCAACTAAAACTTCAGACAAATTCATAGTTTCCCATTCCCCCCAACTGCCTTATTTAATAGGTAGTCGTTGCTGTATATTCCTCTTCGTATGGCATATCATACGGATTATTGGTTACGGCTGCCGGAGCATATCCCCCCGCATCAGCCGGTAACGGGGCATATTCTTCCGAAGAAGAAGCCACGGTATTGCTTGAGGTATCGTCTGTTACTACGTTACGTACGGTTTTGGTAACCGAGTAAGAACTGCTGGAAGTAGACGAAGCCTGGGCTTGATCCGCCATAGATACTTCTACCGGTTGTACTACTGTTTGCTCCGTTTGAGACGACGCTTGATACATTTTGCGGGCCGGTTTGGTCCACAAACGGGCCGCTTTATAGTTTAAAGTACCGGTAGCAGTTTGCGTGGTTTTTTCGGCCGTTTTGCAGGTGCCCATTTGACAAGCCGGGGCCGGATCCGCCGCACATTTTACAACTACACGACGGCGCAACGTTTGTTTATTTCCTTTTAAATCCACCCCACTCAGTACCAGGGTATATTTGCCACAAGGCAATTCCGGGCCGATAATTCCTTTACGCCCATTCCATAAAATTTGGTGATACACGGGAGAAAAACCCTCCAACTGGCGTACTATATAATAGTTACCGTCACGCCCGTGTTGAATGACTTGCAACATCCAGTTATCTAAGGTATTTACAGTCTCTAAAACGGAAAAATCAACGGCATACGCTTCCCCCAAAGAGCGGTCAATCGCGTGGCATTGGGGCACAATGGCCATGCTGAGTAACGGTGCGGTTTCGTCTCCTTCATTTTCCAGCAACCGAGTCGGCAATTTGGCATTATAATCAAAAACAATGGAAAGACCTTTTAAATTAGAAAATTGTGCGGGCACTTCTTTATCTACTAAGCCCATGTTATAGTAAAGTTTACCTTGGGAAATACCCCGTTTAACTAAATACGACTTAAGTGCCATAGCCTGGCGGATGCCGGACAACGTTACATCATCGGTATAAGAACCGGCGGGCAAAATGACAAATTGCGCGCCTTGGGTTAACGCTAAAAGCTCATAAATACTGTTGAGGGTACCTAGCGATTCCGTACGAAAAGCATTGCCTTTAAATAATACCCCTTCGTCAATATCAAGGGCATCGGGTTGCCCGTCAGGGCGCATATACAGGTGAACACCTTTATCGGCTGAGAGCTCTGCTACGGCGGCATCTTGCAAGCTTTGCAATTTTTGACGGGTGTAAAGGTTGCGGGCCTCAATTGCCGCCGGGCTGGTTAAATCGGTAAAAGTAGAGGAAGCGCTGGGAACCGAAGAAACCGTCAAAGCCGAAGCGGCCGCTTGTGTATCCGCCGGTTTGACAGTGGCGGCAGGAGCCTGCTGGGTGGCTTGATTAAATTCCTGGGTAATGGCCTTGAGGTCTTGTTGCGTAGTAGCTACCCCGTTGGCGGCTTTTTCGCTGGCTACGGCCGCTTTATCTAAGGCCGCACCTTGCGCCTCGGTAAGCGGGGCCATACCGTCTTGCACATAACCGGCTAATTGACGTTCTTCAATTTGTTCGGTTAACGTCTTAGGGGTATTCAACGCGGCGGCCGCTTGTTTAGAAACGGTTTCGCCTTGTGTAGCTAAGGTATCTAATTTCTCAGTACCATAGTTAGCCAAATTTTCGGTTTTATCCAAGATCGTTTGGGTGGGTTGATTGGGGAACGAAACGTCCACTTCCACCGGGGTTTTAATACCGCCAATTTGGTTATGGATTGCGTCAATGTACTTATTGGCGGTGGACACTTGTTCGTTGTCCCCGTTCATCAGCACATCCACAAAGTAATCCATAGCTTTGTCGGTATCGTTTTTTTGGTAGGCTTCAATACCTTTTTGCAGTTGCTTCTCTGCAGAGGCGGCCTGCACGGTTTGTACCGTTACCAGTAAACCGCCCGTTAAAACCAGCACACACAACCAAGTTTTATTCTTTTTGCTCATCTAAATATTCCTTGCGCTAGGATTTTAGGCTCATTGCATTATACGCCGATACAGCTATTATAGCAATTTCGCACGATTTGTAAAGAGCTTTTTTATTTTTTTTCCAATTTATTTTTTTCCCCGTCCATATAACTTCCTACAAATTGTAGCAAAATTATCATTTTTTTTCATTCTTTTTATTTAATTCTTCCAACCGTTTTCGGGCAGAAAGATTATCCGGGTAATAAAATAATACATTTTCCAAAGCCCGGCGCGCGCCAGCCCAATCTTCGGCTTTATAGTACAAGCTGGAAAGTGCCAACCCGGCCCATACATCGTCGGGGTGGGCCCGCAAAACGCGGCGCAAAACTTCTTCGGCTTTTAAGTCGTTGCCGCTTAAAGAAAGCACCCGCGCCAACAAAATTTTACCGTTTGTATCGGCGGGAAATTGTTTCACATAGGCTTCTATATTCTCACGCAATTTATGTTGGTAAAACGGCGCCATTTTGTTAAACTTAATTACTTTTTCGTGATAATTTTGCAACGTGCGCGCTTGGGCCAGCAGGGTTGGTTTATCGTCGACACTTGCAAATAATTTATCCAGGCGTTTTAATAAATCGGTGTCCAACGTATCCACCGCAAGCCCGCGCAAGTACACATTTTTAGCGTTTTCGCTGTCGCCTTGTTTTTCGTAAATTTCCCCCACCACGCGCCACAAATCCGGCTCGTAAGCAAACAGGGTAAGGCCGCGCTCTAACATATTCATCTCGTCGGACATTGCATAAATGGTGTTGTCATGCAACAGCTGTGCCAACAATTTGTATGCCTGTAAATGATACGGGTTTAACCGCAGATGTTCCATCAGATAATGAATCGTTTTTTTAATATCTTGTGTGCCTAATGCGGCCAGTGCCGCGTGGTAGTAAACTTCTTCATAATACGACGCGGCCGCTAAACTTTTTTCAAAAACTTGAAGCGCTTTTTTGTACTCACGCTGTGCCAAAAGCACTTGGCCTAACCGGAAACCGGCCTCGGTATTAGCGGGGTAAAGTGTAAGCGCGGCCGACAAATTTTTCACAGCCCCTTCGGTATTTTGCGCGGCTAATTTTTTCTGCCCGATAAACGATTCATACTCGCTGGCAAACCATACCCCTTGCCACAAGAAAATCCCCACGCAACAGGCCAGCACAAACAAGGCCACCGTCTTAGTTACCGGGTTGGCCGTAAGCACTATTTTGCCTTCTTCTTTCCCCACGCCGCTGACTTCCGCACCGACGAACCACCAAAATAAAAAGGCCGGCACTACCGCATGTAACGAAATATTAAACATGTTATCTACCAGCATCCCCAAAATGCCGCAGAAAATGGCTTGTAAAAGTTGTTTTTTATCGCCTTCTTTTTTATGGGCGGCAAAATCTTTTACTTCTAAAAAAAGCACCATAAACATAAACAAAAATAACCCTACCCCGACAATACCCCCCTGTGCTAACTGAAATAAAATCTCGTTATGTGGGGCGTTGGTAGTTGTTCTTAAACCGCGCAATTCGGGGTATTTGAGTAAGGTTTGCGGTTGATATTTTGCAAACGCCAGTTGATAATTGCCCACCCCGCTACCCAGCACGGGGCGCGCCAAAAAAATTTCTTTAGACGTATGCCACATAAGTAACCGCTGATGTAACGATTGAAAAATGCGTTCCTTTTTTACGTCTAACGCCAAGTCGCTCAGTTCCAGCGGGCGCATTTCCAAGATGCGGTTTTTAACGGGGCTAATGGCATTGCCCGGCCCGGGCATATAGATGGAACTGTACGCCACGCCCACCGCCAACAAAGCCAGCAAAAACACGCGCCCTTTGCGCTTCCAAATCAAACTGCGTAACGTGCCGAACATCCACATCATAATCAGCCCGCACACCGCCCCAATCCAACACGACCGCGCCAACCCAAACGACAAATACAACACATACACCAGCACCAACAACCCATACACCACAAAATCTTTTTTACTGTCCGTGCGCATAAAATACACCAGGAGTGCCGGCAATAACATAACAACTGCCGACGATAAAAAGTTTGGGTTTCCGAATGTGGAAAATGCTTTGGTAGCAAACTGGTTGATTTCAAACGGCCACAAAAAATCAAGCCCCAATGCCTGAAGCACGCCATAACAACACGCCAAAAATACGGCTACAAAAATCAGTACAAAAATATTTTCCTGCGTGAGTTTTTTAAGCACCCGTACGCCTAAATAAATGCCAATGCCCCACAACAACACGCCGTACCAATCCCACAAGGCGGCTAAAAAAGTTTCCGAAGTGGTTGTCGTTTTTAATACCGGATATAAATACCACAACCCGCCCCACAAAAAGAACAACAAAATGTAATTGGTTTTGCTTTCAATCGTACCCGAAAACACCACATTTTTGCTAATCATATACGCGCCCACGGCTACTACCAAAAGGAGTGTGCCGTAGTTGAGCAAATTAAAAAACAATGTTTGGCGCAGGGCTTGCGGCGCGCCGGACACGGCAGACAGCCACCCCATGGCACACGAAAGAACATAAATAAAAAATGCTAAATCAAAAAATGTTTTGGTGAAATCAATCGTTTGGGTACGCAAAAATTTGACGGCCAGCGTGCCGTAAATCAGCGCAAGGAGCACATACAAAAGCACGTTTTGTGCAAAGAACGGGTTTTGGGTAAGGTCCGTAAAAAACACAAGCGGCACGACAAGAAACGTGGCCGACAGCAGCACGCGGATCACTTTCATGTAAACGGTTTCTTTTTGGGGTTTGGTTAAATTGAGCATAAAAAATCCTGTATAAAATTTTCTATATTTTAGAAAATTTCACACGGTCAAGCCAAGTAAAAAAACAGACTATTTCGCAAGCTAAAAAATTATGTTACAATGAAAATGAAGTAAAGAAGTAAAACAGAAAATTTAATCTGTTTTTGGAACCGTACGAAGAATACGGCTTACTTTTGGAATACCAAAAGTTTGCGCAACGCCAAAGACAGCTGTTTGAGGCATGGAGTAGGTGGAATTGCAAGCCAACTATTTCATGCTTAGTGTTTGCTATCCGCAAGGATAGCAAGCCGCGGCTGTTATATGTGGGAAAGGTTGCGCAATTCCAGGTATGATAGCCGTATTTTTCGGTTTCTCCAAAAACAGCAAAAAGGAGAAATCAAATGAAAAAAGTAGTAAGAGGTTTCACCCTCATTGAGTTGTTAGTTGTTGTTCTCATCATCGGCATATTAGCCGCAGTGGCCGTGCCGCAATATAAAATGGCCGCCGACAAATCCCGCCTTGCTAATCTGCGTTCAATGGCAAGTGCAGTAGCAAAAGCCCAAGAAGCCTATTATTTGGCTAATGGTACATATACCCGTAACTGGGAGGAACTGGCCATCTCTTTCCCGGGGAAATTAGGTAGTACCAGTGTTCAGAATAATGTCCTTTCATCAAATGAAGGCTGGATACTTACACTTGGATCATATAACAATGTTACAGCAACAAATTCTCACCTTCCGGATATTACAATACATCATTTTTATCCCCACCACCCGGGTGCTCGATACCAAAACAAACAGGCCTGCTATGCCTTAGCTACCAATTTGTACGCCGACAAATTATGTAAAAGCTTGTCCTCAAAAAACACATGGGACACTCAAGCAGGCTATGGCAAAGACAATGTTTACATATTAGACTAACCTATTTACCCATAAAAATTCCCCGGCAATTACCGGGGAATCTTTATAGATACTACAAATTACTAATAAATCGCTTTCCATTCACGCGTGGTCAGTTTCATATCTACACGGCGGTTGAGGCGCCGCCCTTCGGGGGAATTATCCAGCGTAATGGGCCGCGTGTTGCCATAAGCATGAATGCGAATGCGGTCCGCCTGAATCCCGCGGCTAACGATATAAGACTTCAGTGCCGCCGCACGCGAGCCCGAAAGCCAATAGTTATACTCATCCGAGCCCAGCACGTCCGAATTGCCTTCCAAAATCAAGTGAATGTTGCCTTTTTCTTTCATCAGCGTAACCACTTTATCCAAAATGGGGTACGCATACTCCGGCGGGCGGATAGAGTCAAAATCAAAGTTAATAGACGGCAATTTCATGGACTTATACATCTGCGTGATACTCTGTTTGGCCAGTTTATAATTTTGCCGTTCTACTCTTTCAATATTCGGGTCCTGTGCCGGCAAACGCGGGATATCATCCACTTCGTCTTTATTTTGGTGGGATGCACACGCACCCAGCGCCAGCACCACCCCCAGTAACCATAATTTGCGTAAATTCATAGTACCCTCCTACGCTGTATTATAAAAAAATACGGCGCATTTGTAAACAAACTTATAAACAGCTGTTAATAAGTTGTGGATAACTACCTTTATATATATAAAATTATTACTTTTTGGGCCGCAACGGTTAATTTCGCAAGCACAGTTAAAGTAAGGGGTTGTGGATAAGTGGATATTTCTGTGGATAACTTGGCTTTTTACGGGATATAACCGGCGCTTCACGCCCATTTACCGACGGAGAGGCAAGCCTTTGTTAGTAAACTTACTTTGTCCACAATTTATAAAAACTTGTTGACAACTTGTGCGTTTTGGGGTATAAAAGGGGCCTATAAGTGGGACCCAGGGTGAAAACAGGTCCAAATTCCGCTTGCATCCCCCCTAAAAATCAGGTTTAATAAGATATAGATTTTTTAAGGAGTTATTTATGACAGTTAAACAATCCAATTTGCGTTTTTTACTTTCTTTAGGCGGAACGAAAATGGTCGTATTGCAGGATGAAGACGATTTGCATATCTACACCAATCAAACGGCCTCAAAATCGCACAAAAAAGCCACCATTGCGGCCGAACACGTAACTGAAGCACTGGTATCCAAATAAAAACCACGCTTTTTTGCCCCCCTTACCGGGGGGCTTGTTTTTTATACCGCCGCGGCCGAATAATTGTTATAATAGCAGTATGAAAAAATTACTGATTCTTTGTGTTTTACTGTCTTTTTTCGCCGCGCCGTTAGCGGCCCAAAACACCTGGCCCACGTCAACACATACGCAACAAGCCTTAAATACCTTCCGCTTAGCGCAAGATCCGCAAACTACCTTTGCCGCCGCGGCACAGCTTGTTAAAAATCCGCCCGAAAAAGTCTATGAGCCGGCCCTTTTAAACCAAATTATCAGCGCCGCAGACCCGCTTAAAATGGCATTTTCGGCCATTATTTTAACGGCTATGGGCTCAGTATATGAAGAGCTAATCCCCTTACTCCAGGACACCTTACAAACAACGGACCCCGTTCTGCGCGCCTATGGGGCCGGTGCTTACGGGCTTGTCAATCCGGCCGACAAAACCCACACCCAAGACGTGGTGCGCCTGTATATTTTTGACCCGGCTTTTGCCCAACGCGCTATGAATATGCTCAGCGCCGACGCCAAAGACCAATTCAATATCCTTAAAAAAGCCGCCACCGCGCCAGATCCGCAAGTGCGCGGCGCGGCCGCCGCGTGGCTGGGCTCTTTACACACGCCCGAAGCGTTGGCCTTGCTAACCAAACGCGCCAAAAAAGAAACCGAAGTGACCGTGCAAACCCAACTGGCAATTGCCTTGGCCGCTAACCCCGACGTTTCCCTCCCGCAAGCCACCGAAGGCCTTAAACTAAGCTATAAAAAGCCCGCCGCCACCACGTATGCCCTGGCCTTGGCCTTTATGACGGGCAATAGCGTCAGTGCCCTTAAAACCGCTTTGTTATCCACCGACGCCAACCAACGCATCAATGCGTTGCGCGCCGCGGCGTATATGGCGGGCATTTTGTCCAACCCGGACGCTTTTGCCTACACGTCGGACCGCGCATTTGATACACATTTACTCAAAGGGCTCATCCCGCAAATAAGCGCCCTGGCCAAAAACGGCTCTAAGGACGAGCAAACTTACGCACAAAATGCGCTGAGTCAAATTGAAAAGTTAATGTGAGGACGCTATGAACGTAAAAAAACTAGACCCCCGCGCTAAACTCCCCTTACGTGCCCACCCGACGGATTCGGGCGCTGATTTATTTGCTTTAGAACGCACCGTACTGCCGGGCCGCACCATTGTTAAAGTGCGCACCGGGGTGGCCGTGGAACTGCCGGAAAACACCTCGGGCATTATTTGGGGTAAAAGCTCGGTAGAAAGCAAAGGTATTAAAGCCATGGCGGGCCTGGTGGATGCGCCTTACCGCGGGGAACTACTCGTGTGTATGTATAATTTAAACGACAGCGAATTTGTATTTGAAGCCGGCCAAAAAGTGGCGCAACTGGTGGTCTTGCCTACCTTGTACCCGACGTTTGAAGAAGTGGAAGAACTCTCGGACACGGCGCGCGGCGACGGCGGTTTTGGTAGTACCGGCAAATAGCTACTTACACGCATTAAATAAAATAGGGCCCCGACAAAGGCTCGTTTTACTAGCTATCAATTTCAAAAATCAATTTAATTTGTAATGCACCCAGTTTGAGTTTTCCCATGCCCAAGTTCCCCCCATACTTTGGCAAATTTCTTTTCCCAGTTTATTCTCCGGTTTTGAAGAACAGTACCGGTCTCCTTTCTCATTATTAAAACCTGAATTCTCTTTTACAAAGTGCATATATGTAATTTGGCTCGTAGAATCAATAAACTGAACATTAGTAAAACCATAATTAAGTACTATAGTGCCAAAATTACAAATATATTTTGCGGTACTTACATTTCCATCTTCTTCACATGATTCCAAAGAAGCAGAAACATCCAAAGAATCAAAATCGGTTGCAAAAGTTCCGTTAGCCAAATAATAGGCCTGCTGAGCCTGATAAATACTTTCCACTAGCGAAATCCCTTGATGCAAACGCGCCTTTAAAACCGCTTTTTGGTACTGAGGCACGGCAATGGCCGCCAAAATACCAATAATCAGCACCACCACCAATAATTCAATGAGCGTGAAGGCGTTGTTGTGTAGGTTGGGCTTAGCCCAACAATAAACCGCCTCTTTGCCGGCTTGTTTATCAAAGGCCAAAAAGGCTCCTTTGGCGGGGCAACCCCGCCCTACATGGATTACAACCTTGTTACTATTCATTTTATTTTCTCCTGTGAATGCCATAACAGGAGTGTACCAAAAAAAAAAAACAAGTCAAGTTTTTTTTAGTTACGACGAGAAATAACAACAAATAAACAACGGCAACCCCTCACCACGGTGCTGACGCACTCGTCCTCTCCCTCAAGGGGCGAGGGAAACAGCATACAACCTGTAGAGCTGCCCACACTTCCCCAAACAACCGCGCAAGACTAAAAGTAAGCTGATTTTTCAAATTCACATTTAGTTTGGCAAAGGGTTGGCAAGAAGCTCTCTTTGCCTTTGCGCCGCCGGACTTTTGCGCTTAGTACGCACTTTATTTTGTGCAGGCATAGTTACTATGCCAAACAAAAAAAGAAAGTAATAACCTAAAAGGACGCGGCCCGAAGGGTTTAGCCGTTTTTGAGTTCGGCTTTGTTAAAAAAGCTTGCCAATGACAGCATTGTCTGCACTTTTTTGCCGCGCCTCACCGTACAAAAACGGCTAAACGCAAAGAGCAATTAGAACTTCTTGCCAACCCTCAGTTGGGCCGTAGCGTACGTCATTTCGCCCGCGCGTAGCGCGGCAAGTACGTAAGGCCCAAGTCACCGCAAAATAAACTGAATTTGGAAAATTGTTGTCGGTGGAAAAAGTTACTTCGCGCCCGTTGTTTATTTTTGCTACAATGTGATAACCACTCTATGAACCGCGATATTCTATCCCTTGATTTTTATGGCGAAGGCATTACCGCCGCGTTGGCCTCGTTGGATGAGGCCACCGACACGTTGCGTATCCGCCATATCGTGCGCCAACCGTGCAAAGCATTCACGGGCGCCTTCGTGCGCGATAAATTCGGCGCGCAAGAAGAGCTGGCTCACTTATTTAGCCAAATCAGCGCCTTTGTGTCGTCCACGCCGTCGGTTATAGTAGGGGTACGCGGTAGTTTTTTATCGTTCCAACACCGCACTGGGTTTGCTTATACATCGGCGCGTAGCCGTACCATCCGTGACGAAAATATTGACGAAGCCATCCACGATTCGTTACCCGCCAATTTGGATGACTCCCTGGAAGTGCTGGATATTTTACCGCAATCTTACAGCATTGACGGCCAACACGGGGTTATTAACCCGAAGGGAATGTCGGGCTGTTGTTTGGGGGTAGAAACCTTTATTTCGTTGGGGGTAGCCACCCATTTAACCAATCTAAAAAACGTACTGGAAGCCTGCGGCTGTGAAGATTTTTTGTGGATGCCTACCTCGGTAGCACTGGGCGAAACGGCCCTTACCGCCGCCGAGCAAGCCGGCTCTTGCTTATTGGTGGACGTGGGCGAAAACAGCATTTCCGCCGCACTCTATCAGCGCGATTCCTTGTCGGAAGCGTGGGAAATACCCTTTGGGTTGGACCGGGTGGCCGACAGCGTGGCCGACCAACTCCAAAACGATTTCCAAACCGCCCGCAAATTGTTGCATGATTACGAGCCCGACCCGGTTATGGACGAGGTCATTGAAGATGCATCTGCCGGGTTGTTAACTGCGTTACATAAAGAGCTAATTCAATCATTAACCTATATTCAGCACCCCCCCACCCATGCGGTACTCTGTGGGCAAGGGGCTTGGCCGGTACTGCAAAAAGGGCTTAAAAACAAATTGGGGCTACGCAAAGTGCGCTTGTGCACATTTGATAAACTGATTGCCGATTGTGACCTTGACCACCCGCAATACGACGGGGCTTTGGCCCTGTTGCAACACGCCTTAGTGCGCGAAGAAAGCCAGTTGGGTGTTACCCAAATTAAAGAAGAAGGGCTACTGGGTAAATTATTTACCAAACTGGGTTTTAATTGATTGTACGACCTGCATTTTCCACCAAAAAGCCGCCCCCTTAGGGCGGCTTTTTAAATTAGACAGTTACTTTACTATAACTTTTTTCCGGTTTTAAAAACAGGGTCTTGAGGCCTAGCCCCTGGCAACCAAAAGACCTAAAAAACCCCGCTTAAAGCGGGGTGTTAAATTACTCTTCTTCTTCGGCACGTTCGGTACGCTTGCGTACCAGGTGCGATAAGATTTTTTTGCGAAGCCGCAGTGACTTAGGCGTAATTTCCACCAATTCATCCGGTGCAATGTACTCCACCGCTTGCTCTAAACTCATTTGGCGCGGTGGCGTAAGCACGTAAGACTCGTCGCTGGCTTTACTGCGCATATTGCTTAAATGTTTGGCCTTACAGGGGTTGACCACCAAGTCATTGGCGCGGGAATTTTGCCCCACAATTTGCCCGGCATACACTTTTTCGCCGGGGCCTAAAAACAGCTCGCCGTTATTTTCAAGCGCATAGAGGGCATACGGCGTGGTTTCGCCGTCCTCCTTGGCAATCAGCACGCCGTTGTGGCGCAAGTCCGGCAAGTCCGCCTTGGGGTAATAGCCTTTAAAACTGTGGTGCATAATGCCCGTACCGCGTGTGCTGGTCAAAAGTTCATTTTTAAAACCGATTAAAGCGCGCGACGGAATTAAATATTCCAGACGTAAGCGGTCCTCGCCTTCGGTGACCATATTTTCCAGTTGCGCGGCGCGCGTACCCAAAATGGTAAACACCGCACCCTGGTATTCGCTCTTAATATCCAAGATTAAAGATTCCATCGGCTCTAAGAGTTTACCATTTTCTTCCTTATAAATAACTTCAGGGGAAGAAACGGCCAGCTCAAAGCCTTCGCGGCGCATATTTTCAATTAAAATCGTCAAGTGCAATTCGCCGCGGCCATATACTTTAAATTTGCCTTCGCCTTCCAGTTGTTCTACTTTAAGGCCCACATTGGTTTGGGCTTCTTTTTCCAAGCGGTTTTTAAGGTGACGGCTGGTGACAAATTTACCTTCGCGGCCGGAGAACGGGCTGTCGTTGACGAGAAAATCCATAGACATCGTTGGCGCATCAATGGTCAAAGGCGGCAACGGTTTTAAAGCGTCCGGGCGGCAAATCGTGTCGCCCACATCCACGCCTTCCAACCCGGCAATGGAAACAATATCCCCCGCCGTGGCACTGTCCACTTCCACTTTACCCAGCCCCAAAAAGCGCTCAATTTTAGCGGCTTTGGCTTGGGTTGTTGTACCGTCGGGGTGAATTAAAGCCACCGTTTGACCTTTAGTAATGTTGCCAGCCAAAATGCGGCCAATACCCACATGGCCTAAAAAATTGTTGTAGTCCAGCATGGTTACTTGCATTTGCAAGGGAGCGTCCGGCTCGGCCTGCGGCGCGGGCACGTGCGATAAAACCGTATCCAAAATCGGCGCGATATCTTTGCCTTGCTCTTCCATTTTGTAGCTGGCCCACCCGGCGCGGCCCGAGGCATAAATAATCGGGAAATCTAACTGTTCATCCGTCGCGCCCAATTCCATAAACAAGTTAAATACTTCGTCAATCACTTCGCTGGGGCGGATATGTTCACGGTCCATTTTATTGATAACGACAATGGGTTTTAACCCTAGCGCCAACGCTTTACGCAACACAAAGCGGGTTTGCGGCATAGGTCCTTCCACGGCGTCCACCATTAGAATAGCACCGTCCACCATTTTGAGTACGCGCTCTACCTCGCTACCGAAATCGGCGTGGCCGGGGGTATCTACAATGTTAATGGTGTGGCCTTTGTAGCCAATAGAGGTACACTTGGCTAAAATAGTAATGCCGCGTTCACGCTCCAAGGGGTTAGAATCCAGCACTGTATCTTGGGCTTGGTCTTCTTTTACTTTAAATTCGCCTGCAAATTTTAAGAGGGAATCAACCACAGTAGTCTTGCCGTGGTCCACGTGGGCGATAATAGCCACGTTGCGTACGTCTTGGCGGGTGTTATTCATAGTTTGTTACGGTGTCCTAAAATAAAGATAATATATATTTTACTAAATTATAACGTCGGGCGCTTGCTACCTATCAACAGACCCAAAAATTCCCCCGGGTGTTTAGCCGGGGAATCTATTAAAAATAGCGTTGTGGCTTAACTCCTAATACTTGCAATGCTTTTTGGGGTAAAATTTGATATTTTTGCCAAATCCACAAAAGCACTTCTAACTGTTCAGGATAACCTAAATCCGCAAAATCGACCCATTGCCGTTGGGAATTTTGGAACCCGACAGTCAGCGGATAGGTAGCGGGATCTGCCAATATTTTGCCAAAATATTCTTCTTTATCCATCCCTACATGGCTAAACGGGGCACGTTTCTGCTCGGCAATCCATTTTTCCAAAGCCTTGTCATAATGAGCGGAAAAACCCACTGCCGTTGCATCTGCCACTTGCGGCAAATTTGGTGCTGAAAACAAAATAGCTTCTTTTTCCAACGGGGATAAAACATTATACACCTTATAAAAAGCATGCCCGAATGTTTTTTCCCAGTAGTCAGCCAAAGCATATTCAAAAGGATGTTCCTCTACCCAAAGACGTTGGTGTTGCACAAACTGCGCACGGGTCCATACCGGGAAATTTGGCTGGTGGATTCCATCTTGAATATGGGAATGGGGCAACCCTTCAAACAACGGGTCTGCCCGGCGCATGGCATAATAGGTGGTTACTTGATCAACTATTTGCTCCATGCCGGCAATTTTCCACGGATTCTTTTCCATGGGCACTTTATAAGCAGCGATGGCAAAAGCCAATTCTTCCCCGATGCTTACTTCATCATCCGTATATTTCCCTTCTTCGCTAATATAAGCACGGCTGGGAATCAAGCCGTAGGCTATCATATCTTGCACAATGGATAAAATTTCGTGCGGTGTACGCGCCTGGGAAGCGGCCCGTAAACGGATAATTTCCTGTTGTATGTAAATCACTTCCACAGACGGGTTTTCCGCTTCCATAAAATTAGAAATCCGTTTAAGGATGTTGGCCTCTTGGGAATGGGGCTCATACACAGGCCACACATTTTGGTGCGTCTTTAAATATTGCACAATAAATTGGGTCTGCCATTGGGCTTGGGTACGTAATTGTTCGTGGGATAACGAAGTTTTATGCCATACTTCTCCCAATTTTGGCGCCGCGATTTCCTGCGCTACAGCTGCTTGGCGTTGGGCCTGGGCGGCTTTAATCGCTTGGCGTTCAAGGCCCATATTGATTCCGTCTAACACCGCATTTTGAAAATTGCTTTGCCGTATTTCCGTCAGTTCATTTACTTGGGCATATTTGGACGGCACCCTGGTTATATTTTGTAAGGTTTTACGTACATTCTGCTTAGGATTTAAGTATTTAATAATAACGGTTTTATTTTGGGCAAACGCCACCGGGGCCAACATACACACGCACGCCAACACCGCACTACTTTTACAAATAACAGACATTTCTTTCTCCTTCTTTATTTCAACTTAATCTTGCACCGGGGAATGCTGTTTCATCCACGCTTCCCCGATACTTTGTCCTACTGAAATAAACTTTGTATTTTTTAAATCGAGTAACAGCACATCATGTTCGTGCTCCTCGGTTTTATGGACGGTAATTACAAAAAAACCGCTCTTTTTTTGACGGGCTTGCGCCAGGGCTTGCTTTAACGCGCCCAAAGCGGCCCATGAGTTGTTTTCTTTCTGTAGCAATTCCAGTACTTCGCGGTAAGAGGTTACAAACGCTCCGTCAAACCGGGTTTCTTCGCCATAGGCGGCTTCTAAAATTACTTCTAGGTGGCGCAGATTGATCTGCGTTTTTTCTTTGGCTTGTTCCCAGGCTTTTTCAAAATCCATATAATACGCCGGGAACGGAATTCTAACGAATTGATTTTCAACCAACCGCTCCAACATAGCCGGGGATAAATGCTTTTGGCTGATTTCATACGCTTTGTATTTAAATTTATCTTTGGTTGTTAAAGGCACTCTCCCCACTGAGGAGCGCATCCCCGCACTTAACGCTTCCTGCCCCACCCGTAAATTAGGTACCATATAGGCTTGCCCGCCGGCGCGCAAACGGCTGATAAACCCATCGGGCTTGATACTCAAACGTTGAGCCCAAACCGGGCCGGTAATTCCAACTAAAAGCAACACAAAAACCGTTATTTTTTTGGATAAACGCATGTTTTGGCTCCTTACTTTTTCCGTCGGACAAAAACTACTTGTTATATTATACAAAATCTCGTCGGTAGTCCGGCAAGGGCCAAAGGACCCAATTAGTTTATAGGCCCGCACAAAACCGCTTGTATTGGGGTACCATAACACCTTATCAAGAAATTATGTTAAAATAGAAAAGAAGTAAAGAAATAAAAATTTAATCTGTTTTTGGAACTATATGTAGAATATAGAGCGCTTTGGAAGAAACCAAGCACAAAGAAAGTCCAAAAATAGTCGTTAAAAGGCACGAACGGGTCTCGAGCCCCGCTCGTGCCGAATGTTTCCCTTTTTGCCTAGGCAAAAAGGGAGATTACGGCTGTTTTGCGGGGTTACTTTCTTTGGCTCTGTATTCCAGCCGTTTTGCATATACTCCAAAAGCAGATATGAAGGAGAAAAGTATATGCAAAACAAAAATCAAAAGTTGTTTCCTGTCCCCCTTGCAGGATGCTTAGCGCACAATGTCGCTTTTACCTCGCCCCTTGTGGGAGAGGATGCCCGCAGGGCAGGTGAGGGGTTAGCCGTTATAGGTCAGACACTTCCTAACAGTGTCCCGGTTAAGGGGCATACAGCCGCATTCACCTTAATTGAGCTCTTAGTGGTTGTGCTTATTATCGGCATATTAACGGCGGTAGCCGTCCCGCAATACCAAAAAGCCGTCTGGAAAAGCCGCTATGCCACTATCAAAAATCTAACCAAAAGTTTAGCTGATGCCGAGGGAGTATATTATTTGGCTAATGGGAGCTATACCCTCGATATCAGCAAGCTAGACCTAAATATGCCGACGCCTACTTCTTCGGATTCAAATGATCGGTATAGTGTCTTTTATTACCCTTGGGGATTTTGTGCATTAGAAATAGTAGAAAATACAACAGCAGATGTTCAATGTATATTAAAAGATGAACATCTTTCAACAGATTATTATGACCAACGGTTCCTTGGTTATTTTACCTATTTTAGCCATTCCAACCGTCTCCCCGGGCAAACTACTTGTGTGTCGTATGGACCGCATACCGCTCTACCTTATATGATTTGTAAAAGTGAAACCGGACTATCCGAACCTTCTTACACGCATACCAATTACCTACGTTGGTATTATTAGTAAAAACTTGAAAAAGCCCGCAAGAGAAATTCTCTTACGGGCTTTTAAAGTGCGGGCAAGTTGTTTTGCCGTTCACAACATCACCGGGTAAAATAGCCAGTACCCTGATTTGTCAAAATCAAACCAGTTTGCGGCGTAAGTTGAGCGTGGCGTACGTCCTGCGGACGGCGCGTAGCGCCGCAGGTACGCAAGCGAAAGTCGACGCAAAATGGAAAGATTTTGGCAAATGGTTGGTCCACGAAAAACCCACCCTTAAAAGGGTGGGTTAAAACATAACATCACAGGGGTCGTTTTTATTTAGCCTCAGCTACGGCTACTGCAACTGCCACCGTCGCCCCCACCATCGGGTTATTCCCCATCCCAATTAAACCCATCATTTCCACGTGGGCCGGAACGGAGGAAGATCCCGCAAACTGGGCATCGCTATGCATGCGGCCCATGGTGTCGGTCATCCCGTACGAAGCGGGACCCGCGGCCATATTGTCCGGGTGCAAGGTGCGCCCCGTACCGCCGCCGGAAGCTACGGAGAAATATTTTTTGCCGTTTTCGGTCGCCCATTTTTTATAGGTACCGGCTACCGGGTGCTGAAAGCGCGTCGGGTTGGTGGAGTTACCGGTAATGGACACGTCCACCCCTTCGTGGCGCATAATGGCTACGCCTTCGTTCACGTCGTCGGCACCGTAGCATTTTACTTTGGCGCGGTCGCCGTTAGAGAAGGCTTTTTCGCTCACAATGTTGAGCTTGCCGGTTTTGTAGTCATAGGCAGTTTCTACCGACGTAAAACCGTTAATGCGCGAAATGATATACGCCGCATCTTTACCTAAACCGTTTAAAATCACGCGCAAGGGTTCTTTGCGCACTTTGTTGGCGGTGCGGGCAATACCAATGGCACCTTCGGCGGCGGCAAAACTTTCATGCCCGGCCAAAAAGCAGAAACATTTGGTATTTTCGGACAAGAGCATAGCGCCCAAGTTCCCGTGGCCAAGGCCCACGGCACGTTGGTCGGCTACCGAGCCAGGAATGCAGAAGCTTTGCAAACCGATACCGATTTTTTCAGCCGCTTCGGCGGCAGATTTTACACCGGTTTTAAACGCAATGGCGGCACCAACGGTGTAAGCCCACACGGCGTTTTCAAAAGCAATGGGTTGGATGCCTTTTACAATGGCTTCCACGTCCACACCCTTTTTGGTGCAGATTTCTTTGGCTTCTTCCAAAGAGCCAATGCCGTATTCTTTTAACGTGGCATTGATTTTTTCAATTCTTCTTTCGTATCCTTCAAACGTTACCATAAAATTTTTCTCCTTGGGTTACTCTTTACGGGGGTCAATTACTTTGACGGCTTCGTCAAAGCGGCCGTATTTGTTGACGTTTTTCTCAAACGCGGTTTTGGGGTCTTCGCCTTTTTTAATAGCGTCCATCATTTTGCCTAAGTTGACAAACTGATAACCAATAATTTCGTTGTTTTTATCTAAACCGATTTTGAGTACATACCCTTCGGCCATTTCCAAATAGCGCGCACCTTTGGCTTCGGTACCGTACATGGTACCTACTTGGCTGCGGTGGCCTTTGCCCAGGTCCTCCATGCCGGCGCCAATCGGCAGCCCGTCGTCGGAGAAAGCACTCTGCGTGCGGCCATAGACAATTTGCAAGAAAAGCTCGCGCATGGCGGTGTTAATCGCGTCGCAAACGAGGTCGGAATTTAAAGCCTCTAAAATGGTTTTGCCGGGCAAAATTTCGGCGGCCATGGCGGCGGAATGGGTCATGCCCGAGCATCCCAACGTTTCCACCAGGGCTTCTTTAATCACGCCGTTTTTGACGTTTAAGGTCAGTTTGCACGCAC
The DNA here is from genome assembly GCA_045129775.1 of Elusimicrobiaceae bacterium. Taxonomy (GTDB): domain Bacteria; phylum Elusimicrobiota; class Elusimicrobia; order Elusimicrobiales; family Elusimicrobiaceae; genus Avelusimicrobium. The sequence goes on from JBGUOO010000041.1 coordinate 58,740, forward strand.
CTTGTTGGGGGGCGCACCAGCCTACGCCGTGCGTAAGGCCGCTAATATCGGTAATTTGTTTGGCTTTGACCCATTTCCCTTCTTCGGGGATAGGGGCCGGCTCATGCTTAGCGCCTTTGCAGACGCAGCACATGGCTTGTACTTCGGGGGTGCATTTTTCGCAACTCATTGTACGTCTCCTATAATAGATTTGTTAGGTATATTTTAGCATTTTTTAACCCCCCCGCCAAATGCGTGTTAAAAAAGGGCCCCAATCTCCCCTATACTTGGATAATTATTCCCCCCATACCTGGGTAATCATAGCCCTAATTACCCCTGTAATGCCCTTAAAATAGCGTTTAACATTACTAACAAAGTTTTCACGTGAAAACTTTTTAACTAACCTAAAAAAATTACCCCCTGTCTAGGCAGGGGGTAACTTGAAACCGTCTTTGCTTATTTTTTAAGTCTTTCCCGGATTCTTTCTCTCACTCCTTGTTTGATAGCTTTCCATTGGTTGGTGGTTAAACCTGCCATACTGGGAATAGGCCGTTCTACCGCAAATTTTCTATCGGGCCTACCACCGGATAACCAAAGATACATATCCGGCTTTTCAAAGCTAGAGCGTTGCGTGATGAAAGCAAATTTCCCATTTGATCCGACATTTGGATTCGGACTAAAGAAAATAACTTGGGTTTGCGGGTCCAACACTTGTTGGGTGCCATCTTCCCCCACAATTTTTATACCTGAGGTGGGGATCTCGATCACATACCCAATGTTATCTGAAATAGCGATATCCAAAAAACACGGCGGAGCGGATACTTCCGGCACCAGGGAGCTGAATAACGCCACATCTTCCGCTAATTCCAAAGCCGAATGATATGTTTTCTCCCGGTATGCATGGAAACCGTCTTCACCACCGAATTTTTCCACGCGCTCTTTTCTTGCTTGCAAGGCGTCGCGTACGGCTTGGCGATAAGCCTCATATTCTTCGCGCCCGGGCAAGGGTTCTTCTACATAAGGCTCCCCTGTAGCCATATCAATTCCATCTACAATATCGTCGGAGTCTTGCGTATGAAGGACCGCTTCGCGCACTTTGAGCCGTTCTTTTTCGGCTTGCTCTGCCAAAAAATCTACCGCGAACTCTTGAACGGGAACAAAAGCTAGGCCACTTTCGTTTTCAGTGGCTTCCACGCGGGCAGGAGTAAGGTCCATCCCGCGGGCGGCTTTCATTTGCCCGGCCAGTTTAGACGCGGAAACGGGTGGCGGTAATTTGCCGGCCCTTGCCGCCGTGGGCGCCATGGTTTTAACCGTGGGAACACGCGGCGCTACCGGTACTTTGGGGGCGGACACTGCCGCCTTTGGAACACGCGGTGCTTTGGCGGCACCGGCCACCGGAACTTTTTTCGTTACAGCGGCCTCTACGGCCTTAGTAACGTTTTTTCCTTTGTTTTGCGCATAAACACAACTGCCGCTTACTATAAGTAAACCTAGCGCAAACACGAATGATTTGTAGTTCATAACTACCTCCTTTGCAAAATAGGGATACTTATAGTATAGCTAACAAAAAAAAAAAACAAGTCCCAATTTTCCGGGGGCACTTTTCCCGACGAAAAACAGCCCAAAAATAAAGGCAACAAGCGTGGAAGATCCCAAATCAAGTTTGGGATGACATTTTTTTGATACCCCCTCTCTGCGGTGCTAACGCACTCGTTCTCCCCCTCCAGGGGGGAGAGAAACAACCGAAGGGAAAAGAAATTACTGCATAATTTGGCGGGCTTTGGCGTCGTCGGGTAAGACCAGTTGGGTGGCTAAATCCGCGAGCCACACGCCGCACGGGAAGTCCGACGCGTTTAAGTGTTTTTCATCAATGCCGGTGCGGGCCTTGGCGTGGCAAGTTATTTGGTAGGTGCCGTCGGGCAGGCGTTTAGGAACTAACAAGCGCGCGCTGAGCAAAAACAGCGAGCCCGCGGCCTGATAGGTTTTATTCATATGATAAAAATACGTATCAATTTGGGTGCCCACTTTGCGTTGCACCAGGGCTTTGGCACGCCGTAAACCGATATCCTCTACCGGTTTGGCCGGGGTGGGCGATTTTTGGGCACTGGCCGGGCGGGCCGCCGGGGTTTGGACTTGCTCTTCGGGCGTAAATTCTTCCTGCAATGCCAGTTCACGCTCAATTTCGGCCAGGCGTTTTTCGTCGCGCACCGTCGTATAAGAAAGTTTAATAAGCCCGCTGTTCTTAACCGCGCCGCGCGGGTCCGTGGTGACCTTGGTCACATTGACTAAATTGGAGTGGGTGACTTTAAGGGTAATTTTTTCGGGCGAATACTTGCGCGCCACGCCATAGGTGCGAAGTTCGCGCTCAAAATTTTTATTAAAATCCAGCGAGATTTCTTCGTGCTCGCTACGCCAGCAACAGGCCGAAATACAGCTCTCTTGTAAGTCCAGGCGGTCGGCGGCTTCTTGCGGCCAAAAACGCAACTTAAACTGCACGCATGAGTCGTACTGTTTGCCGTCAAAATCTACACGCTTGGCGGGTACTTCCAGCCACGGCTTGGTGGTGCTGACGCCCGAGTTATTAAGCGGTGTGTAACACCCGGCTAACCATAACGCTATTGCGCCCAAAATCACTTTTTTCATACACTTTATTATATAAGTTTTACGCAAGGAGTTTTTATGAAGACCATTTTGTATTATGTGCAGCAAATCCCCAACTATCCGGCGCACTACCACACCTTAACCGCGCAGGTCATTTCCGCCGTGGTATTTATCCTTTTACTGATATTATTAGTAAAAGTATTTACCTATATTTGCAATAATTATTTGGCACGCGTGGTCAAATTTTTTAAGGCTGAAAAATGGTTTAACACGCTGACCGAAAAGCGGTTTTTTACGGCACTGGGCATTGTGATTGCCGCCATGGCCGCCATTGATTTCCACCCGATTTTCATCTCCGAGCAAGTGAATTGGATTGCCACTTTTATGGGCAAGCTGACCGGTACTTTTGTGCTGCTGAGCTTTTCCTACCTGGGGTTTACGTTCTTAAATACGCTGGATAAACTCTATGGTCGCAACCCCAAAATACCGATAAAGGGCCTGGTGCAAGTATTTAAAATTATTTTGTTTTTGGCCACCGCGCTATTCTTAATTTCCATTTTACTGGGCCGCAAACCGCTCTACATTATTACTGGGTTGTCCGCGTTGGCGGCGGTGTTTTCGTTAATTTTTAAGGACCCGATTTTAGGTTTTGCCGCCAGCATTCAGCTAACGACTAATAACCTCATTAAAATTGGGGACTGGATTACCGTGGACTCGGCCGGGGCCGACGGGAACATTTTGGATATTTCGCTTACCAGCGTACGTGTGCAAAACTTTGATATGACCATTGTCAGCGTGCCGACGTATGACCTGATTTCCAAACCGTTTAAAAACTGGAACGGTATGTACGAAGCTAAAGCGCGGCGCATCCAACGCAGTATTTTAATTGATGTGGACACCGTTAAATTTTTGGACGAAGAAATGCTCAAACGGCTTAAAAAAATTGAGCTCTTAAAAGATTATTTGGAAAGCAAAGAAAAAGAAATCAACGATTTTAATGCCAAGCACAACGTGCACGAAAACGTGATTAACGGCCGGCACTTAACCAACATTGGCACATTTAGACATTATGCCGAGGAATATTTAAAATCGCGCCCGTTTGTGACGCAGGACGACCCCGGTTTTACCTTAATGGTGCGCCAGTTGCCACCCAACGCGCAAGGCATTCCGCTGGAAGTGTACTGCTTTGTAAACACGACGGTGTGGACGGCGTATGAGAGTTTACAGTCCGACATTTTTGACCATTTATTCTCGGTACTGCCGGAATTTGGGTTGTATGCGTATCAACAACCCAGTGGAAGGAATTTGAGCAAACTGGTGAAGTAATTTTGTTATAATAAATTATCTTACGGATAGGAGGAAATACCTTAACGTAACTACAATTTGAAACTATTTTTGAACCGTATGTGGAATACGGGAATGCTTCGCAAGGAGCTTCGGACAAGCCAAAAATAGCCGCTTGAGGCACAACAAGGAACGCGTCTTTGTTGTGCCGAATGTTTCCTATTTTTAAATAGGAAACTACGGCTATTTATGGGGTTTTCCTTGTCCGAAGCCCGGTAAACAGCCGTTTTTGTTTGCTTGCCGGGCTCTACCTAGTAAACTAAAGGACAAGAAAAATGAAAAATAAACAAGCGTTTACGCTGATTGAGTTATTAGTAGTGGTGTTAATTATCGGCATATTGGCGGCGGTAGCCGTGCCACAGTACCGAGTAGCTGTTCGCAAAGCAGATTTGTCGCGCTATATGGCTTTGGTAAGCGCCGTTTATGAAGCACAACAAGTTTATTATCTTGCTCATGGAAAATATTCTAATAAACTTACAAATTTGGATATATCTATGCCCATTACAGAGGAATGTACTCTTTCTACAACCAAAGACAGTGAAGATACCTACTATTGTAACTCTGCAAAGATGGGAATATCTGATTTAGGAACTAGTATCCAGGCGGGTTCTGATGAAATTCGATATGTAAAATTTTTACAAGACCGAACTGCACATGAAATTACTTTTAAACAAGGAACCACCTACTGTTTTGCAAAAGGTGATATTTCCAAAAAAGCATGCCAAGCGTTCGGCGGCAACTTCTTAGGTGAAGCTACGTGGGCCTATTATCAACTGTAACTTGTGTTAGGCCCGTTGTTTATTTTCTATGCAAATTGACAAAGGCGGCGGCCTCTATGCCCGCCTTCGCCCCACTGCCCGCGGCAATAATCGCTTGGCGGTAATACTTGTCGGCGCAGTCCCCGGCGGCAAAAATGCCGTCAATGGTGGTGTGCGTGCGCTCGTCAGCCAGCACCAGGCCGTTATCGGCCAGGGCCACTAAAGAATCTTTCAAAAATGCGGTTTGCGGGTCCGCTCCGATTGCCACAAATACGCCTTGGCACTCAATATCTTGCGTGGCCCCGGTTTGCACGTTTTTCACACGCATGCCCGTGACAGCGCTGTCACCCAATAAGGCTTCGGGCACGCTGTTAAGCACAAATTTAATGTGCGGGTTTTTTTGCGCTTGTTCTACGGTTACTTGGTCGGCGCGGAACGCGTCGCGGCGGTGGATTAAATTCACTTCGGGGCAGAACTGCGCCAGGAAAAGCGCGTCTTCAAACGCGGTGTTCCCCCCGCCCACTACGCACACTTTTTTACCGCGCATAAAAAAACCGTCACACGTGGCACAGGCCGAAAGACCGTGACCTTTAAATTTATCTTCGCCGGGCAGACCCAGCCACCGCGCCTTGGCACCCGTGGCAATAATGACCGCCACCGCACTATATTGTTTGCCGCCCGTGGTGGTCAGCGTAAAAGGCGAGTGTTCGCCCTCAATTTTAGAAATTTCGTCGGTAGAAAATTCCACACCCAGGCGTTTGCACTGCTTGTGCATATTGTCCATAATTTCAAAACCGCCCACGGGGTTTACAAAGCCCGCGTAGTTTTCCAATTCGCTGGTCTGCAAAAGTTGACCGCCCGGCACCGCACCACCGCAAATAAGCGGCTTTAGCCCGGCACGCACGGCATAAATGGCCGCACTGCACCCGGCAGGGCCGGCCCCAATGATAATTAAATCGCGTTCGTTCATTTGTTAAACTCCTTTTGTAATTGTTGGTAAAATTCTACCGGAAAGCCCACCACGTTGGTTTTGCTACCCACTATACGCTCAATGAAAGGGTCCTCGTCATCTTGCACGGCGTACGCGCCGGCTTTGTCCATGTGTTTGCCTGCATAATGGGCCAGCTCTTGCGCGGGCAGGCGGCGGGCTTTGCAATGGCTGACATCGTAACCATAGACAATTTGGTGCGTGTTTTTGCACACAATACACACACCCGTGTAAACGCTTTGCCACGCACCGTTTAATTTTTTTAAGATGCGCAAGGCGTCTTGCTTGTCGCGCGGTTTGCCGATAATTTCCCCTTTGCAAAAAACCAGTGTATCCGCGCCGATAACCGTGGCGGCGGGGTATTTGTTGGCTACGTCAAAGGCCTTTTGGGTGGCCAGTTCCACCACGCGCGCCGAGGGGCGCTTTTTAGTGCTGTGCTCCGCGCATTGGGAAGGGATAATTTCAAATTTTTTCCCTAAACTTTTTAAGATTTCAATGCGCCGCGGCGACTTGGAAGCTAAAATGAGCATACTTATTTTTTCACAAATTTGGCGATAATGACGTAGCCGATAATCAGCCCTAAAAGACCGCAAATGCTAAGCGTAGCACTAATCGGGTGGATACCCACCGTGTAAGTGCGCGTAAACACCCAGCCGATTTTATCGGGCAAGAAATTACAGCAATACTCCAGGCCCAGGGCAATCACGCCGCCTAAGATAAAGGTTAAAAGGGCAAAAACAATACCTTTCATAAGAAAACTCCTATAAAATTCCGTTTTTCTAACTTAATGTTATTGTATCTTTTTTAATGGGGATTGGGGCGTTTTGTTTGCCGTCTTCCCGGTCCGTTAAACTGCGGCGCATGGCAAAAAACCCCAGCCCGGCAAGTACCGCCACCGCGCCCACTACGAGCCACGGCAAGGCTAGCCACGTGGGGGCTAAAGCGTCACTTAACACCCCCGCCATAAAAAACCCGGCCGCCGAGCCAAAGTTGTAAAACACCATGAGCATGCCTAAGTAGCGGCCGCGGGTTTCGCGGCTGGCGATATTGGAAACGAGGGTCTGCTCGCCGGGGGATACAATAAGTTCCCCCACCCCGGCTAAAAATACACCCAGGCCAATTAAATAAAACGAATCAAAAAACCCCACCGAGCCAAACCCCACCGCATAGAGTAAACAACCCACAAGCATGGCGGTGGAAAGCCGGTGTTTGGCCATCCACTTAGTGGCCCACATTTGCAATAACACGACGACGGCGCCGTTAATCGTAAAAAACCAACCGATATAATACTCGGGCATGTGCAGGTATTGTTTACAATGCACCGAAAGGCCGACTACTAACTGCGAATTGACTGCCGTAATCATCACTACGTAGAGGCAAATTTTGGCAAGGCGTGTGTCTTTGAGCGACAAAAGAGTAGAAACAAAACTGGGTTTACGCCGGCGGGAAAGCAGGCGTTTACGGTCGTGCACCAGGCGCGAGACGTACAAAATGGTAATCCCGTACAAAATAGCCGTAAAATAAAACGCCATGCTGTACGAGTAGCGCACCAAAAAACCGCCCACCGCCGGGCCGAGCGCCCAGCCGATATTAAGCCCAATGCGGATAATGCCAAAGGCTTCCACACGGTTTTTGCCCGTGGTGTTATCGGTCACCCACGCGTTAGCGGCCGGGCGGAAAAACGCGCCTAGAAATGTGGTCAAAAAGTAGGTAGTAAGCACCCATACTTCATCTGCCTGAAGTTCAATGCACAGCCCCAAGCCAAACATGGCAAGAATTTGGGTAAAAAGCCCCCACATCATCACTTGCTTGCGGCCAAATACGTCGGCCAGTTCGCCCGAAATGGCGCTGGACACACAGCGCGACAACCCCGCCAGCGCGATAATCAGCCCCGCCATAGCCGGGGCTACGTGGCGCTGGGTAATTAAATAAATGGTAAAAAACGGCAGAGACAGCCCGTAACCAAAGAGCAAAATGCCGTTGGCTACGGACACTACAATCATACTGCGCCGAATATACGCGTGCATGTATATATTGTAGGAAATTTAGATACCCCTATAAAATGTAATAATTTCTTATTTTAACAACCATTACATTTAAACCCGGCTAAACTGGAACAAACCGCTTTGCCGAACTTAGAATTGCCAGCAACTGAACATAGCTTAGTTGTAGGTCGATTAGACCGTTGTAAGTAATAAAGTATTTTAAAATCTCTTTTACTTTCACATTCCACACTAGTAGTATAATCCGGGCAATAGTTAACACCTATATGTTTAGATACCGAGGTTGATGCAAAATCAAACATAAAATATTTTCCGCAAGCAAATTGGTAGTCATAGTCCGAATTGACACTGCATTCTTTGGGAAGTTCAATATCTAATTCATCTACGCTTGTAGCATATTGTCCATGCTCCAAGTAATAGGCTTCTTGGGCTTGCGCCATACTGACTACCAAACTAAGCATTGTTCCTACGCGGCTTTTGGCTACCGCCACTTTATATTGTGGCACCGCCACCGCCGCTAAAATGCCAATAATTAAGACGACGACCAATAGTTCTATAAGGGTAAAACCTTGCGAAATACCCCTCATCCGGCCTTCGGCCACCTTCTCCCTCAAGGGGCGAAGA
>JBGUOO010000042.1:0-41216 GCA_045129775.1 Elusimicrobiaceae bacterium
CCCGAGCCGGGGCGGCCAATGCCCGCGGGAGCAGCCAACTACAAAACTTCAACACCCACCCGCGAGGGGCACAGTTAAGCCACGGAAATTCCGCGCAACCGTTAACCCTAGACTTTTTAGTTAGCGACCGCGAGAGGTACCGTAAATCCGCAAACAACAAGCGTGGAAGATTCCGGGACCCCGTATTAAGACATTACGGGGCGCGGCTAGCGGTAATGCCGCGGTTTAGAATGACACTTTTATATATAACGACACGTATGCGGGAGATCCCCGACAGAAACACTCGGGGATGACAGCCTTTTTAAAAATAACGGCAACGAATACAAAATGATAAAATAAGATATATGACGATTAAGCCACCGCATCTTTCACGCAAATGGATGATTTTTTCCGTTACCGCTAACGGAACGTTTATGTCCACGCTGTCGGCGGGGATTGTCAATATCGCTCTGCCTACAATGTCCCAAGAGTTTGGCGTGTCCCTGGAAAATATACAGCTGGTGGTTAGCTTTTATCTGTTGGTGCTGACGTGTTTACTCCCCGTGTTTGGTAAACTCAGCGACATTTACAGCCGCAAGTGGATGTACTTGGGCGGATTTATGACGTTTGGCGTGGGGGCTCTCTTGGGTGCGCTGTCCGGCTCACTACCCATGATGCTGTTAGCGCGCGGGGTGCAGGGCATTGGCTCGTCGGCCATGATGGCTACTTCACAAGCCTTAATCGCGCAGATTTTTCACGGGCCGTCGCGCGGGAAAGCATTTGGAGCGATTGGAGCCGTGGTGGCGGGGGGATCGTTAGCGGGGCCGGCTATCGGCGGAGCACTCATTCAGGCGTGGGGGTGGAAGTCTGTATTTTGGATTTGCATCCCGATTGCGATTATCGGCGTGTGGCGGGGGATTTACCTCATCCCGCGCTTTAACGTGCGCAAACGCGTGAAAATGGACTACTGGGGAGCGGCGCTTTACACCGCGATGAGTTTTATTTTTTTGTATGCCCTCAATACCGCTGTGGACAGAGGGTGGAGCAGTGATTTTATTTTGCTTTCGTTTGCGGTTTCCCTTGCGCTTTTCTTAGCATTTTTACGACGGGAAAAAACGGCCAAGCACCCGTTTTTGGGCTTGTCTATTTTTCAAAATAAAACGATTTCGTACGGGTGTGTGGTGGCCGTGCTGGGCTATACAGCCCTGTTTACAAATTCCGTGTTGTTGCCGTTTTATTTGACCGATATTATGCACATGGACCCGGTAAAAATCGGCCTCTTAATTATGCCGTTCCCCGTGACATTGGCGGTGGCGTCCGCCGTGAGCGGCACACTCAATGCCCGCTGGCCCGCGCGCGTACTCACTACCGCCGGGTTTGGGTTGCTGGTTGTGGCGACACTACTGTTTGCGTTTATTGGCAGTGCGCCAAGTATTTCCTACATTGTGCTGGCACAGCTCATCATGGGGGCGGGCAGCGGCACATTCCAGGTGCCCAATAACAACACCGTAGTCAGTGCGGCCCCGAAAGGGAAACTGGGCGTGGTGGCCAGTGTCAATGCGCTGTGCCGCAACGTGGGCATGATTTTGGGGATTGCTTTATCCGTGGCTGTGTTTGCGTGGGTGCAAGGGGCCGCCGCGGCCCGCGGGTGCAACGCGCAAAGTGCGTTTATTTACGGTTATCAGGCGGCACTATTGTTAGGGACGGCATGCTCTATAGCCGGCGGCTGGCTGTCGGCGGAAAGATAAAACGACAATTTTAGAAAGAAATAATGTAGAATAGAAGTGTAGGAAAAGACAATTTGATTCTGTTTTTGGAAGCGTATGCAGAATACGTTGTGTTTGGGATAACACCCAAACAGAAATGAAGGCCAAAAACAGCCGATTTAGGCACAACGTGAACGGACTAATTACCCGTTTGTGTTGTGCCGAGCGTTTATCGTGTAAACGATAGACCACGGCTGTTGTTGTCGGGGCACTTCATTTCTCTCGGCAGGAACGAGCCGTTTTTGCGTGCATTTCCAAAATAATAAGGAGAAATGTATGCAAAAAAGAATGAATGAAGTAATTTTTATGGACAAACCCCTCACCTGCCCTACGGGCATCCTCTCCCACAAGGGGCGAGGGGAACGACACAAAGGGTTTACGCTGATTGAATTATTAGTAGTGGTGCTGATTATCGGTATTTTGGCCGCGGTGGCCGTGCCGCAGTATCGGCTAGCGGTTGTAAAATCCAAAACAAAAGCCATGTTGCCCGTACTGAGTGCTATCCAACGGGCCCAGGAAGTGTATTACTTAAATAACGGACAATATGCTATGAACGCAGAAGAACTGGATATACAAGTACCGGCCGAATGTACCCCTCAGTTTGATGCAAATTCCAATTGGGTATGTGGAAAAGATTTCCACCTCATTACAAATACCCATGGTGCCATTACCGCTAATTATTGCCCGGGGCATACGCAAGATGTGTACGATTGTATTGATTACCGGGATTTTCAAATTCGTTGGGCCTTTGAGCATTGTACTGAAGAAAATTGCGGAAAAGAAAATAGATATCCTACAAAAGAGCGTACTTGTTTAGTTAAAAACAATTCCGCGTTAGGGGAAAAAATCTGCAAAGCATTTTTTGGTAACTAAATTTTTTGTGCGAGATTTTCAAACGACAACACCCTAATTCTAATCGCATAATTTTGCAAAGAATTTATGCCGTCCGTAATATCACCGGGCACAATGTTCAGTCGGCTGATTTGTCAGATTTGAGATAGATTTGCACCGTTAAGTTGCCCGAAGCTGTACTGATAGGTACTGCGAGCGGCAAGTCGGTGCAAAGATGCTCAAATGTGGCAAATGGTTGCCCGGAAGCAACAAAACCTAAAACATTTCGTTTTAGGTTTTGTGCGTTAAAACGGAACTTCACAGGGAAGTTGTTTTATCTGTTAGTAATTCTCGGGTTTAATCATAAAGTACGCTTGCGGGTGGTTGCACACCGGGCACACTTCGGGCGCCTTCTCGGCAATGTGAACATGGCCGCAGTTGGCACATTCCCACATGACAATGCCCGCTTTTTTAAATACTTCTTGCGCTTCTACGTTGTGCAAGAGTTTGCGGTAGCGTTCTTCGTGCATTTTTTCAATTTTGGCTACGGCATCAAATAAATAGGCCAATTTGTCAAAGCCTTCTTCGCGCGCTTCGCGGGCAAAGCCGGCGTACATATCGGTCCATTCGTATTTTTCGCCTTCGGCGGCGTCTAACAAGTTAACCGACGTGGGGGGAACTTCGCCATTGTGCAGGTATTTAAACCACAGTTTGGCGTGTTCTTTTTCGTTATTGGCGGTTTCTTCAAAGATTTTAGCAATTTGTACAAACCCTTCTTTTTTGGCTTTAGAAGCGTAGTACGTGTATTTGTTGCGTGCTTGGGATTCCCCGGCAAACGCGGTCCATAAGTTTTGTTCGGTTTTTGAGCCTTTGAGTTCCATAATTTCTCTCCTATAATAAAAATCTCCGCCTCAGTGCGGGCGGCAATTTTTGCAAATCCCTTTAAATTGGACGTTGATTTGTTTAATCTCGCCAATGTTGCGCGCCGGAAGCGGGCACGCGATTTGTTCGTTTTCTTGCGGGAAAATATCATACACTTCGCCGCACTGCGTGCACACAAAATGACAATGCGGGCGCAAATCCCCGTCAAAGCGCGCCTTAGACGATAACCCAACCCGCATGAGAAGCCCCATATCTTCTAACGACGATAAGGTACGGTACACCGTGTCCAGCGAGACGTTGGGCAGACTTTCGCGCACTTGCAGGAAAACAGCCTCGGCGCTGGGGTGCTTGTCCGACTGGGCTACGGCGCGGAAAATCTCTTGCCGTTGGCGCGTGACACGAAGCCCCAGCTCTTTACAGCGGGTTTCAAAGTAATCCAGCCGCATTTGTACGTCGGCAGGTTCGGTTAACGTAAGTAACATAATCGTAATCTTTCCTAATAAGGAATATAGTTAGTATAGCATATTTTTTAAATTGTCAATGTCTTTTTTTGCTATCCTTTTATATATGCTTACTTACCATACGGTTATCATCGGGGCCGGGGCCAGCGGGTTGTTTTGTGCGGGCTCGTTTGCGGGCCCAAAACTGATCCTGGACCATAACAAACTGCCCGGCGTAAAAGTAGGAATTTCGGGCGGGGGAAAATGCAATTTTACGAACCTATCGGTAACGGCGGCCGATTATTTGTGCGCGCAGAAACATTTTTGCAAAAACGCACTGGCCGCTTTTAAACCGCAAGATTTTGTGCGTTTATTAGACGAGGCCGGTGTACTGTATGAACAGCGCACGCACGGGCAGTTATTTGCCAAGCGGGCGCAAGACATCGTGCAATTTTTGGTGCGCCGCGCCAAAGCCGCCCATACTGATTTTGCATTAAACACCCAAGTATTAGAGGTGCGCCCGGAAAACGACGCCTTTGTGGTGCGGACCTCGGCCGGAACGGTGCATGCACAATACGTGGTGTTGGCGTGCGGGGGGCTTTCCTACCCGGCGTTGGGGGCCACGCCGTTTGGGATTAAAACGGCCCGGCAGTTGGGGCTTAATCTTGTAGAACAACGCCCGGCTTTGTGCGGGCTGGTGGTGCCCAAAGAACGGCGTAAGCTGTGCCAAACGCTGGCCGGGAACAGCACCCCGGCCGAAGTAAAAACCGGCAAATACGCTTTTACCGAACAACTGCTTTTTACGCATGAGGGAATCAGCGGGCCGGCCGTGTTGCCCGCGTCGCTCTTTTGGAACGAGGGGGAAAAAGTAACCGTCAATTTTTTGCCCGGAAGTGATGCGTTGGCGTTATTTCATACCTATAAAAATACCCCGAAAAAAATGTCCGCTATTTTGCCGCTACCGGGGAAAATGGCCCCGGTGTTGCTGGGGGCGTTGGATACGCCGCTGGCCAACGCAACCAAAGCCCAGCTGGAAACGGCCGCGCGGCAAATCAACGCGTGGGAATTTATCCCGGCGGGCACCGCCGGATATACCAAAGCCGAAGTAACCGCCGGCGGCGTAGATGTGCGGGAAGTAAACCCGTCCACCTTTGAAACGAAAAAAGTGCCCGGGCTGTTTATCATCGGCGAATTGTTAGACGTAACCGGCCGCTTGGGCGGCTATAATTTGCACTGGGCATGGGCCAGCGCGTGGGGAGCGGCCCGGGAACTAATTAAAAAAAGATAGCGCAAAAGAAAAGGCTTTTTGTATAATAAAATAGTCGTACTTTTAGACAGGGGAATCAACTATGAACATAACAAATACAAGACTTAGTTTACTGCGGTTATGGTTGGAAAGTTTCCGCATTGTAAACCGTTGTACCGGAAAATTTTTGTGGTTAATTATCATTTCTATCGTGCTATTTGCGCTGGCAATTGGTGTGTTTGTACTGGCGGTGGGCACCTCGGGCGCGTTGGCCGCTATGCAAATGGGAAGAGCTTCCCAGGCGGTAGGAATCGGCGCAGCGCTGGGATACTTGTTGCTGAGCTTGGGGGGGAACTTGTACGGTATTGTTTTTTGGACCGTGTGTTGGCGCCTGGTAGCCAACGAAGCCCAAGAAGAAAAACAATCCCTGGCAGAGACGTTTTCCGGCTCGGTATTACCGGCTATTTATCAAATTGCAGGCGGATTTTTGTTGGCTATCCCTATGATATTGCTGGGGATTGTGGCGGCCTTACTGCGTAGCCCTGTACTGGTGGGCGTGCTTATGCTGGCGTTGTTCTTTACCGTAGGGGTACGCTTGGCTTACAGCTTTATGGCTATGGCAGTGGCCGGCAAAGGGCCCATTGAGGGCTTTACCCACAGCTGGAAAATGACCCAAGGAAGCAACAACTTCCTAGATACGCTACTTATGTTACTGATGACCCTAGGAACGGTACTACTCATGTATGCGTTTTTTGCGCTCATCGGGTATGGGTTGTTTGTGCTAATTCCCTTGCATTTTGCAAACAGTTTTAGCCTGGCACACCCGTCTTTAATTTGGATTTTGGTGGCCGTGGTGTTGGGAGCATTGGCAATCTTTGGGTATTTTGTCGTCTTGGCGTTCCCGGTGCTGGTGTTCATCAACCGCAATGCCGCTTTGTTTGATGCACGCAATATGAGCAAAGATACCACCTTTGTACCGCTACCGAATTTGGAACTGCCCGATATTTTGCCCAACCCCGACCATATGCAACAGGCCGAGTCCACCATCCGTACCCCGGCTATTTCCACGGAACAAGTAGCCCCGGCACAAGCGGCCCCCAAACCGCAGGCGCCGGCCCCTCAAGCGCAGGCGCAAGAGAACGAACCGTTGGATGGGTTGGAAGTGTCTAAATCCTCCATTAACACGTCGGAAGAAGATACCAATACGCTTTCGCAACATTTGGACAAAGTATATAAGCCCAAACCGGAAGATATTGTGCAATATGTGGATGAGGACCGCATGCCCACCATTTTGTTTGACGAAGAAATGGCTAAACAATTGCAAGAAAACCAGGCCCAATATGCCCCTAAGCCCAAAGACGGCGAGACCGATAAAAAAGATAACGGGCCCGATACGATTAAAATGTCTAAATTTTAACCGGGTATGGAACTGCCGCACAACTACTTACGTTGTGCGGCAATCTTTTGTGCTCCTATGGAACAAAAACCCCTTATTATTTTAAGCGATATCAAAACATTTTTCGCCATGGGCCGTGCCATTGTAACCGGGCACTATAAAATGCCGTGGGGAACATTTGTGTGGCTGGTGGTGTTTGCGGTGTATTTTATTTCACCCATAGATGCCTTGCCCGACGTGCTACCCCTGCTAGGATTTGCCGACGACGGCGCCTTCTTGATTTTTGTGTTACTGCTACTGCACAAAGAGTTAGACAATTTCCGCCAATGGCAACAAAAACAAAACACCGTAATAGATACCGAAATTGTAGAGGATAAAAAAAATGATTAAAAAAATTTGCAAGTGGATGTTCCTTTGCGCCGCCGTGCTGGCTGTAGTGGCAGCCGGGGCGTTGTTTACCTTATATAAGATGTACCCGCCCGAAAAGTTAAAAACATTAGCACAGGAATATGTAGCTAAAAAGTTCCAGCGCGAAATTGCATTTGATTCTATTTCCTTTACCTGGATTGGGTTTACACTGAACAATTTTGCCCTGTCCGAAAATAGTACGTTTCAAGACGGAACTTTTATAAAGGCAAATAAATTAACCGCCCATGTGGCCGTAAGACCGCTCTTGCAAAAACGCATTGAAATCAGCACTGTTTCCGCCGACGGTTTAGTGGTAAACCTGACTTTGCAAAAAGACGGAACATTTAATTTTGACTCGCTCATCCCCTCAGACGACCCGGCCCAACCGGCCCCGCAAACAACCGACGAAACCGAGGGAAACCCGCTGGTGTTAACCGCCGAAAAAATTTTGCTCACCGATTGTGACGTGCTATATAAAGACGAACAAACCGGGTTGCGCTTGGAAGCTAAAGATATCAATTTGGAAATCAACCGTTTTGACTTGGACAACCCCTTTGAAACCGTGATTTCGTTTACGACGGATATTTCCGGCACCGGGCAGCCTGATATGATTGTGCCCGTTACTTTGCGGCTACAAACCGACTTGGCCAACTTGGACTTGCCCCGCGCCACCGCTACGCTAAGCGAAGCCTCGGCCCAATACAAAAGTGTACTACTTAAACTGCAAGGGGAAATTAAAAATTTTGAGGCCCCGGACGTAAAACTAACGGGTACCTTATCGGGCATCAATAATAAAGTGCTTAGTGAATTGGCACCCGATTTGCCTAACTTTACGTTGCCGACTATTAACTTGACGTTGCGGGCCAACGCCAATTTAGACCAGAACACCGCCCGTATTACCGAAGCAAAACTGGCGGTTAAAGACAGTGCACTGGCAGTAAACGGTAACGTAAACTGGGGCAGTGACACCCCTACCTACACGTTGGCCGGAAACCTGGCGGTGAATTTAGACGAAGTGGTGCAGATGACGGATACGTTAAACAACTTCCGCCCGGCCGGCAACATAAAAGGAACTTTTAAAGCTACCGAAAA
The DNA here is from genome assembly GCA_045129775.1 of Elusimicrobiaceae bacterium. Taxonomy (GTDB): domain Bacteria; phylum Elusimicrobiota; class Elusimicrobia; order Elusimicrobiales; family Elusimicrobiaceae; genus Avelusimicrobium. The sequence continues at coordinate 8,041 of JBGUOO010000042.1, forward strand.
GAAAGATTTTACCGACGTAAGCGGAAACATTACCCTGCAAAATGTCAGCATACTCTACCCGCCGTTTACCTTAACCAATACCAACGGAACGATTAACTTGGTTTCGTTAGATAACATTTCGGCCCCGGCCCTAAGCGGGAAATTAAACGGGGAAAATTTCCGGGCGTCCTTCTCGTATAAGAATATACAAGAGGTAATCAACCTGATTTTGAAATTAGAGCTGGACAAATTAGTCCTCAAGGAGTTCCCTTCGTCCAGTGAGCAAACAACAACCGAAGATACGACCGCGGCCCCGGCCCAAACACAAAACCCGACCCGCATGAATATTCAAGCCGATATTGCCGTCAACGGGTTGAAGATACCGTATATAGAGTCCGACGGGTTTGTATTAAATGCCCAACTCACCGATGTAACCGACTCGATGGCCAATACCAACGGAACGGTCAATTTTACCCTTAAACCCGGTAAAATTACAAACTTGGATAATTTTATCAAAGACAGTAAAGTAGCTAAAATTATCTTACTGCCTGTGAGTATTATTAAAAAAGTGGCAGGAATACTGAAAATTGACTTATTCCCGGCTAATAAAGACGGTAACGGCACGACTATTGCGTTTACCCAAGGGCAAGGAAACTATACCTTTACCAACGGGGAAATGACGATTAACCAAACCACCTTCAACTCCTCCGTGACCCATATTACCGCCACCGGAACGGCTAACTTTAAAACCGATGCCTTAAATATGAAAGCCAAGGCTACCTTACTCACTCAGGCGGCCCCGCTGTCGTTTAAAATTACAGGAACGATGAGTAACCCCAAAGGAAAATTAGATGTGGTCAATACGGTAACAGCCGTAGTGGGGGGGATTTTAAACGGAACGACGGTAAAGTCCGCCGCGACCGGAAGCGCCAACCTGACCAAAGGGGCCGTGGATACCACCGGCACTGCCGTCAAAGACACGGTAACGACCGCAACAGATGTGGTAAAAGGAATCGGCAATTTATTTAAAAAGAAAGGGAAAGAAGAAAATTAACCCGGTTTAAACCGTAAAAAACCCCGGCTAAAAACCGGGGTTTTTTTAAGAAAGCAACTGGTTATCAACCACCTACTAAGAGTTTGTTGGGGTTACAGTAGGAAGTGTTGCGCTCGTTAATAGAACAATTTACTTTGCTCCACGAGGCTGTCCCCGGGCCGGAACTGCCCGAAAAACAGAAATCGCCACTGGAACAGCTGTTGCCGTTATTGGTATTGATGGTGCTGAATTCGCCGATTGGCGTAATGGTGTTGCTACCCAAACGTAAAGCGGAAGAAACCGTCAACTGTTTATTAGCGGTTAATTTGTTGTTAGGGTCCAAGCTTAACTGATTGACAATCAGCCCGCCGCCAAAGTTGGCCGTGCCGGTAGGTGCTAATTTGATGGTGCTTACCAACCATTTAGCATTGCCGCCTACTTGAAAGGAAGAGCCCTTTTCCATGCGAAGTTTAGTAATAGACAGCGGTTTATTCCCTTTTAAATCTACGGTGCCCCCGGTGGAACTGACCGCGGAAGAATCCCCTGCGGCAGATACAAAACCTAAATTTAATTGACTACCGCTAGGCATAGATACCGGGTTGCAACCTTCGGTTTTAATTTCCCAAAAAGAAGCAATCGGTGCGGAAAGCGTAGCGTATATTTCCATCGTTTCCGGGGCGGCCCAGGCAGCACTGCACGCTACCAATACCCCCAATAAACCCGTAATATATTTCATAATTCCTCTCGTTAAATGATATAGAATGGATATTTTAAGTATAGCTAAAATTAGCTCCAAAAACAACCCCTTTTTGCCCAAACGGCTAAAACGGCCCCCAAAATATCATATAATAAGGATATGGGAACTTGTTTACTCGTGCTGACTAATTTGGCTTTCCCGTTTGCCGCGCTGGGGGTAGTAATTGGATTTTTGATTTCCCCGCGGCGTAAAGTGCTAGGCCACCTGGGCGCAGAACTCAAAGAGCGCTTTGGCTTTGCCCGGGATATCCCCCAAGAGGCCGTGTGGCTACACTGCGCCAGTGTGGGGGAAGTAAACTCCGTCAAAGGGCTCATTAGCCAACTCAAAGATTTTTACCAAAAAGAGATAATCGTTACCACGTCCACCCAGGCCGGCAAAGAGGCCGCCCTCAAAAACCCGCAAATTACGGCCGCATTTTTGGTACCGCTTGATTTTTACCCGGCGTGCGCGCATTTTATCAAACAGGCGCGGCCGTACCGCTTGTTTGTGGTAGAACGCGAAATTTGGCCCAATTTGCTGTGGGCCGCCCACCAAGCCGGCGTGCCGTACGCCGTTGTCAACGGGCGCATTAGCAAAAAGTCCGCGCGGGCGTATGCGTGGGTAAAACCGCTATTTAAAAAAGTGCTCGCTCCGATGGCCTTTGCCGCGTTGCAAAGTAAAGACGCCGCTAAACGCTATGAGCTGTTGGGCGTTCCGCCGGAAAAAATTACTGTCTGCGGCAATGTGAAATATGATACGCTTTCGGACACGCCCGCCAAAGTGGACAAGGTGCAAGCCTTGCTGAGCCAATTGGGGTGGCAAGGACACCCGATTTTGGTGCTGGGAAGCACGCACCCGCTAGAAGAAACCATGCTGTTCCGCGCGGCGCCGGATATCTTAAAAACAGGAACTAAAATTATTTTTGCCCCGCGCCACTTAGAGCGCAAAAACGAAATTCAACACACTTTAGAGCAAAACAAACTGCATTATGCGTTTATCAGCCAGGAAAATTTTGATAAAAATACCGATATTCTATGCGTGGATGTAATGGGGTTATTGCAATCCTTATACGCGTGTGCAACACTGACGTTTGTAGGCGGCAGTGTGGCCCCGCGCGGCGCGCATAATTTACTGGAGCCCGCCATTTTGGGCAAAACTGTTTTGTTTGGAAAACACTTCTATAATACGCCCGATACCGCGCGTGCCCTCTTGGAACACGGCGGCGGCGTACTGGTAAGTGAAACCAATTTTAAAGAGACGGTACTGCGCTTGCTGGCCGACCGGGAACAATTAGACAACATGAATGCCAAAGCCCGGCAAACGGCACTTAGTTTTAAAGGCGCTACCGCCAAAATTAGGGGAGTAGTAGAACAATATGAACACAACGCAAAAGCCTAACATTTTAGTGGTACGGTTTTCTTCACTGGGGGATATTGTACTTTCATCACCCGTGTATAAAAATATCAAAGCCGCGTGGCCCGATGCACGCATTACACTACTGGTTAAACCGGCATTTTCGCAAGCCTTGGCCGGGCACCCGGATATTGACGAAATTTTGGTAGCTAAAAAAAGTATTTGGGGCATTGTGCGCCAAGTGCGCGCCGGGCATTATACGCATTACTTGGACTTGCACGCCACATTTAAAAGCATTTTAGTGGGCTGGCTTTCCAACATCCCTAACCGGGCCCGCTACGACAAGCACACGCTGGCGCGGCGTATCTTTGTAAAATTCCACAAAAGCTCGCCGGTGCTGGAAAAACATACCCTGGAAAAATATTTGGAAGCCCTTAAACAGTGGAACATTCCCATAAAATATACCGAACCCAAACTGGGCGACTGGGCTTACCGCCATACGGAAACCTTAGGTAAAAAGATCAACAAAATCGGTATTTTCCAAACCTCTTTTATCGGCGACAGCGTGCTAACTACGCCGCTAATTAAAAAGACCAAAAAACTCTTCCCCGATACGCAAATTGTAGTCATTACCCGCCCGCAAACGGAAGATATTTTTAAACCGCTACCCGAGGTAGCTGAAGTAATTTTAAACGACAAGCGCGGTTGGAATAAAATTGCCGGGGTGTGGAAAACAGCACGTGCGATTAAAAAATCGGGCATAGATATTTTGCTGGTGCCGCACCGCAGTTTTAGAAGCGCACTCATTGCGTGGCTTTCGGGCGTGCCGGTGCGCATTGGGTTTACGTCTAGCGAGGGGTGGTTTTTATACACCAAAACCGTACCGTTTAGCTGGATGATTCACGATGCGGAGCGCAACTTGTCTTTACTGCAAGGCATTGCTAAAGAACAATTTGGGGGGGAGAAACTCTCTATGTCTTTTACGCCGTCCGCCGAAGAAAATGTGGCGCGGCTACTCAAAGATTTTAACTTGGAAGGCAAAAAACTCGTCGGTGTACATGCGGGCTCGGCTTGGCCGACCAAATGCTGGCCCATGGAGTATTTTGTGGAGCTTATCAGCAAACTGCAAACGCAACTGGGCGTGCAAGTGGTCCTCGTGGGTGGGGGAAAACAAGACACCGACCTGGGCGAGAAAATCTGCCAGTTGGCGCAAGGCCACGCCGCCAGTTTATGCGGTAAAACCAGTTTGGCCGATTTAATGGCGCTGATGAAACATTTGTCTTTATTTATTACCAACGACTCGGGCCCGATGCATATTGCTACGGCCTTTGAAGTGCCGACGTTGGCAATTTTCGGGCCGACCACGCGCGAGCTGGGGTTCTTCCCGTACGGGCAAGGACACCGCGTAATGGAAATAAAAGACCTGGAGTGCCGCCCTTGTGCTTTGCACGGCGGGAAAAAATGCCCGCTGGGGCACTTTAAGTGTATGAAAGACATTACGCCCGAAGAAGTATTTAAAAACGCTAAAGAAATGCTCAAAATGTAAAAAAGTTATTGCTACATAGAACAGGCCCGCTTGATGCGGGCCTGTTCTTTTAGTTAATTGATACGCCAACGGTCGTAACCTCCAGTATTACCCACTAATACCCCTGTATAGGATTTACATAATTCTACAGCTTTGGTTTTAGTGGTCCGGGCAGAACAATATAGTGCTTTATCGTACGTTGTCCCTTCATTAACCCCATGGTCAAAAACATAAACAATATCTAATGAATAAGGGTCTTCAGTTCTAGTAGTGGCAAGATTGATACGGTCCAAAGTGGTATTCAACTTAATGGTATAATCGGATGTTTGAATGGAAACATCTAATTCGTCCATACTATCTGTATATTTTCCATTAGCCAAATAATAGCGTTCCTCGGCATCTTTCAAGGTGCGAGCGATCGTAATGCCTTCCGTAACCCGCGCTTTGGCTACTGCTTTTTGGTATTGCGGTACGGCGACGGCGGCAAGAATGCCTATGATTAAGACTACCACCAACAACTCAATCAGGGTAAAACCGTGCGAAATACCCCTCATCCGGCCTTCGGCCACCTTCTCCCTCAAGGGGCGAAGAAATACTTGCCGGGTAAAACCCTGCTTACAACTTGTTTTAGACTGATTACTTTTCATTTTATGTTCTCCTGTGCACTGCATAAGAGGAGTGTAACAAAAAAAAAAAACAAGTCAAGGGCTTTCCAAGCCACGGAATTTCCGCGTGTTGCGGTTACTTCAAATGTTTCAGTTGGAGGCCGCGAGAGGTTACGAGACGGGGCGGCCAATGCCCGCGGGCTCCGCCAACCCTAAAACCCCAGCACCCACCCGCGAGGGGCCAAGCCAAACGCAAAAAACAAATCAAGGGCTTTCCAAGCCGCGGAATTTCCGCGTGTTGCGGTTACTTCAAATGTTTCAGTTAGAGGCCGCGAGAGGTTACGAGCCGGGGCGCCCAATGCCCGCGCGAAAAGTATGCTAAAAATATGCAAAAAATCAAGGCCCTACAAAGGGCCTTGACACAAAAAACAATCAAAAATAACTTTACTAAAAATCTACATCCGGCACTTCATCAATGGCGGTTAACGTGTCCGCAAACAGCTTGCGGATATCCGCCCAATGCGTCAACGGCAACCAAATGCCGTTTTTGGAAAAACCTTTGTCTTGGGTCCATTGGCGCAACTCCAGCCCGCGCGACCCGCGAAACTCCGCAATGTTCACCACAATACATATACCGGGGCGTTTGGCAAATTTGCCTACTGAGCCCAGTTTTAATTGTTTTTCGTCCGCCGGCAAGGCCTGTAACATAGGCACCAGGGCGCGGACAATCTCGGGCGTGAGGGTAACGCCGTCACGCGTGGGGCCCGCAAAACCGCTTTCCAGTTTTAAATACCGCCGCACCGATACATACCTAAAACCATGATAGGCATCAATGGAAAAATGAACTTCTTCCTGCTCGTTAATGGTTAAAATACCAATTTCCCTGAGTAAGGCAAAACTACTCTCTAACATAATAAACCCCTTTCTTCTAAAAAAATTCTTTTTTACCTTATTAAAATATGCTAAGATACTCTTAGTTATATTCTAATGTTTGATTAGAATAAAATCAAGGTGTTAAAAGGGAAAATGGTATGGCTGAAGAACAACAACCTTCGTTAGTAGGACAAGAAATTTCGGGATGCGAAATTCTGCAAAAAGTAGCGGTAGGGGGGATGGGGTCCGTCTATAAAGCACGCCACAAAGCGTTAGACCGCATTGTGTGTGTGAAAATTTTAAGCCCTTCTTTAACCAACGATAAGAAAGCCGTGGAACTCTTTTTAACCGAGGCCCGCGCTATTGCCGAGTTGGAACACCCCAATATCGTACAAGTGTTTAACGTAGGTAAAGAAAAAGGTTATTACTTTATTGTCATGTCTTATATTGAAGGGCAGACACTTTCCCAAATTATTAAAAAACAAAAAAATATCCCGCTTAATACCATTATTGACTTGTTTGAAGGCATCTTGTTAGGGTTAGATGCCGCCCATGCCAAAGGAATTATCCACCGCGATATTAAACCTTCCAACATTTTGATTAACGCCGAGGGGCAACCCAAAATTGTGGACTTCGGTATCGCTAAAAAAATGGATAAAGAAAAAGGCTCTACCAAAACCACCGAACTGGCCGGTACTGCTTACTTTATTGCGCCCGAACAAGCCCTCGGCCGCGATTTGGATACACGTGCCGATTTGTACTCCGTCGGGGCGAGCTTGTATTATGTGCTCACGGGCCAATTCCCTTACAACGGAAAAAATACCATTGATATTATCCAAAAACATATCAACGACCCCGTGCCCAACCCCGCCAAACTGCGCCCGGATATCCCCGCTTGGTTGGCCGGAGCCGTGCAGCGTTTAATGGCTAAAAAACCAGAAGAGCGCTTCCAAACCGCTAAAGATGCGTATGTCTATTTTCAAAAAATGCGCGCCCAGGATCAACTGCACTTTAAAAAAGGCGACTCCATTAGCTTGGAACAAAACAGCGCGCTGAAAATTGCAAAAGAAGAAAAATTTGCTACGGATGCCATCCAACGTCAACGCCAAGAAGAAAAACCGTTGAAACATTCAACCAGTAAGCCTTCTATGTTGCCCTCGGTAGATGCGGCCGTAGTATTGCCTAATGCCACGTCCCCCAGTGAGGCCCCGAAACCATCCGAAACACAAGACCAACCGCAAATGATGGAAGCCAAAGACGCGGCCACCATCAAAATATATAACCCGGGCCCGACGTTTGTGCAACAGCAAATCCGCGCCAAAACCCGCGATATGGTAAAACTGGTAACCAACCTGGCGCTGAAATTGCCCGTGTTTATTATATTCACTTTCTTGGTAGGATATATATGCTACCGCTTGGGGGTGATATGTTCGGCCAATTTGGTGCCGGGAGACGGATTATTGGAAAATTTGATAAACCCGTTCTTTGCCCCCGAATATGCACCCAAGCAACTGTTGTTTATGCTTTTAACGGTAATTGTGCTGATAGCCGTGTTTGTTTCGGCCGCCGTTAAAGAGTATGCCCGGTCTACCGTGTCGCTGATGTTTTTGGCAGTGGTGGCTTATATGGCTGGGTTATTTACCCCGCAAATGGGATTTTTGGAAACCGGCTCTTTATTGCAATATCTCTTTACGCCGCAGTATTATTTGTGCTATTTGGTCATGGCGTTGGTATGGGGCATTGGGTTGTGTTTTACCTACAACCGCACAATTATGCAAGGGTTACTGGGCGCCGCACTGGTGGCACTGGTGATTGCGCTTTCTTACCTGGCCCCGCATTTGAGTATCCCGCCCGCCGCCGATATAGCCTCCTTTAAGATTTTGTTCTTTGTGTCTTTATTCAGCGGCGTTGTGACCATTTATTACTTGGCCGACCGCAAAGAAAAAACAAGCGTCCTTTTACCGCTACTTTTCTTATTGATCGGCTGTGCGACTATGTGGATTTATACCGTATCGGGCTTGGCACAAACGGTGCGCCATACCACGGATGCGCTGATTGCCAATATCCACGTAAAATCACTGAGCAGTGCCCAACAAACGGCCGCTATAGAACGGGATTTTGGAATTGAATCGCGCCGGGATGTATTTGCCGATTTTGACCAAACGACGGAAGTGTCTGTGATGAGTAAAGAACAAAAAACGGAGTTCTTTGCCAACCAGTTGACACGCATTGCACCGGACGTATTTAATGAGCAAAATTCGCCGTTGTTTATCCGCTTGCTGAGTTCCTATTACCACGGTGGGGAAAGCAAAATGAATTATGCTTTATGGTCGTATGTGTTGACGTTCCCGATTGAAAATTTCAACCAAGATGCACAACAAAATAATGCTTACACGTTTATGATGTTGTTACTAATCACCATGAGCATTTGTTTCTGCCTGGATTCTATCGTGTTTAAAGAGGATTAACTATGCGCAGCTTTGATATTGAATTTGCCGCTGTAACCGATATCGGTAAAATCCGTGAGAAGAACGAAGATAATGTGCTTATTTCTTCGGACCTAAGCCTGGGCATAGTGGCCGACGGCATGGGGGGGCACAGCGCCGGGGAAATTGCCAGTAATATTGCCGTATCTGTACTGGCGGAAACCGTGCGTAAAATTAACGAGGGCAAATTGCAAGTGCCTGCCAATTTTTTGCCCAAACTTTCTGCCACCGAACGCAAAATTTTACTGGCCGCTAACTTGGCGAACGCCGCTATTTATTCCACGGCCCAATCGTCCGACACGTACCGCATGATGGGCACTACCTTAACGGGGGTGCTGTTGGAAAATAACTGCGCTACCGCGGTGCATGTGGGCGATTCGCGCTTGTATCTGCTACGTAAAGATAAAATTATCCAAATTACGACGGACCACTCCCTGGCTATGGAACATATCCGCCGCGGGCTTTTAACCAAGGCCGAGGCCGACCATTCCAAAATTCAAAACATCTTAACGCGCGCCATGGGAATTAAGAAAAATATTGAATTTGATTTGTTAAAATTCCCCGTGCACGAGGGGGATATTTTACTCTTGTGTTCTGACGGGCTTTATAAGGGGCTGAGCGAAGAGCAAATCGGTGCGATTTTGCGCGCCGGGCGCAATATGCCGCTAGTTAAACTGTGCAAACAGCTGGTGCATGACTCCAACGATAAAGACGGGCAAGATAACATTTCTTGCGTGCTGGTCAAAATTTTGCCGCCGCAGAAATTGACATTCATGCAACGGTTGAAACAGCTGTTTAAATAATTGGTTTTGCTGAGATACGACCCCCGCAACTAGCGGGGGCTTTTTTATTTTATCTTTCGGGACGAGAAATAAATATTGTAAGTGATGTTAAACGCGCCTAAATATAACATGAACTAAGAGGACGCGTGTAAGTTTTGCAGTGGATAAGAGCGGGTGCTACCAAAGAAAAAGTGAGGTTAAACGGGCCTACATATTAAAATAAAGGTAGAACAAAAGGCCTAGGGGAAAATGGGCCTAAAGGCCCTTGGCTTTACCGTCTTATTTTGCCTACAATGTAAATATGAGAGTGTGGGTTTATAAATTTTCTTCTACTTTACTGAGCGCGCTTGTGGTGTTGGCAAGTGCGGATAGTGCTTTTGCCGGCCCCAAAAAACTGCCTAAAAAAATCAAAGTAACCGCCCCTAAAACGATTTTACCTAAAACACCTAGGGTGCCCGCCGTACGGCCCAATGTGGCGGCCCAAGTGGAACGTGCTACAGCCGTGCAAGCGGCAAAAGCAGTAACCACTGCGCAAGTGGCGCCCGCCCATGCGTTGCAAGAAACGCCGGCTACCCCCGCCGTGCAGGACACGGGCACAAATTTAACGGGGGTACAAGTATTGGCTAAATACTTCCCCACGTGGCGGCAAGAGTTGGGGGGAAAGTTTAGCCCGGAACAACTTGACGCCGTAGAAAAAGCATTTGCCGATACGGACGAGTGGATGTTTGTACGCGGCGAAAACGGAGAATTAAAAGCGCGCAACAAAGACGAGTGGGATTATGAAGCCCGGTTTTTAACGATTTTACAAAACAGTGGCATCCCTTTTACGGAACGACAAATAAAGCAGTTGGTAGGTGCAAAATTTATACAAGGATTTACATTTAACGTCTATTTCTACCGTATGAAAGCGACCGGGTTTTCCTGCGCCAAAGGCGCTAAACCACGCAACTCGATATCTATAAACGGGCACAAACTTTCCCGCGAAGAAATGAAACCGGAAGAATTGCAAGAGGTGATAGTTGGAAAAGCACTTAACAAACACCGTAATCTCCCGCTTGTAAAGGCCTATATGCAGAAAAACCGCATATACGCCAAAAAGAAAACCCCCGAAGAATATGTCGCCCTGGCCCGCCAATACCCTACTAAACCACGCCAACACATATACAAAGACGGGCGCAAACTTTCCCGCCAGGAAATGACGCCGGAAGAAGTGCAAGAGATGATGGTTGGAAAAGGACTTGAGAATTACCGCAATCACCCGCTTGTAAAGGCCTACCTGCAGGAAAACCGCCTAAGAGCCGAAAGCAAAACCCCGGAAGAATATGTAGCCTTAGCCCGGCAATATCCTACTAAACCACGCGCAGAGATATGGAAGGACAGACGCAAACTTAAACGCGAAGAAATGACACCGGAAGAAGAGCAAGAGGTCATTATTGGAAAAGGACTTGCCACTTACCGCAATCACCCGCTTGTAAAGGCCTATATGCAGGAAAACCGCCTATATGCCGAAAGGAAACCCCCGGAAGAATATGTAGCCCTAGCCCGTCAATATCCTACTAAACCACGTCAACAAATATATAGAGACAGGCACTACCTTTCCCGTAAGGAAATGACACCGAAAGAAGTACAAGAGGTTATTGTTGGACAAGGACTTACCACCCACCGTAATCATCCGCTTGTAAAGGCCTATATGAAAGAAAACCGTCTAAGAGCTGAAGCGCAAACGACACAGCAGTTATATACGGCTTTGGCAAACCACATTAAGGAGTACGGGCACTATCCAACACGTACAGAAAATTCTCTTTACAAAAACATACACAACCGCTTTCTCTATTACCAATCCACAATGGCAGACGGCAAATACGCGGACCCGTATTTGCAAAAGATTTACGAACTTAAACAGTGGAGCGAACGCGTCAAACGCGGCGAGGTAGATTGGGAAAAATTCCCCGGGCTTTTCAAAAAGCACCGCCGCACCATTGGCGAAATCCTGCGCGAAAAAGGCCAATTGCCGCCCAAAGAAACGCCAAAAGAATTGGAACAATTATCCGCAGAAGAACAACAAGCCATTGAGCAAATAGCTGACAACATGCTTACCTTATGGGAAGATTTTGAGGGCGTGTGGTGGAAGCAAAACCACAAGCACATCATTACTACCCCGCAAACGCAAATGGCTTTTAACACCGTGCTTAAAACCGTGCAAACCCAAGTGCCCGGCGCCGCCAACGTCAACATCTCTAACGTGCTCGAGCAAGTAAACGGCATGCAACTGGGCCAAGACGGGCCGGACTATTACCGCGTCATCTACCGCGGCGATAACCCGCGTATCCCGCGCGCCGAGGACTTCCACAACGTACTGGAAACCCAAGGCATCCCGCAGGCCAATGCCGCCAACGCCTACAAACTAAATAGCCCGCATATTGTTTTGGACGGGGATAAAGAAATGGTTTATAACCTCTTAATCCGCCAAGGCGTAACCGACCGTGTAACCGACAAAGAAATGGTCGCCGTCATAGACGCTTTGACACCCGCCGGGTGGGAAATCCGCCTCGGCGCGCACGAGCTGTTAAACGAAATTAAACAAGGTTTTATCCACATCCACATTGAGCAAGTGGTGCCCACCACCGAAGAAGACGCCCAAGACATCAGCAACGTCTTGCGCGTGGACGTGCGCGCGCTGACCCACGGCAAAAACCCGCAACAAGTGGCCAAAACGCTGCGCTACCTGTTTAGCAAATACTTAAAAGAAGACGGCCACCAGGCCTTAAATAACATAGGAAAGGCATTTTAATATGAAACAAAACAACTGGTTTATAATGAGTCTTTTATTACTGGCTTTGGCGGGGGGGAACAGCCACGCACAAACGGCTAAAACTTTAAAATACATCCCGCAAGCACTTAAAACGCCGCGCGTGCCCGCTGTGCTAAACCCCAAACTGCCTTTGACAACACGCGTGAAACTAAGCACTTTCTACCCCGCGTTAACCGGCACAATCACCCGCGCCGGCGCCACGGCAGAGCTACCGGCCCAAGCGGCGCAGGGGGTGGCAAAAATCCCGGCGTCGTGCCCACAGCGTTTTGTCAGCTTTGTGCGTTGGCTGGATCACTTGCAAGAAAAACGCCTGTTATCCGCCAAAGAAAATACCCTAAAAGCCATTGCGGCCTTGCGTAATGCCTTGATCCATTACGACGATTTATCACCCACCGATAAGCCTATTATCAACTGGCTGGTTATCTACCTGAGCAAAGCCCATACGGCTTTATCCGTACATACCGACGGCTCGTGGATACAACTGGTTTACCGCAACCCGCTACCCGTTGACCAATTGCCGCGCGGTGAACACTTCTACCTGCGCAACAAAGCACCCGGCTTGAAAGATACTTTCTTCAAAGCCGGAAAACGCCCGAAACGGACCCAATCTTTTTGCTTCTTCAGAAACCAGACAAACAAAGAAATAATTGAAGGGATTTCCCTCTTCCAAGGATTTGCACCCCAGGACACCAGCCGGGAATTACAAAAAGAACTCAGCGCACGGTTTCCCCAAGGATATCACGTGCGTATGGGGCCGCACGAACTGGGCCTGTACGATAAAAACAGAGAGCGATTCCGGGCGGGGAAACTCCATTTGCACCTGGAAGCAAATACACCTACCCCGGGCGTGATCCCCACGCAAAATATCATCAGTTTATGGGTCAGCGCTAAACCGTATGCCGGAGTAATTGACGTGCAAACCCGACAAATTATCCTGCCCAATAACGACCAAACAATCGCCCGCAATTATGTGGCCCTGTTTGAGCCGTTTTTAACCCCTGAGGGCCGCGCGGCTTTGCAAGCTATTATAGAGGAGTAAACTTCATGAACGAGTTATTCCGTTGGGAACGTGCAACCGGGCTGGGCATACTGCTGGTAAGCACCGCTTTGCATACGGCCCAAGCACAAGGCTGGAAATACATGCCGAAACAGTTGGTAAAACCCGTCAAAGTTCCGGCAGTAATCAACCCCGCCTTAAAACCCAGTGCACAACAACGCCTAGCAAAGTTAGATTTGGCATTTGAAATAAATTTTGCCCGCACCAAACAACAATGGCAGACCGCCCAAACAACACCCACCCCGACAGCTTGCACACCCCAATTTAATAACTTTGTGAACTGGCTGGACCAGTTGCCCCGCAAACGCTTGTTATCCAACTACAATGCCTTGAACGCTTTGCAGGCCGTGCGTCAGACTATTGTAAACTATCCGACCCTGGACCCCGCCCAACAAGCCCAAGTAAACTGGTTAGTCATTACACTTAGCCAACTGCGAAACGCCAAATTAGGCAAATTTAATAACGGCGATTTTTATAAATTAGCTTACCACCCGGCCCCCAACGAAACAGGCTTGCCCCAAGCCGATAGGTTCCACTTAAAACTAGAACGGCGCGGTATTTTGAAACAAACCTACCAAGCATGGCTGGCCCAAAACCCACCCGTTACCAGTTTTGCCTTTGCACAAGATTATGAACACCCGGATAAAATGATTGGGCTTACTTTCTACCAGGGATTTCAACCTACCTATACCCGCCAAGAATTGGAACGCGTATTAGATACGTTAACCCCGCCCGGCTACACCGTGCGTATCAGTGCGCACGAGTTGGGAATTTCCGACGACCGTAAAAAATTCCGCCAGGGGTTTTTGCATGTCCATTTTGAACAAATAAATGCACGCCCCGGACCCATCCCTACCGATATAGGAATTGAACTGTGGCTGGGAGTAACCCCTTATGCCGGAATTATTGACGTGCAAACACGCAAAATTATACTGCCGTTTAGCGATAAAAAAATCGCCCAAAACTACCTAATCCTGTTTGATAAATACCTCACCCCTAACGCCCGGCAAATCTTGCAATATATCGCCCGGTAAACAAACAAATAACAGGGCTTTTTTAGCACTCTTACAAAGCGCTTGACAACTTTGTTACATAATGCTAAACTAGCATTAAGCTGGAGCGAGTGCTAATATAGCACACCGCTCAACTGATTCTTATTTTTAGGAGGAAACTATGGCAGAAATCAAATTCAAACCGCTGGGCGACCGCGTGTTTGTTAAACCCATTGAACGGGAAACCATGAAGGGGGGAATTATCATCCCCGATACCGCTAAAGAAAAACCCATGGAAGGCGAAGTGTTAGCCGTGGGTGCGGGAAAACTGACCGACAAAGGCGAACGCGCCGCTATGGACGTTAAAAAAGGCGACCGCGTGCTGTATGGCAAATATTCCGGCACCGAAGTTAAACTGGACGACGAAACATTTTTAATCTTGCACCAGGACGAAATCTTGGGTATTTTAGGGTAATTATAAGGAGTCAATTTTATGGCAAAACAAATTGTTTATGGCGACGAAGCCCGCGCCAAAATGAAAACGGGTATTGAAAAAGTAGCAAACGCCGTGCGCGTTACCTTGGGGCCCAAGGGCCGCAGTGTAGTACTGGAAAAAAAGTTCGGCTCTCCGCTAATCATTGACGACGGCGTGACCATCGCTAAAGATATTGAGCTGGAAGATAAATTTGAAAATATGGGCGCACAGCTCATCCGCGAAGTAGCCTCTAAAACCAACGACGTGGCCGGCGACGGTACCACCACCGCCACGGTTTTAGCCAACGCCATGCTCACGGAAGGCATTAAAAACATCACGGCCGGCGCTAACCCGACTTTAGTGAAGAAAGGCATTGAAAAAGCCGTGGAAGTCACCAAAGAAGCCTTAGAAAAAATGCACAAGCCCGTCAAAACCAAAGAAGAAAAAGCGCAAATTGCCACCATTTCTTCTAACGACCGCGAAATCGGCAATATGATTGCCGAAGCGATTGAAAAAGTAGGTGCCGAAGGCGTTATCACCGTGGAAGAAGGCAAAACCGCTACCACCCAACTGGACATTGTAGAAGGTATGCAATTTGACCGCGGCTATATTTCGCCTTATTTTGTGACCGATTCCGAACGCATGGAATGTGTGCTGGAAAACCCCTACATTATTATTACCGATAAGAAAATTTCGTCTATGAACGAACTTTTGCCGATTTTGGAAAAAATCGTACAAAGCGGTAAACAATTCTTAATTGTGGCCGAAGATGTGGACGGCGAGGCCTTGGCTACCTTGGTGGTCAACAAACTGCGCGGTACGCTCAAAGGGTGTGCCGTAAAAGCCCCCGGCTTTGGCGACCGCCGCAAAGAAATGCTGGAAGATATTGCCATTTTAACCGGCGGTAACGTCATTAGCGAAGAACGCGGCATGAAGTTAGACAAAGCCGAACTGCCGATGCTTGGCCAATGCGCCCGCGTAGTGATTGACAAAGAAAACACGACGATTGTTTCCGGCAAAGGCGAAAAGGCCGCCATTGATGCCCGCACCGCCCAAATCCGCAAACAAATTGAAAATTCCACCAGCGAATATGACAAAGAAAAATTGCAAGAACGCTTGGCCAAATTGGCAGGCGGCGTAGCCGTCATCAGCGTGGGTGCCGCAACGGAAACCGAACTGAAAGCCAAAAAAGCCAAAGTGGAAGACGCCAAAAACGCCACCAAAGCCGGCGTGGAAGAAGGCTTAGTGCCCGGCGGCGGGGTAGCTTTAGCGCGTTGCCAAAAAGCCTTGGACGCTATTAAAGAAGAAAACGAAGATATCCGCACCGGTATTAACATTGTGCGCAAAGCCTTGACGGCCCCCTTGAAACAAATTGCCGTCAACGCCGGGTTGGACGGCGCAGTAGTAGTGGATAAAGTTTTGTCCATGAAAGGCGTGGCCGACGGCTATGATGCCGACAAGAACGAATACTGCGACCTGTTAAAAGCCGGCGTCGTGGATCCGGCCAAAGTGGTACGCACCGCCTTGGAAAATGCGGCCTCTATCACGGGCACGGTGTTACTCACCGAGACCTTGGTAGCGGATGCGCCGGAAAAAGAACACAATCACGCCCCGGCCATGGGCGGCATGGGTGGCATGCCCGGCATGATGTAGGCCCGAGCCGGGCCTCGCAGTGCCCGCGCTGAAAGATTAATAAAACCCCTTACGTTTACATCCGCGAGGGGTTTCTTTTTTGGCGCACTGCCAAATTCCGCGCCAACTGATTAACTGATACCTCTTGCGGTTTGCCCGTGTGGCGAGCACCCGCGAGAGGTTTCTATTTTGTTTACACCGCGCTTTAAAAACCCGCAACTAATTAGTTGCGGGTTTTGGGTTTAATCGCTTATCTTATAAATAGCATAAGGGTCACTTTGTATTTGCTCTATACCTAATGATTTACAAAGCCATTCATATTTCCCAGCATAATAGGTGTTTTGTTGATAGGTATTACATACAAAACCCATTTCAGTATTGTATTGGATAGCATACATCTTCTCATTTGAACTATCATGACGATGTGCCGAGATATTGCCTTTTTTAGTAACACTGTAAATAATCCCATTAGTACCCTCTGAAATTTCTACATCCAAATCTTCTACACTACTGGGCGGATTTCCATGGGCTAAAACATAAGCCGCTCTAGCTATACGTAAGGTTTTTACATTGGCAAGCATTTCCGTTGCCCGGCTTTTTTCCACTGCCCTTTGGTATTGCGGCACGGCCACTGCCGCTAAAATGCCGATAATTAACACGACGACCAACAGCTCAATGAGTGTAAACCCCTCGTTTGAGCAAAAACAACCTTTAAAACATTCTTTTTTCATACTACGTACTCCTCCATTTATATGAGTTTATCTTTCACTATATCTCAAATTTACCAAAAAAAAAAAACAAGTCAAGGCCCGAGCCGGGCCGGCCAATGCCCGCGCGTATCAGCAAATCAAAAGCCTCTACACCCACCCGCGAGGAGCACAGTAAGCTCGCAAAAAGTCCACGCGGGGTAAGTAACCGGAGCCAAAAATAATGCACCCCAGGGCCTACCCCCAATTAGGCCTTTTGGCCCTGTTTTTTGTGCACCAAAAAATCTATCCTATAAGTACCTAGGAGAAATTATGAATAAAAAAATATTAGCCGCATTTGTTGTTACCATCTTGACTTTACCGGCCGCCGCCCAAGGAGCTTTGCAGTTGCCGCCCCGTTGGCAAGAAGCCGTCCATCAACGGGTAGATTATTCCACATTTGCCTATGCCATGCGAACATTAGACAAATCTCTTTTATTGACTATCCCCGTCACAAAACAGTATTTCCCTACATATAGCGTCCATACTTTAATTCATTTCCAAAATACGGCGAGCTACCGCCAAATTGCTACGGATATTTACCCCAGCACCGCCGGCTGTAAAGCCTATGCCTTGGATGAAAATTGGGTAATAGCGGGGGGGACTTGTTTGTGGAATGCCCGCCATACCATTGACGTGACCCCTCAAAGTATCGACATAGTTTTTGCCACCGGGCTGGTAGAGCCGGATTTGACTAAAGAATTACAAATTAACAAATCGGACATTGAAATGGCCTCGCATTTATTCGTACAACCGCACGAATACCAGGTACCGCATATTATTTTAGTGCGAGTGCCGGCGTCTTCCCCATTAAACAAACGCTTAAAAAACTGGCCTAAAATAAATATTTTTGCGTTTGAACATACGACCCCGGCCCACTTGCAAGGCGGCAAGTTTTATATCAATACCGCCCGCTTTGGTTTAAATGCCAGCCGCCAACGCAACATACAAACCGTGGCCAACGGAGTAGTAACCTTGCAAGATAATATCGGCGAATTATCCGGCGTATCTACCGACCCACTTATGTATATCAAAAACGGACAATTGCACTGGATTGGCGTCAACCAAGGGATTACCAACCTGCGCTACGACAACTTGGCCGGCGATTGGGACGGGGAACCCTCTAATGACTATTTTTACTTCAATAAAGCCGATGCAGACTTTATTAAACAAACCATTTCCACGCAGGACCCGGCGGCTTGGCAACGCATTGAACAAAGAAAAGGCCTTGAAATTTTGTAGAATGAGGTTACACTATTAATACTAGGGAGGAATTTATTATGAAAAAACTAATCGCACTGATGTTCTGCTTAGCCGTAATGGCTACGGTAGCACGCGCGGAATATCCGCAACAAGCACCTGAAAAAGCAAATGCTATGCAACAGGCCGTGGACCAACAAGTAAATGCGGCCCAACGCACCACCGTGTTAAAAATCTCTGCAGTAGGATATGAGAATACTGACGCGCTGGGCAAGGCCGTATTGATGGGCTTTACCAATAACTATAAACAAATGGTATTGATGGCTACGCGCGACTTGAATAATGACGTAGTTTCTATGGGCGCGGATGAATTGGTCGGCGCAGTAGTAAACGGGCCGTTGAAAGCCGCAGGTGCGGTAGATTACCGCCATGTAAATTTGAATGGGGCTAACCTGATTAAAATTACAATGTCCGTTAAGTTACAAGGCCGTAATTTAGCCAAAGCAAAAGAGTTTGCCATGATTACTGACGCGCAAGCCGTCAATATGGCTCAAAAATTGCAAGGCAAAGACGATAAAGCCGTGGAAGAATATAGAAAAGGCATTATTGATACCGGCCGCCGTAAATAAAAAGTTTTACTGCCCGCACGCCCGTTTTCTAATTAAAAAACGGGCGTGTTTTTTTGCGCCATTTTTTATAGAATAATTAAAATTCTATCAGGAGAACGACTATGGCACAAAACCCCATGTTTAACGAAAATGCTTTTAAACGCGCCAAAGCCCAGCACCAAGCCGGCTATGCGCACGAAGACGTAAACGGCCTGCAACTGGTGCGCGGTGAAGATACCGCCGCTACCACCATGACCTTGCAAGGCACCATTAACAAAACCTTCTTCTTACTGCTGATTTGTGTGGTGGGGGGAATGCTTAGCTGGAACAACCCGCAAGCGTGGCTGCCTTATACGTGGGTCATTGCCATTGGGGCCTTGGGCATTGCGTTGTGGACTGCCTTTAAACCCGCCGTTTCTACGTTTACCGCGCCTATTTATGCGCTGTTAGAAGGGACGCTACTGGGCGCCATTTCAGCCATGTATAATGCACAGTGGCACGGGATTGTGTTTCAAGCCGTAAGCATTACGGTACTGGTGTTTTTTATCATGCTGATGATATACCGCTTTCAAATTATCCGCGTGACCAGCGGGCTTGCCAAAGGAATTGTTGCCGCTACGGGCGCGATTGCGCTGTTTTATATCATCTCGCTGGTGCTTGGACTTTTTGGCGTGAGCACCGCGTATTTAACGTCGTCTTCACCGTTATCTATTGGCATTAGCGTGGTGATTTGCTTGGTAGCCGCGTTCAACTTCCTCTTGGACTTTGAATTTATCAACCAAATGACCGGCAAATATGCCGCCCCCAAATATATGGAATGGTACGCCGGGTTTAGCTTACTGGTAACCCTGGTGTGGCTGTATTTGGAAATTTTACGCCTGCTAGGCAAATCCCGCAGCCGCTAAAACTTACCGTGCATACCTTACCAAAAGGCCTACTTTCAGGTAGGCCTTTTGGCTATTGTTTCTAACAAAAAGAGAATATACAATACAAGTAACAACCTTTTCATACGGAGGAAACTTATGAAAAAAAACATGTACTTTACCGGGCTGATTAGTTTGGCCCTTCTATCGGGGAGCGTGGCGTTTGCGAAGGCACCGTCGCAAGAAGTATTAGAGCGCCGGGTAGCCCAACAGATAGAAACCGCCGCGGATCATTCCGGGCAAGTAGTTTCTTTTATGAAAAACTTAGCCCAAAAAGACCCGGCTAAATTAGCCAACTTTTTGTTGGAAAATAAATATACTTACGTCTATAATGAAAGCATTATTTATGTAGGCGTACGTGAAAACGGCGAAGTGTTAGTAGTGTGCCAAATAGACGATTCCGATACGGGTGATTTCTACTATGTGGCACATAAAAAAGGCAACAAAGTGGCCGAACAATCTACCGCCACAATGCCAGCCACACTGGGCTTTATTGCTTTGTTTGAACGCAACTAAACATAATCCGTAGATTTAAGCCCCGCACCCCGCGGGGCTTTTTATTTGGTAAAATATAACTATCGGGGCCAGTGCAAGCCGGCCCACATTACTAAAAGGAGTGTTCCACATGAATTTTAACGCAATCAAAAAAATCCAAGATATGGATTTGAAAGATAAAAAAGTCCTCGTGCGCGTGGATTACAACGTGCCGCTTAAAGACGGTAAAGTAGATAACAACAAACGCATTGTAGCTACCGAAAAAACCATTAAACACCTGCTGGCTAACAACTGCCGCGTGGTGCTTATTGCCCACCTCGGCCGCCCGAAAGGCCAAGTAGCCCCCGAATTTAGCTTAGCCCCGGTGGCGCAGGAAGTAGAAAAACTCTTTGGCGTGCCCGTGCACTTTGCCAAAGATTGCATTGGCGCCGAGGCCGACAAAGTAGTGGCGCAAACCAAAAACGGCGAAATTGCCCTCTTAGAAAACTTGCGCTTCCACCCCGAAGAAGAAAAAAATGACAAAGAGTTTGCCAAACAACTGGCCAAACACGGTGAAGTTTTTGTGCAAGAAGCCTTTGGGACCGTGCACCGCGCTCACGCCTCCACCAGCGCCGTGGCCGATTATTTGCCCGGCTGTGCGGGGTTTTTAGTACAGAAAGAAGTGGAATTTTTAGGCAAAGCGCTTGAAAACCCGGCCCGCCCGTTTGCGGCCGTGATTGGCGGCGCGAAAGTGTCCGACAAAATCTTGCTCTTAAACAATCTCTTAGATAAAGTAAACGTGCTCATTATCGGCGGCGGGATGGCTTATACGTTCCTCAAAGCCAAAGGCATGGAAATCGGTAAATCCTTGGTAGACGACACCAAAATTGACGAGGCCAAACAAGTCATGCAAAAAGCCGCGGACAAAGGCGTTAAAATGTTAATGCCGATTGACTTCCGTGTTTCCAGCGAATTTTCCGAAACCGCAACCGCCACGGAAACCGACACGATCCCGGCGGATAAAGAATCTATGGACATTGGCCCCAAAACCGAAAAATTGTTTCGCGACGAACTGCTCAAATGCAAAACGATTTTTTGGAACGGGCCTATGGGCGTATTTGAATTCCCGAACTTTGCCCATGGTAGCTTTTCCATTGCCCAAGCCATGATTGATGCCACCAAACAAGGTGCCATTTCCATTATCGGCGGGGGGGACAGCGTAAACGTGCTCAAAAAAGGCAAAATCAACCAGAAAGAATTCTCGCACGTGTCTACCGGCGGTGGTGCCAGTATGGAATTTGTGGAAGGGAAAGAACTTCCTGGATTAGTCGCTTTAGCGAAATAAACCAGGAAAATCTTTTTGGATAGCAAGAGATTTAACTGCCACAAACCGGGCCCTGCTGTTTAGGGCCCGGCGATTTATTGCCAAAAAGAATTGCCGGGTTTGGTAGCGTTAGCGAAATAAACAACTTCCCGGTGACGTTACTTTTGTTGTCCCGCATAGAATGCGGGACAACTTTTTTTTAGCAACCATTTGCCACATTTTCTACTCGTCGATATTAAATATTATTCTGCCCAACCAAAAGAATCACACACCCGACTGCCCCGTGTGGAATAAGCCAAGCATTTCATTTTATTACTACCACCCATATTACCTTGTATGGTGCTATGTTGAAAATTAACCAATATATCTAATATATGAGTAGAATCACATTCTGTTCGGTCCCACGTCATAATTGATGCACCGGGACAATACGCAATTCGCACTGCGCCATCCTTATCGCCCACAATATAATTTACATCTATATATGAATTTCCCGGACAATTGTATAAAATTTTATTCGATAAAATATCTTTACATATAGCAGTAACATCCAAATCTAATTCATTAATATTTTTGGCATATTCTCCATTTTTCATAAAATACACTTCTTGTGCTTTTTTAATGTCCGAAGCCAAAGCCACATATTTGATTAAACGGCTTTTATCCACCGCTAATTGATACTGCGGCAGTGCTACCGCCGCTAAAATGCCTATGATTAAAACCACCACTAACAATTCAATTAACGTAAAACCCCGCTTACAACTCATTTTAGGCTTATTACTTTTCATTTTATTTTCTCCTGTGAACAATCTACTAGGAGTGTACCAAAAAAAAAAAACAAGTCAAGCTTTGCAATAATAAAAACCAAAGAATATCTGCAAAAAATTTGTATAATATAGGTACTTACTTTTAGGAGATTATACATGTACGCACTTATTTTAACGCTTCACTTTATTGCTTGTATCTTGCTGATTTTAATTGTTTTAATGCAAAGCGGCAAAGGATCTGCGGCCGGAATTTTTGGCGCGTCCGGCGCGGACAACTTGTTCGCCAGCCCGACGGCGTTTAACGCCATTAACAAATTTACCGCTGTGCTGGCCGTGGTGATTATGTGCACGTCTATTGCGCTGACCATTGCGTCCAACAAAGCCAAAGAAACCTCGGTTTTGGATAACGTGGAAATCCCGGTTACGGCCCCGGCCACCCCGGCAAAATAGTTAGTTGCTACAGACGGTAAATTTTAGTAAAATAGACGTTGTAGTCCCCTCGTAGTACAATTTGAGTTTTTCGCGCAGGTGGCGGAATTGGTATACGCGTGCGTTTGAGGGGCGCATGCCGCAAGGCTTGAGGGTTCGAGTCCCTCTCTGCGCAAAAATTTTAAAACTGAGCTTTAGCTCGGTTTTAAATTTTTATATTGATATAATATCCTTATGACCTACTCCCCGTTAACGGCCGCTTGGATTTGTTGGGCACTCGTCGGCCTTTCGCCTGTAATGGGCAAATATTCCGTTGGGCTGATTAGCCCCGCGGTACTCGTTTTTTTAGGCACGCTGTTGGGCGTGCTCTACTTCACACCGTGGGTAAGCAAAAATCATAAGTGGGGGGAATTATTTGCGCGCGACACGTGGGGGAAATTCCTTTTTATCGGCACGTTTGGCACGGCGTTGCCGTTTACGGTTTTTTTAATTGCGCTGCACTACACCACGCCGGGTAACGCCGCCATTTTGCAACAAAGCGAACTCATTTATTCGCTCCTGTTTGCGGCACTCTTTTTAAAAGAATTTCCCAGCCGCGGGCAGTTGGGGGGGAGTGCGCTGATTATTGCGGGCGTGCTGATTATCCTACTTAAAGAGCAATACACCCCGCGTTGGACCGGGGATTTGTTAATCGTGGGAAGCACGTGGATGCTCCAGGCCGGGTCCACCGTTGCCAAGAAACTACCCAAACAGTTAGATTACCGCCTAATTGGTATGGCGCGCAATTTGTTTGCACTGCCGGCGCTTGGCGTTATCCTTATTATTATGTATGCCGTGGGCGAGCCGTTTACGTTTAAACCCACTGCCACCGCGTGGGCGGTGCTGGGCTACACAGGGTTTTTGAAATATGGCCTGGCCATGGTGGTATGGTACAAAGCCATCCGCGCGCTGGACCTGGGAAAAGTAACCGCTATTTATTTATCTTATCCTGTGCTTTCCTTATTACTATCCGCCGCGCTGGGGTTGGACCGCGTTACCCCGCACCAAGTGTTGGGCCTGCTTATCACATGCGCGGGTGCGTATTGGGTCAGCTTAACCGTCAAGAAAGAGGGGCACTAAGCCTTCTGAATAAAGTATAATATAGGTATGTTTAATGTATTACCTGTATATGCTATTTGGTTGGCGTGGTTAGCTACGTCTATTAACGTTGTTATTTCTAAATTGGCCGTGCCGTATGCCACCGCCTCTTTATTTTTGCTGTTAACGTGTGCTTTTTCGGCGTTGTGTTTCCGCATTTATTTTGGCAACTCCGGCCTTTGGCAACAACTGTTCCGCAAAGACGTATGGCCCAAAGCGCTGGGCATGGGCACGTTTGGCACGGCGCTACCCATGACCATGTTTATGCTTGCTTTGAAATATACTACACCTGTTAACGCGTCTATCGCTAACCAAGTGGAAATGATTTACTCGCTTATTTTGGCGGCTATTTTACTCAAAGAACGGCCGACGTTAAAGCAAATCGGCGGGTCGGTGCTTATTTTAGCGGGGGTTATTCTGATCGTGCTGGAAGGGGGAACTTCTATCCAGGCCAAAGGCGATTTAATGGTAATTGGTTATGTGTGGATGTACCAAGTCAGCCACATTTTTGCTAAAAAACTCCCCAAAGATTTGGCCCCGCAAACGATTTCCGCCGCGCGCGTATTTTATGCACTGCCCGCCCTAGCTGTGCTGGTGTTGTGTTGGCCTTTGTTAGACGGGCCTGTAGTGTTTGACGCCACGGCACCTGCGCTTTGGATTATTTTAGTTATCAGCGCCATTGTAAACTATTTTTTTGGCAATTCTTTTTGGTACCAAGCTATCCGCAATATGGATTTAAGCAAAGCCACCGCCATTATTTTATCCTACCCCGTGGGCACGTATGTTTTATCCGTGGCCTTTGGGCAGGACCGCGTAACTTGGCCTAAAATTATAGGTATGATACTCGCAGTAGGCGGGGCGTATATCGTCACGGGGATTGTCAAACGTAAAGGAGAAAGCAAATGAAAAAACTCGTTTTATTTGATTTAGACGGAACATTAGTTACCACCGGTGGTGCCGGTTGCCGGGCCCTAGCCAAAGGGGCCGCTAAACTCTACGGCAAAATGCCGAAGTTTGAACATTCCCTTATTTCCGGCCGCACGGACTTGGATAATTTTACCTTGATTTATGGCTTACTGCATAACGGCAAAAAACCGGCCGCCGCGGAACTTAAAAAGATGGAAAAAGCGTATGTGGACCAACTGCCCGCCGAAGTAAAGACGCTCATGCGCACCCATAAATACCACGTCATCCCCGGGGTGGATAAGCTCTTAAAAGAAATGGCAAAAGATAAGGACATTATTATTGCCCTGGGTACCGGCAACACCGAAAAAGGCGCTTTTATTAAACTGGCACCCAGCGGGCTGGGTAAATACTTTACGTTGGGCGGATTTGGGACCGACGGGCACACGCGCGAAGAAATGCTAAAAGCCGCCGTTAAACGCGCCGAGAAAAAACTGAAAACTAAATTTACACCCGATCAAGTGTATGTTATTGGAGATACGCACCGCGATATCTGCGCCGCCAAAAACTGTGGTTTTCATAACGCGGTAGTTACGTGCAGCAAACTGGGCGACCCTAAAAAAATCCAGCGGGCCGCCGCCGAACTGGAAGAAAAAGATTTTAAAGATTTAACCACCTGGCGCGTGTGGCTGGGCCTCAAAACCGACCCGAAAGGCGTTAAACGCGGCAGTTATATTATGCCGGCCAGCGCCATTGAGCACGTGTTTTTCAGCCGCACCGGCATTGACGAGGACCGCCTGAAAATGTTGCGTATTAAAAAATATTCGGACTTGCCCTCCGGAACCATTATGTAGGTGACTTATGATTTGGAACACCGGCGCCAAACAATTTACCGATGCATTAGCTTCCTCTAATCCCACCCCGGGTGGGGGGGCGGCCGCTGCGATGGCCGGTGCCATGGGTTGTGCGTTGGTAGCCATGGCCATACAAACCACGCTTAAACGCAAAGAGTCCTCCCCTCAATTAGCCCCCGTGTTAAACGAATATAGGAAACTACTAGAAACTTTGCAAAATTCTATGCCCCAAGATGCCCAAGCGTACGAGGCCTATTTAACGGCCGCTAAATTGCCTAAGGAAGATCCCGCCCGCACTCAAGCCGTGCAAGAGGCCCTGTGGCAAGCGGCCTGTGTTCCGGCGCAAACCGCGCAAATTTGCCTAAAAGCATTGTCCAAAATAAAAGACGTGCGCCCGCTGATTGCCCCGGTGATTATTTCCGACGTGAATTGCGCCCAACATTTACTTAAAAGCGCCGTGGCTTGTTGCGTGGAAAACATCCGCGCCAATGCCGCTTATATTACAAATACCGCGCACCAGGAACAAATCAAACAGTGGCTAAACACTTTTTCGCAAGAGGCCGCCCAATGAACACAACCGAAACCAAACGCAGTGGTATGTTAAGCACCATTTATAATATGCTCCCCGGCATTGATAACGACTATGCCGCTAAATTGGTCTATACGTTGGAAGATAAAAAAACGGTGGCGCAACTGCAGCAAGATATTGCCGACTTGGCCGCACAGCTTAATTCCGACTCGCCCATGACCGACACCACCATTGCCAAAATGCTTTTAGACGAATGTACCCTGGCGGCCGCCTTGCGCCAACTGCGTATTTACAATAATTCCACTTCCATTAACGAGCTGTGCGCCGCCTTAAATATCCCCGCGCAAGACACAGGCAAACTGCTGGAAGTATATGCGTCGTTTTCATCGGGCCGGTATTTTGACGAGGCGTTTGAAACCGCCTTGGAGCACGTGCAAGATAAAAATTTATCCGACGAAGAACAAGCGCACAAAGCCGTTGCGTATCTGCTGGAAGAAACCCGGCAAATCTATGCCCGTTCGGCCGCCGTTACGGCGCAAAACCGCACCGATATTTTTACATTGGCAGACCAATATCATTTATCCGTTAAACTAACGGCGGAGTTGGAACTCTTATATTCCCAACCGGCCAGCATTGCTATCAAAGAGCCGTTTGAACGCCTTTTTACACAGCTCAAAACCCACAATCCGCAAGAACATTTATGCGCTTCTTTGGCGGTCCGCGCGTTGCTGTTGCAAATTACTCCCAAAGACGCCCAGGACATTGCGTTGACCTCTAAACTGCTTAATGATGAACTGCTGGAAGAGGACTTGCTGATTATTGCCTGCCGCTATTTAAAAACCAAAACCCCGCAGGATATTGCCGCCGCATTTGACGCTGTGCTCAAACGCTTGCCGTATGTGGATAACCCCGAAGAGAACTTGGGCCTTGCGGTGCGCGTGTTGTTAGATGGGACCCCCGAAAGTTTTGAGCGGGCCTCGCAAGCGGCCGCTTTAACGCGCGAAACGGAACTGCTTCGCCGCGCCCTTTCCAAAAACACCTTATACAACGGTTTTGAGTATGAACTGGCTAAACGCTTTGGGGGGAAAAAGACACTCCCTCAATTAGAACGGGAAATGAAAGAACTGCTGGATAATTTACCCTATTGTACCGAAGCCGCCGAAAACAAAGAACTGGCCTGCAAAGTGCTTTTGGGGATGCTAAGCCAAGAAGAAGCCCACCACCAAGCCGATTATATGCAAGGCATTAAGGCCGTCTCGGTAACGCAAGGGCTGACCCCGCAACTGATGAAACATTACCTGGGTACAAAATCTGCCAAGGAACTGGTCTTGTTTTTTAATAAATCCCTGGCACCGTACCAGTTTTGGAAAGCCAACCGCGAAAAACATATTTTTGCCTTGCGTAGCCTGGTAGAACAATTAAACGGTACCTATAATCAACAAATTTGCCAATTTTTATTAGATATGTTGGAAAACGGTTCCTCGGTAGAAGTATTGACAGACATGCTGCCTGCCATTGAACAAAAGAAAGATTCTCCCCAGGAACTGCAAACGCTTTTGGCACATTACCGGCAAGCCCGGGCGGAAGCAAAATCTATATAAAAAGGCTGTAAAACGATGTGATAATTTGCTATGCTGTTATCATACCGTGATATTTTTAACTAACAGGGTGATTAAACATGAGATACTGGGTATATATTAACGACAAAGTTGACGGACCATATGATGAAACTAATTTGGTAACGCTGCAAGGCTTTACCCCCGATACGCTAATCTGCTCGGAAGAAGTAGCTTCCAACGGCGGGCAAGAATGGGTCAAAGCCTCTTCCGTTTTTGAATTTGATGAAGTCCCCGTAAATGAACCCACCGAGCAACAGCCGCAACCGGCCGTACAACCATCCAACGATGAAACACAAGCTTTACTGGCTAAGTTAGAATTATTAACTAGCGGCATGTCTAATTTGCAATCTAAATTAGACTCTATGCAACATAACTTGGACCATGCCTTAGAACAAAACCAAAAATTGGCCGACCAAGTAGCCCTGTTATCTCATCCGACCGATGCGGGAACTGTCCCGGCGATGTCGTCTGACGACCCACATACCAACACCATTACCCTGACCCGGCATGATATGTCTTCCGCACAAGAAGAAAAATCTCCGTCAAACGAAACCGCCTTCCCGGCTCAAGCCGCACCCGAAGAAGAAGAAGTAATTATCCGTTCTGCCCTGGATTCCCTGTATGGCGGCAAACCGGTAGAGGTGGAAGATACCTTCCAAGATTTAATGCCCGAAAAAACCGCCGAGCAAGAAGCCCGCAAAGCGGCCGAAGAAGAACAAGCTGTGCGTAACATTGAACCGGAATTGGAATTTATCCCGTTGCAGGAAGAAAATAAAGCCCCGGCTGAGGAAGCGGCCCCAGCCCCCGAACAGCCTCAACCTGCACCGGCCACCAAACCTCAAATTGAAGAAACAGCCGAGCCGTTACCGGCCGAAGCCTTGGACGAAATTGAAAAAGAATTGACCTCTTTATCTTTGGGGGACAGCCCGGAAACACAACCCGCCCCGCAAGAACCGGCCGAGCAAGAAGCCGCCCAAGAGCCGGAAGTAAAAGAAGCTATCATCACCACGCCCGGCGTTGAAGAAACGGCCAAAGATGCTTTGATTAACGAATTGACCGCCTCGCCCAAAGAAGATATTTTAGACCAAATTATTGCACAGCACCAACAAGAACAAACCCCGGCTGACCAAGCGGAAGAATCCCAAAAAGGTGAAATAGCCTTAGGAGTTGCCGCCGCCGGATTAGCCGCGGCGTCGGTAGTGTCGCTGGTAGATAATGCCGAAGAAAAACCGATGGCAATTGCTACCGATAAAGAACATCCCGAACAGTTGGAAAAAGTGTTGCCTGCTGAGCAAATGCCCGAAGATGTACCGGCTACGAAACCCGAACCGGCCGATTTACCGTCTGTAGAAGAAACACCCGTGGTAGAACAACCGCAACCCGAGCCGGCCGCACCAGAAGCCGCCCCGCAAATCCCGGTAGCGGATATGCCCCAAGAAATGGAACAACCCCAAGAACCCGAGCAAACTACGCCCGAAATTCCGGTTGCTTCCACCCCCGACGAATTACCGCAACCCGCGGAGGAAACTCCGGCCGCCGCGGCCGATTTGCCCGGCTTAGAGGATCAAGCCTCTATTGAAGCCGCTGTGCAACAACAAGCCGCCGCGGAGCCTTCCCCGGTGCAAGAGGAAGAAATCATAGAAGAACTGGTGCCTAACGCCCAACAAGCCGAGCCCGAAGGTTTCTACGTAAAAGAAGAACCGCAAGAAACCCCGGCGCAAGAATCTGACCAGCCCTCCGAACAACCGCAAGAAGAAGCGGTTGCACAAACTGAGCAAGCCGAAGAGCCGGCCGCTCAAAACGAAGAAGCCCCGGTTGCACAAACCGAAGAACCGGCCGCACAAGCAGCGGAACAACCGGTTGAAGAGAATCCGGCCGATATGCCGCAAACTCCGGCTCAAGAAGAAAAAGCAACTGCCACCGGCGCCATTACCGATAAAGATTTGCAAGATGCTTTTGGTGCCGATAATACAGAGCCCGTGGTGGAATCTTCCACGGTGAATGTAACCAATGAAGTGTTACCCGAAGGCAACCCCAATGAGTTAACTGAAATTGAACTCAAAGAAGGCTCTACGTATTTAATCTCGGACTTTGTACCGCCTGCCCAATTGACCGACAATGTGGCCGAGGTAATGAAAGCCAAAGAGGAAGAAGAAAAGAAAGACAAAAAACAAGAAACGATCTTCCAAGATATGTTGGCGGCTGTTACCAAATCGCAATCTACCAAGGCGCTTAGCACCGATGGCTTGCCGGATGATTTAGCCGCCACCCAAGTCAACTTGGAAAATACCATCCAGGCCAAACGCGGCGCTACCTTAGATATTAAAACGGTGCCCATGGTGCCCGAACCAGGCAGCACCGAACGCTTAGACGTTAACGAATTAAACGACGTCACTGCCCAACACGGGTTAAAAACGTCCGGTGGGTTAACCAAATCTACCAAAACGGTAATCATGGCCTTGGTGGGGGTACTCCTACTGATTATCTTGTATGCGTTGTTAGGCCTGATGAAACTTTTGCCGGCGTCAGTCAACTTGTTTGCCGCTAAGCAACAAGCCCCGGTGGCCGAACAAACCACCCAAGAAATGCTTAATGAAGCCCCGGCCGTTCCCGCGGCGCCCGAAGTACCCCAAGGGCCCACGCCGGCTGAACAAGCGCAAGAAAAGGTGCAAAACTTCCCGTTGCCCAACGGTTACTTGCTCAAAGGGTTTATTGAGTCCAAACATGCGACCATTTCGCCGGAACTCATCACGTGGGAAACCACCGAAGCGGTGGAAGCGGATAACTACTCGGTTACTGTAAAAGTGCCGCCGGAAAACCCGCAAAACTTCAAAACGGTGTACCGCTTTAATTACAATATGTTAAGCGGCCTGTTGGACCCGACGGTTTCCGACGCTAAAAACTTGTTGGACCAAGCTTATGGCATTAAACCGGCGGCCCCCGCCGCGGCCAAAAAATCGGCCCCGGCCATAAAAATCGCCACCACGCGTAAGGGTACGTCCCGCAGATTCAACTAATAACAAAATTATCACACAAAAAAGGCATCCTCTACAGGATGCCTTTTTTTCAATTCACTTATATTAGTTGTAGCTGCCCAATCTTCCCATATCTACCGGGAAAGGAACTTCCACACCCATGGGCCCTTCAAAATACATGGTCCCGCTCAGGTGATAATCTACCGTGCCGCTCCCCATGGCCAACAGCCCCAGTAGTTTACTGCCCAACGTAGCCGTAGGTACATTTACTTTTGCTTTAGCGTTATGGGTAGCTAACGGTGCAATTTCAATATCTTTGAGTGTAACGTCGGCAATTTTGTTATCGTTTGCTTCCAGCACGCCCACAAAGCGTTTTAATTTGGCGGTTTCGGTTTTGTTGGGGTTGGTAATGGCAATGGTGAGTGTAAAATCAAAAGAGTTTAAACTCATGTCGCTTAGTTCCACGCTTTTTAAGGCGTAGGTGCAGTTTTTCAAATTAGCGGCCTGCTTGACGGTGGCACACCCGGCCAGAAACCCAAAAACAGTCAGCAAGACAAGTATTTTCTTCATAAAAGCCTCCTAGAGTAAGATATATAAATTGTATAATAAAAATAACTTTTTAGGGGGAAATTATGAACGATTTACAACAAAAAATTTACAACCGCCTGGTGCGCTACGTGGCTTTTGATACCACCAGCGACCCGGCCGGTACCGTCACTCCTACGACGGATTCCCAAATTTCTTTTGCCCACCAAATGGCCGCCGAAATGAAAAAAATAGGCATTACGGAAGTAGAAGTAGATGAATACGGCTTTGTAACCGGGCTCATCCCCGCCACGACGGATAAAAAAACCCCGGTCATCGGCCTTTTTGCCCACATGGACACCGTGAGCGACTACAACGGGCACAACATTCGCCCCGTACTGCACGAAAATTACCCCGGCGGCCCGCTGGTCATCAACCAAGAAAAAAACATGGTCCTTAGCGAGCAAAACGCCCCGCGCCTCACGAAATGTGTGGGGGACAATATCGTTACGGCCGATGGGAACACCCTCTTAGGGGCCGACGATAAACTGGGCATTGCCATTATTATGACGCTGGCCGAGCACTTATTAAAACACCCCGAAATTGCACACGGCCCCTTAAAAGTGGCGTTTACGATTGACGAAGAAACCGGCACGGGCATTAGCTATTTTGACGTGAAAAAATTTGCGGCGGACTTTGCCTACACCATTGACGGCGCCAACTTGGGCGACATTGATTGCGGCAATTTTAATGCGGACAGCTTTGTCTTGCGCATTGCGGGCAAATCTTGCCACCCCGGCTCGGCCAAAGGGTTTATGGCCAACCCGGTGCGTATTGCGGCCGATATCATTTCGTCCTGGCCCGAAGATAAACTGCCCGAAACGACCGATAAAGAAGACGGTTTCATTTTGTTTAAAGATATTACGGGCGGCCTGGAAAAAGCCGAAGTGCAAGGGATCGTGCGCGAGCATGACCTTAAAAAATTCTCCCAGTTCAAACAAAACTTGCTGGACTTGTTAGACGCCAAACGCGCCAAATATCCGGCGGCTAAAATTGAAGTGGAATTTAAAGAACAATACCGCAACATGCGCGAGATTTTAAAAGCGCGCCCGCAGGCCATGGAGCTGCTGGAAAAAGCGCTCAAAGAAAATAAAGTATCCTACCGTTTGACCCAAGCGCGGGGGGGAACGGACGGCTCGCAAATGTCGTTTAAAGGCCTCCCCACGCCGAACATTTTTGCCGGGTATGAAAACCCACACGGCCCGTACGAATGGTGCAGTTTAAACTGGGCGGAAAAAGTGTTGCACGTTTTGCAAAGTATCGCCCAAGATGCTGTGAAATAGAACAAAACGCTTAGTATAATAAAAAAAGACTGGATACCCCAGTCTTTTTTTATTATACTATAGGTACAATTTTTATCTGTTTTTGGAACCGTTTAAGAAACGGATAGCTCGGGGGGAAACCCCGGCCATACATACGCCAAAGGCAGTCGTTTTTAGGTACAAGATGAACGGACTAATTACCCGTTTGTTTTGTGCCGAGTGTTTTTTGCGCACGCAAAAAACCACGGCTGTTATTTTTGGGTCAGTATGTAGGCTCAGGCTTAATGGCCGTTTTTGTTGGGTTTCATAAACAGATAAATTGAAGAAATAAAAATAAGGAGAAAGGATTTATGAAAAACAACAAAAATGTAAATGTCGTTTCTTGTCCCCCTTGCGGGGAAAACGTCGGCTTGCCGACAAAAAGGGGGGCCTATAAGGTTACTTCCTTAATGAGCCCCTCCATCGGTCCTGCGGACCACTTCCTCCGCAAGGGAGGAAGAA
>JBGUOO010000043.1:0-9505 GCA_045129775.1 Elusimicrobiaceae bacterium
TTTGATAGTTCTTGCTAATCGTACAGCGCGCTTCCTGTTCGTTACGCACCGCACTCATCATTTCTTCCGCTTCGCTGGTCTTGCGCGTTTCCATTACTTTGGTAAATTTTGGCAATACCACAGCGGACAATACGCCTATAATTACCACTACTACCAGTAATTCCGTCAGCGTAAATGCTTTCTTATTCATACTGTTCCTCCTGATTTTTTGGGTAGGGCAGAGTATTCCTCTCCGCCCTGCCGTTGTCTTTCTGTTTCATTATGAGGAGGAACAGAAAGAAAGCCTTTTAATGCGCCAAATCTCGTTTATACGCCCTCTTTATTAACGGGGATACGTCCCCCCTCATAACTACCCAAAAAGTCTAGCAAAAAAAAAAAACCAAGTCAATAAATACTATTTTAAAACGACTTTCAAAAATCAAACAGCAATTTGCTATACTCTTATATATGAAGAAATGCTTGCTTTTATGGGCCGCCTTACTTTGCGTATGCGGGTGTGAAAACTACCAAACCGTTCCGGTTACATTGCCCGACGGTTTTGTGGTGCAAGCCCGCGTGGCCGACACGCCACCAAAGCAAGAGCGCGGCCTGATGTTCGTCAAAAACCTGCCTGAAAACGAAGGCATGCTCTTTGTGTTTGACCAAGACGAACAGCAAGTATTTTGGATGAAAAACACGCTTATAGATTTGGATATGGTTTTTATCGACTCCAACAAAACCGTCACCAGCGTGGCGGCCGAAGTTCCCCACTCTTACACCTACACGCCCGATGACGAAGTAGCCTATGCGTTAGGGTACGGGCAATATGTGCTGGAACTGGCCTCTAAAACCGCAAAAAAACATAACGTGGTACCGGGGGAGTCACTCCATTTTACGTATGAAAAATAAAGGGCTCCTACTTACCTTATTATGTAGCTATGCACTAGCCGCCCAAGCCCAAACAACGGACGGCTGGGAGGCACTTAACCAAGCCGCCAAAACCCACTTAACCCATTTGGTAGCCATGGATACTTCTGCCGATAACCCCGACGAAATTTCCGCCGCCCGTTATATTTATAAACAGTTTAACAAACACCATATTGATTGGGATATTTTTATCCCGCGCAAAGGCCGCGCCAATTTGCTGGCGCGCATCAAAGGCACCGACCCTACCCAAAAACCACTGCTTTTAATTTCTCATTTAGATACCGCCAACGTACAAAACGGCTGGAAGTTCCCCCCGTTTAAAGCCACCTTTAAAGACGGCAACATTTACGGCCTGGGCACGACAGATGCCAAAAATTACACAGCCGCCTATTTAGCCTTGTTTACGTGGCTGGCCGAGCAAGAAAAAAAGCCCATGCGCGATATCATTTTTTTGGCTACTTCCGGCGAGGAAACCGGCAGTGAGCCCGGCCTTGTGTGGCTGGGAAACACGCACTGGGATAAAATTAACCCCGGCTTTGCACTAAACGAAGGCGGCGGCATTATTAAGGATAAAGACGGGGCCGACATTGTATTTGCTGAGGCCTCCACCAAGCTGTATATGGACGTTAAAATTACCGCCTTAGGGAACGAGGGGCACACCTCTATCCCGCAGGAAAATAACGCAGTGTATAACCTCTCGCAAGCATTGGCTAAAATTGAAAATTGGAACTTGCCCGCGCGCGTAACCGCCCCGGCTAAAACTTTGCTTACCGCCATTTTACCGTTGCAAGAAGAAGACGGGAAAACAACCATTCACATGTTACTTTCTGACGATAACCCGCAAAACCGCCAAACCGCGGCCGAGCTCATGGCGCGCGACCCGTTTTTTAAAACCCAGCTAAAAGATACCGTTACGCCCACGCAGGTTTCTTCCCCGGCTGATAACGGCGCTACCAGTGCGGCCGCCAGTGCCGTATTAAATGTGCGCTTACTGCCGGATACCGACCCTGACGAATTTTTTGCCAAACTGCAAGCATTGTTTGAAGGGGATGACAACATTATCTTAGAAGTATTGGAACGCCCGCAAACGCCCGCCCCCAAACCCATGGACGGAACGGACGCGCTGTTTGCCTCTATTAAAAGCACGGCAGGCAAGCTGTTGCCCGGGGCGATTACGGTGCCGGGGCTGAGCCCGGCGTCGGGCGATAATGAAATCTTACGCAAGCTGGGCGTAATTACGTACGGCCTGGGGCCGGACATGGACCCCTTGGCCGGCAATACCCCCCACGCGCCCGACGAGCACATTAACGAACAAGCCTTCTATAATCAGCTTAAATTCTTAGCAGGCGTAGTGTTTGATTTTGCCTACAGGCAAGATTTACTGCCGCTGGCAACCCAAACAAACCAAGTTCAATAAGTTTACTTATAATAAATACTTTGTTTGACTTGCTCGGCAACCGCTTTGCCAAGGAGTTTTTCTACAATAGCAAAGCCAAAATCAATGCTGGCGGCCGCCGATTGGCCGGTAATAATATTACCGTCCGTGGCGGTATATTCGCCGGTAAAATGGCCGCCAAAATCTTCGTTCATAGAAGTAAAACACGTGTAGTTTTTGCCTTTTAAATAGCCCGCGTGGCCCAAAATGGTGGGGCTTGCGCAAATGGCGGCCACTACTTTGTTACCGTCTATAAATTCTTTGAGTAGAGCTTGCACGCCCGCACTTTCTTCAAGTGCCGCATATTGCGGGCCGCCCGGCAACACAAGCGCGTCATACTCCGCGCCGTTTAACTTACAAAACGGTTTTAACGCCGCACACACCAAGCCAAAACGGCCCGTGGCGTTGCCTTCCGTCAGCGAAAAAATATCCACCGTCAGCCCCGCCCGGCGCAAAATAGCAAACGTGGCAACGGCTTCAGCCTCTTCAAATCCGTCCGTCATTACTAAGCAAACTTTTTTCATTTATCCGCCTTAACCGCCGCTTGTAGTGCGGCTACTTTATCGGTTTTTTCCCATGGGAAGTCCTTACGGCCAAAGTGCCCAAACGCCGCCGTTTTAGCGTAAATGGGGTTACGTAATTTAAAATGTTCAATAATGCCGCGCGGCGTAAGCGGGAAAATCTTACGTGCCAGTTGCGCCAGTTTTTCGTCGGGCAAAATACCCGTTCCGTCCGTATCTACATAAAAACCGACGGGCTCATCCTTACCAATGGCATAGGCAAGTTGCACCGTGCACTCACGGGCCAGTTTAGCCGCTACGATATTTTTGGCAATATAGCGCGCCATATACGCGGCCGAGCGGTCCACTTTAGTCGGGTCCTTGCCGCTAAATGCGCCACCGCCGTGCGGACAACGCCCGCCGTACGTATCCACAATAATTTTGCGCCCCGTAAGCCCCGTGTCGGACTGCGGACCGCCAATAACAAATTTCCCGGTGGGGTTAATGTAAATTTTGGTGTTCTTATCCATCCACTTACCCACAACGGGCGTAATAGCCGCGGCAATAATTTCTTTTTTAGATTTATCGGTAATTTGGTTACCGGTTTTATCCAAAATATCTTCGGTATGTTGGGTGGATAAAACCACGGTGTCCACGCGCATGGGTTTGCCGTCTTGATATTCCACGGTTACTTGGCTCTTGGCATCCGGCCCCAGGTACGGCAATTTTTTGGTGCGGCGCACTTTATCCAAAGTTTTCAAAATGTTGTGCGATAAAACAAGCGAAAGTGGCATATATTCGGGCGTTTCGTTGACGGCATAGCCCACCATAAGCCCTTGGTCGCCGGCGCCGCCCACGTCCACTCCTTGGCTAATATCGGGTGATTGTTTGCCGATCACATTGACCACGGCGCACGTTTTATAGTTAAAACCCCATTTGGCTTCGTTGTAGCCAATTTCTTTTATCACATTGCGGGCAATTTGTTCCACATCCACCCACGTGCGGGTGGTAATTTCACCGCCGATAATCACAAGTCCGCGCGTGATATACGTTTCACACGCCACGCGGGCGGTTTTATCTTTGGCTAAAATGGCATCCAGCACCGCGTCGGAAATTTGATCGCAGACTTTATCCGGGTGCCCGGCAGAAACGGATTCAGACGTAAAAAAACATTTGCCTTGTTTAATCATAGTGTACTCCAAGCAGAAAATTTGAGGGGTATTTATATTATACCTTATTATTATCTTACGCGGCAGAACGGGCATCTTATGCCCGGGGCCTAACCCGGGGTAGGTCTTTTGGCCCTGTTGATTTTAGTGGTTTTTTACTTATAATAAGAATATGCAAAAAGTATGGATAGTAGGATTAGTATTGATTTTAAATGTTAGTTTGCACGCCCAAACAACACCCGCTAAAGTAACCCGGCAGGCTACTAAAGCGTTGGTGGAACAACCCTCGGTGCGCGCGGGTACGCTTTCGCGCTATAACGGCGTGCGCGGTGCGGTGATGGGCGTAGATTATCATTTACAACCTGCTATTTCCCAACCTGCTACCGCCCGACGCTCTTGGTTAGAGCAACAAAAACGCAACTGGAAAGCCCACCAACTGCACAAACAGCGCCGTACCCGTGATTTGGAACAGCAACTTCAAGCGCAGGAACTGGCCGCCCGCCAAGCCATTTTGGCCAAGTTGCCTAAGGCCAACCTCGCACATCAATTTATCACGCAAGATTTTACCCCTTTCTTGCCGGAACAAATCCCTGCCGAAGAATTACCCTTAGTAGCCGAGCCGGGTGTACTCTACCGCGGCTTAGGGTTACCGGCAAACGGAGCAGCCGTACGAAATATTTTACAAAACGGTTTACGCGTGGCGGATGTAGGCACCGAAGCCAACACCCGCAACTTAGCCTACAGCGGTGGTCAGCCCGGTGCCGTGCGCGCACTGGCTAACACTCCTGTAACCAATTTAACCTCGTTCCCCATGAATGCGGCCGAATGGGCCACCAAACGTATCACGCCCGACAAGCCACTCCTGGCTGTAGTTGCCGTAAATGGGCAAACCGAAGTTGGCAAAGTAGTTCTAGCCGCACAAGATATCCCCGCCGGTCAAATTACCCACTTCTTTGTACCCTTACAGGTAAACGGCGCCCCGGTATGGTGTAATGTTCAGTTAGGGACAGACGGCGCCTTTGTAATCACTCCTTACGATATTCCCCCGGCGGCTCACTAACCGTGGCAAAACCCTTACTGCACAGTTTTCCCCCCGTAATTAACACGCACACCCGCGTGTTAATTATTGGCAGTATGCCCGGCACTGCGTCGCTACAGGCCCAACAATATTATGCTTACCCGCATAACCAATTTTGGAAAATTATTTTTGACGTATTTGAAAACGGCCGCCCACCCCAAAATTACGAGGACAAACTGCATACGTTATTAAAGCACCGTCTTGGATTATGGGATGCCCTGGCCGCTTGCACGCGCCCCGGCAGTTTGGACAGCCATATAAAAACCCCCACGCCCAATGACTTCCCGGCCCTGTTTACGCAATATCCGGCCGTGCATACACTGCTATTTAACGGGCAAGCCGCGGCGCGGTATTTTAAGCACTTTTACGGCTGGAAACTGCCGGGCAAAACCTTACTTATACTGCCTTCCACCAGCCCGGCGCATGCTTCTTTGTCTTATACACAAAAATTAGCACTGTGGGAAAAAATCCTTAAACAAGCACTTTTTTAAAAAATCCGTACGCACACACGCGCGAATTGTTATAATAAAAGTATGCTAAATGCACTCATGGAGTTTGATAAACAACAAGCTATTAAGCAAGAGGCCAATTTTTTAATCGGTATTGATGAGGCAGGCCGCGGCCCGTTAGCCGGCCCGGTGGTAGCTTGTGCTTGTTTTATTCCGCCCTCCATGATTCAACACTTTACCGACGTTAACGACAGCAAAAAACTAACCGAAACAAAACGCGAAGAATTATTTAAACGCCTCACGGCTCCCGGCAACGGCATTATTTATGGCGTAGGGTTTGCCACGGCCAAGGAAATTGACGAACTTAACATTTTACAAGCTACTTTTTTGGCCATGCGCCGCGCGGCCCAAAAATTTTTACGCATGCCGGATTCTTGCGCCCTGATTGACGGCCCGTACCCCGTGCAAGGGCTAACCTTAAAACAGCAACCTGTCATTGACGGGGATGCAAAAAGTTTGGTCATTGCCTCGGCCAGTGTAATTGCCAAAGTAACGCGGGACCATTACATGCAAACATTAGATACGCTTTACCCCGGCTATGAATTTGGCGGACATAAGGGCTATGGCACCGCCAAACACATGCAAGCGTTGCGCCAGTTAGGCCCCTGTGCCGAACACCGCCGCACCTTCGGCCCGGTACGTAAATTATTACCCGGCAACGAGCCCTTGCCATGAACACACAAGGCGTGCAAGGCGAAGAACAAGCCGCCGGTTATTTGACAAAAAAAGGCCATAAAATTTTGGCACGTAACTTCCGCACCACCGGGGGCGAGCTGGATATTGTAAGCCGCCTTAAAAAAATGCTCGTATTTACCGAAGTAAAACAGCGCAGTTATGAAGCTTTCGGCGGGCCGTTAGCCGCCGTGAATAAAACCAAACAGCACCGCATTGCTAAAGCCGCGGCGGCGTTTATAAAAAGCCATAAAGAAGTGACTTTTGACGAAATCAGATTTGACGTAATTTGTATTTTAAACGGGGAAATTACGCATATTGAAAATGCATTCTTCCCCCCCAGAACAACCTTATAGGAGAAGCGTATGACCCAATTATCCGTCGTCAAAAAAGCTACTGCGTTTATCAACAAAAAAACCAAAAACTTTAAGCCCGAAATTGCTTTAATTACCGGCTCGGGCCTGGCAAATTCTATCCCGGCATTGGATAAAAAAATGACCGTGCCGTACAACACCATTCCCGGATTTTTGCACAGCACCGTGCCCGGCCACACCGGGAACCTGATTTTTGGCGTGTATAAGGGGCGCAATATTGTAGTAATGCAAGGGCGCTTTCACTATTACGAAGGGCACCCAATGAAAGACTTAGCCATTTCTATCCGTACCCTTAAAATGCTGGGCGTAAAAAAATTGTTAGTTTCTGCCGCTGTAGGCTCTATGAATATGAAATTAAAACCCGGCTCGCTGTGTATTTTAAAAGACCATATTAATTTTATGTGCAATAACCCTTTAATCGGCAATTATGACCCGGCTTTTGGCCCTATGTTTTTTGACTTGACCGTGGCGTATAATAAAGACATGCGCAAAACCGCGCTGGCCGCCGCCAAAAAAGCCTCTATTAACGCCGGCGAAGGCGTATATTTAGCGGTAACCGGCCCCAATTTTGAAACTCCATCTGAAATACAACTGTTCAAAAAATGGGGCGCCGATGTAGTGGGAATGTCCGTCGTGCCCGAAGTATTAGTAGCGCGCCAATGCGGCATAGACGTGCTGGGCATGGCATGGGTAACCAATATGGGGTGCGGCATTTCTAAAACACCGCTTTCACATGAGGAAACCATCGCCGAAACGAAAAAAATTGAAGGCAAGTTTAAAAAACTGTTGGAAATTTTATTCGTAAAACTATAAGCGCGGGCCTTATCCTCCGCCAGGGGAAAGAAAAAGGGACTATGGCAGCAAGTATTAAACGTCTTGGCAAAGAAACACTAATCTACGGCACTTCTACGGTGCTTGCGCGGCTACTAAACTTTTGTTTAGTGCCTTTCTACACCTATTATTTGCTGCCCGGCGATTACGGCGTAATTGCTACCACGTTTGCCGTGATTGCGCTCTTAAACGTGATTTTCCTTTTTGGCCTGGACCAAAGTTACTTGCGCTTTGCCAGCGAACAAACCCAAAAAACCGACGTCTTTCAGCATTGTTTTTACGGCGTACTGATAAACGGCGCGGCGCTTTCTATCCTACTGTGGCTGTTTGCTAAACCGTTTGCCGCACTGATTGGTATTGGCGCGCAATACGGTTATATCATCCACCTAGCCGTGTGGGTACTGTTGTTAGACGTACTCAATATGATCCCGTTTACCAAACTGCGTTTGGAACGGCGGCCGTGGTATTTTGCGGGCGTGCGTACAGCCTCTATTGTAGTCAATGTGTTGGGCAATATCTTTTTTATTGCCGTACTTCACAAAGGGATTGCCTCTATTTTATGGGCAAATATTTTTGCCTCCCTCACGTCTTTATGTTTATTATCCCCCGTGGTGTGCAAAGAGTTGCGGGCTAAAAAACCGCAGTTTCAAAAAGAGCTGGCACGCGGTATGCTAAAATTTGCCTGGCCGTTTGTACCCTCGGGTTTGGCTAGCTTATTTATCAGCGTAATTGACAAGCCGATTTTAGTTCACTTGGTAGGGCTTAGTGAAGTGGGTGTGTATCAGGCCAATTTTAAAATTGGCGTGTTTATGATGCTTTTAGTTTCTATGTTTGACCAGGCGTGGCGGCCGTTTTTCTTGGCGCACGCCAAAGAGCCCGATGCCAAACAAACTTTTGCACGTGTGCTGACGTGCTTTGTGGCGTTAGGCACGTGGTTTTTGTTGGGACTGTCGTTCCTAATGCCGCCGATTATACAAAGCAATCTGTTTGGTAATTTTCACTTAATTAGCCCCAACTATTGGAGCGGGCTAAATGTGATCCCGTGTGTGCTGACGGGGTACTTTTTCTACGGGCTTTACGTCAATTTTATGGTAGGCCCGGTAATGACCAAGAAAACCCGCGTTTTACTGTGGATTACGCTTTTAGGCGCGCTTACCAGCATTACCACCAACTTGACGTTGGTGCCCTATATCGGAATTTTAGGTGCCGGCTGGGCCGTGGCGTTAAGTTATGGTGCCATGGCGCTGGCTCTGTTCTGCTTTACCCAAAAAAATTATTCTATTCCGTATGAATATAAAAAGCTGGCCTTTTTAGCCGCGGCGTGTATTTTAACGGCTCTCATTGTGCACGTGATAAACAAAAACGCCCCGCAAGCGGTGTTGGGGGCGAAGATAGTGCTTTTAACGATTTACCCGTTATGGATGGGGCTGGCCGTAAAGAAAGCATAATACTTTCATACTTTTATAATTGAGGTTAGTTATTTTTTACTGGAACATTGTTTTGCAAACGCTCTCTCCAAATGTGGTTTGACCGCCACAGAATATTTTCCCGGGATTCTTGGAATCAAGTCTATAATAAGCCCAAATAGTAAAGTCACGTTTGCTTTTACATTCGTCTTTGTCGTTGTTATATCCCGGGCAATAAAAGGCCATGGTAAGATATCTCTTTGTAGGATCCTCTCCTCGAAAATCTATCATAAAATCATTTCCGCATTTATATTTGGGGTTGACGTATGTTGTTTCACCGTCCCCCGTAATCGGGGTACAATTTCCCGGCATATCTATATCCAATTTTTCCAGTTGAAAAGCATACTCCCCGTTAGCCAAATAATAGGCTTCGTCCGCTTTTACAATAGCGTTTAAGATAGGTAATATGGTACGTGCCTTGGCTTTCTTTACGGCAATTTGATATTGCGGCACGGCCACCGCCGCTAAAATGCCAATGATTAAAACGACGACCAAAAGCTCTATAAGGGTAAAGCCTTTATAAGCCCCCCTTTTTGTCGGCAAGCCGACGTTTTCCCCGCAAGGG
>JBGUOO010000044.1:0-4498 GCA_045129775.1 Elusimicrobiaceae bacterium
CATTAAGGTATCCTTATTTACAACCCCCTTACCCCCTTTCAGGGTACTTTCCCCGCAAGGGGGACAGGTAACAACATTCATATTTTTCAGTTTCATAAGTTTTTCCTCTTTTGCTTTTAAATTACAATTTACCCGCTTATGAAACCCAACAAAACGGCCGCTATATAGAGCCTACACTAGTAACCCACATATAACAGCCGCGGTCTGCTATCTTACGATAGCAAACGCTCGGCACAAGACAGCGGGTTTCGAAGGTCCGCTATCTTGTGCCTCAAAACGACTGTTTTTGGACTAGTGTAGTGCTTTTTTCAAAGCTCTCTATACCCGTTTGGTATAGTCCCAAAAACAAAGAAAATTGTACCTATAGTATAATAAAAAAAGGAACAATATGCAAAAGTAAGAAAAAATGATATATAATAAAGTAAAGACTTTTTAATTCAAGGAGAGTTTATGAAAAAAGTTTTATGCCTTTTAGCCGTAGCCGCTGTAGCTTGCGCGGCTTGCTCTAAAAACCGCAATACCTCTGCTGACGGTGCCGCGGCCCAAGCCAATGCCACCGCTGCCAGAGACGTCAAAAACGTAAAAGATGCTAAGTACCAAATCATTGACCAGGAATTTGATAATCTCCTTGCGCCCGATACCGATTACGACAACGTACCCGCTTACGAACTGCAAGCCTGTGGGGAATCGTACTTGCCGCTCGTAGAGCCCGATTGTTGCGGTAACGCCAAAGCCAAAGGTAAGGCCAAAGCCAAAGCCAAGGCCGTTGCCAAATCTGTCAAAACGCAACGCGCCAAAAAGGTAACCAATACCACTAACATTTACTACGTGGACGGCCCCAACCCCGATATCCCGGTCTCTTCCACCACTACCACCAAAACGGTGTACTCCAGCGGTGCGGTTAGCTCGTCCACTTCGTCCTCGTCTAACAGCAAGACGACGGTCAACCCGGACGGCTCCGTCACCACTACCACCGTCAACTATTAAGGATGCCTACACAAGAACAGATTACTCAGGAAGCCCATAGACTCTATGGGCTTCTTGCACGTGCTACCGGTGCGGGGGGGCAAAAATGGACCTTGCAAGATTGCCAATCTGCCGCCCCTTACGTGCTGGAAATTAACCGTGTAAAAAAGGAAAAAAACGCTGTCATTTTAGCCCACTCCTACACCACGCCCGATATTGTGTACGGCGTGGCGGACTTCAGTGGGGATTCGTACCAACTGGCCCAAAAAGCGCGTGAGTCGGCCGCGCAAACCATTGTGTTTGCGGGCGTTTGGTTTATGGCGCAAACCGCCAAAATTTTAAACCCCGGTAAGCAAGTGTTTATCCCGGCGGGCCGTGCCGGGTGTACCCTGGCCGACAGTATGAGCGCGCAGGACGTTCAAGCGTTGCGTGCCCAGCATCCCGGCGTGCCGGCGCTGTGCTACATTAACAGCTCGGCCGAAGTAAAAGCGTTGTGTGACGTATGTGTCACCTCGGGCAATGTGTTTGATATTGCACAAAAAATGCCGGGTGAAAAACTG
Organism: Elusimicrobiaceae bacterium; assembly: GCA_045129775.1. Taxonomy (GTDB): domain Bacteria; phylum Elusimicrobiota; class Elusimicrobia; order Elusimicrobiales; family Elusimicrobiaceae; genus Avelusimicrobium. Next base: position 1,527 of record JBGUOO010000044.1, read on the forward strand.
ATTTTTGTGCCCGATATGCTCATGGCGCAAAATATAGCCATTGAACTTAAGCGCCGTGGCACGCCTAAAGAGATTATTTCCTCGGGCGGGTCGTGCTGTGTGCATGATAAATACCGCCCCGAAGACGTGCAAAATTTGCGCGCTGCACACCCGGGTATGGTGGTGCTCGCCCACCCGGAATGTGCGCCCGACGTATGTGCGTTGTGCGATTATGTGGGCAGTACCAAAGGCATGGCCGATTATGTGGCCCGCTCGCAAGCGCAAACGTTCGGTTTGTTAACGGAACTGGGGCTCGTCAACCGGTTGCAAGTGGAGCACCCGCACAAGCAGTTTGTATGGCCGTTTGGCGTGTGCAGTTATATGAAGAAAAACAGCCTGCTTAATATTTGGCAGGCACTGGTGGACCCGCGCGCGGACCAAACCGTCACGGTGGAGGAAACAGTAGCGGCCGCCGCCAAAAAATCTATTGATAAAATGTTTGAGTTAACCAAATGATACTAGATAAAATTATTACACTGGCTTTAGAAGAAGACCTCAGTTTGGGGGATATCACCTCGGACACAATTTTCACGCCGGATAATCAAGCCCAAGCTATTATCCGCGCCAAGCAAGACCTTGTTTTGTGCGGGCAGGAAGTAGCCCGCCAAGTGTTCCACGCGGTGGACGAAACCTTGCAGTTGCGCGCGCTTAAAAAAGACGGCGACGACGTTAAAAAAGGCGAAACCGTGCTGGAAATTACCGGCGCCACCCTTTCTATTTTAAAAGCCGAGCGCACCGCTTTAAACTTTATGCAACGCCTAAGCGGTATTGCCACGGCGTCGCGCGCGTTTGCAAAAATCGGCCAGCAATACGGCGTACTGATTGTAGATACGCGTAAAACCCAACCGGGGCTTCGCCGTTTGGATAAATACGCCGTGCGCGTAGGCGGTTGCCGCAACCACCGCATCAGCCTGGCCGACAGTGTAATGATTAAAGACAACCACATTGCGGCGGCGGGCTCTATTACCGCGGCGGTGCAAAAGATTAAAAACACCATTGGCCACACCCCTAAAATTGAAGTAGAAACCACTAATTTGGATGAAGTGAAAGAAGCCTTAGCGGCCGGGGCCGATATCATCATGCTAGATAACATGACCCCCGCGCAAATTGCCGCGTGCAAGGCCGAAATTAACGGCCGCGCGATTATTGAAGTGTCGGGCGGCGTAAACGCCCAAAATTTAGAGGCCTACTGCCAAGCCCGGCCGGACGTAATTTCCATGGGGGCGCTGACACATTCGGTCCCGGCGAAAGATTTAAGCCTAAAAATAGTACAATATATAAGATAAGCAAAAAAGGAAGAATTATGAATTATAACAATTTATTTTCAAACGTGGTCAGCCGTTCCAAAGCCTCGGCTATCCGCGAACTGTTAAAAGTAATTTCCCGCCCGGGGATTATTTCGTTTGCCGGCGGTCTGCCGGACCCGGATCTTTTTCCGACGAAGGAAATTCAAAACATTTTTGATACTGTTTTAACCAACGCTCCCAAAGAGGCGTTGCAATATGGCTCTACCGAAGGGCAAGATTGTTTAAAAACTGAGTTGGTGCGCCTGGTCAAAGAAAGCGAGAATATCACGGTAACGCCCGATCAAATTTTAGTAGTATCAGCCTCGCAACAGGCACTGGATATGGCGGCCCGTATGTTTATTAACCCCGGCGACAGCATTATTACCGCTTGCCCCACATATTTAGGGGCCTTGCAGGCATTTCAAGTGGCGGGGGCCGATATTTTAGGCGTAGCCAGCGACCAGGACGGCGTGCTGGTGGATGATTTAAAAGCCAAGCTGGACTTGCTTAAAGAGCAAGGCAAACCGTGTAAATTTATCTACCTGGTGCCGGATTTCCAAAACCCCACGGGTACGACGATTCCGCAAGAACGCCGTGAACAAATTTTGCAATTAGCCAAACAGTATGATACGTTTATTTTGGAAGATTCGCCTTACCGCCAAGTGCGTTTTGAAGGCACGGCTCCCAAGACGTTTTACGAGTTAGACGGTGGCAACGGCAACGTGATTACGCTGTTTACGTTTTCCAAAATTTTTGTGCCCGGTTTTCGCTTAGGTTTTATTGTGGGGCCGGAGGATGTAATCCGTAAATTTGTGATTTTAAAGCAGGCTATGGACTTGTGTTCCTCGCCCACGCTTCAACTGGCTACGGCCGAGTTTTTACGCCGTAATTTACTGCAAAACCACATTCAGCGGATGATTGAAGTGTACCGCCAAAAACGTGATTTAATGATTCAAACGTTGCAAGAATGTATGCCCGAGGGCGTCAGTTGGACGCACCCGCAAGGGGGGCTGTTTTTGTGGTTGACACTGCCCAAGCATATGGACGCTACCAAACTACTGCCTAAAGCCATTGAAAACAAAGTGGCCTATGTGGCGGGGGTGGATTTCTACCCCGACGGCAACGTGTTTAACGACTTGCGCCTAAACTTCTCTTACTCCACGCCGCAGCAAATGGTAGAGGGGCTAAAACGCTTGGCGCAAACCATAAAAGATAATCTGTAAGCAACAAAAATATGATAAAAAAGCGTACGTTGAAAAACGTGCGCTTTTTTATTATACTATAGGTACAATTTTATCTGTTTTTGGAACCGTATGTGGAATACGGTGTGGTGATGATAAATCACACAGTTCGACTCCAGAAACAGCCGATACTAGGCACAAAATGAACGGAATTGCAAGCCATTCGTTTTGTGCCGAGTGTTTATTGCTTTGCAATAGGCCGCGGCTGTTATATTTTTTGGGTTACGTCGAACTGACCCACGTATTCCAGCCGTTTTTGTTGGGTTTCATAATAGAAAATTGCAATTTAAAAGCAAAAGAGGAAAAACGTATGGAACCAAAAAATATGAATGTTGTTACCTGTCCCCCTTGCGGGGAAAGTACCCTGAAAGGGGGTAAGGGGGTTGTAAATAAGGATACCTTAATG
>JBGUOO010000045.1:0-12657 GCA_045129775.1 Elusimicrobiaceae bacterium
CACTGGGCAGATACGCCAGGCCCAGCCCTTCGGGCAACTGTTCTTCAAAATCGGCCAATTTAAGGGCAATTTCGGACTCCGGCACATCAAACACCGTAATCATTTTAAACCGCAACAACAGGCCCGTATATTTGGCTTTTAAGCGGGGTAATACCTCGCTATGCATCAGGTATTCCATTTCAAATGGCACCCCGGGTAAAGAGACAAGCACCTTATTTTTATGTTCAAACCACATGCCGCTGGCCGTACCTTTTAAATTGCGTAGCGGTGTGCATTTCTCAGGCAATAACGCTTGGGAAACATTGTATTTATTCATCCGGCTGGGGATATCGGCAAACATTTCTTGGAGCCACTGATATACTTCGTCATTTTGCACCAGTTTGCAATCAAAATACTCGGCCAACACTTTTTTGGTAAGGTCGTCCTTGGTGGGGCCCAAGCCGCCGGTCAATAAAACAACGTCGGCATGCAGGAAAGCGTCGTTAATCGCACGCACAATGGCATTGCGGTCATCGGCCACGGAGCGCATTTCCACAGCTTCGGCCCCTAGTTTGGCCAATTCCCGCGCCATAAAACGTGAGTTGGTATCTAGGATTTGCCCCAGTAAAATCTCATCTCCAATGGTAACAATAACAGCTTTCATAATTCCCCCAACAAGCAAGGTGCTAAGGGTATTGTAGCATTTTGAGATAATAGAAAAAAGTTAATTTAATGAATTACATAATATGTTTTATTATTAATTGTCTTGGTAATTCCACTGCTTAATGTTAAACAAACTGCTGTCTTTTGAGCAAAAGAACTACTTCCATAACTGCAATAAATAGTTGAATCTTTCGGGAAACGTAATAAAGTATATTGATTTTTTCCACTAACTCCAACCTGTCCATCCTCCCAATAACTCGCAAAACCGATACAAACATTATTTACTGTACACGAAGGCCCAAAATCAAAATTTTTCCATTTCCTGCGTACGCGCGAAGTAGATTCTTGCGTATAATCTTGTCCGGGAATATCTACATCTAGATCATCCAAAGAAGTAGCATGCTCTCCATTAGCCAAAAAATACACTTCTTGTGCATCGCCAATAGCTTTGACCATAGTAACTGCTTGCATGGCACGCGCTTTTTCTACTGCTTTTTGGTATTGCGGTAAGGCTACCGCCGCTAAAATACCGATAATTAAAACTACTACCAACAACTCTATTAATGTAAAGCCGTTGCTTGCGCAAAAACGGCCCTGTACTGCGTTTTGTTTCATAGGATATATCCCTCCGTTTATATAGGTACTACCCCCAAATCCTACCAAAAAAAAACAAATCAAGACCTTTCAAAAAGACGTGTCAAAAACAAATAGGAACTTAAAGACGCAATTAAGCAACAGACCACGCAGTAATTTCAAAATAATTTGTGCCACAACGCGACACGCACTTGCGTAGCATACTTGCTTCAACCGCCCTTTAGGGCGGAGGTATGTAAGCAAGTGCGTAACAAAGTGTTGGCTTAAATTGAAAAGAAATTACGCTATGCCCGAGTTTAGTATAATATATGTATGAAACCGGAGAATTTTCCCCCTAATCCACTGGCCCTCGTCCCCTTAGGCGTGTTTTTGCTGGCCTATGTGGCTGTTTCCTTGGCGGCGGGTGACTTTTACAAAATGCCCATTACCGTGGCGTTTGTGTTGGCGTCTGTTGTCGCCGTAGCTATGAGCCGCGGGGGCAGCTTACACCGCCGTATTGAGCTGTTTTGCAAAGGGCCTGCCAACCCCAACATTATGCTGATGATTTTAATTTTCATCTTGGCCGGGGCCTTTGCGCAAACCGCCAAAGCCATGGGGGCCGTGGATGCTACCGTCAATTTAACGCTGTCTATCTTACCGGGTAACATTTTAGCGGCGGGTGTATTTTTAGCCGCCTGTTTAATTTCGGTTTCCGTGGGCACTTCCGTGGGCACCATTGTCGCCTTGACCCCGGTAGCCGCCGGGCTGAGCCAGCAAACCGGACTGCCCTTGGGGCTGATGGCCGCCGTGGTAGTTAGCGGGGCCATGTTTGGCGATAATCTTTCTTTTATTTCGGATACTACCATTGTAGCCACCCGCACGCAAGGGTGCAAAATGGACGATAAATTTAAAACCAACTTTGCCATTGTTTTCCCGTTTGCCGTTATTACCATGCTCTTATATGTACTGGTTGGCAGTGGGGCTAATCACTCGTTTGTATTGGAAAATGTAGCCTGGGTAAAAGTACTCCCCTATGCGGCTGTGTTAATAGCCGCCGTAATGGGTGTAAACGTGATGCTGGTATTACTGGGTGGCACGGTATTGTGCGGGCTTATCGGCCTATGCACAGGCAGTTTTAGCGTATGGGGCTGGACCAACGCCATGGGCGCGGGCATTACGGGAATGTCGGAACTGATTATTGTAACCCTGTTAGCGGGCGGCATGCTGGAAATGATCCGCTATAACGGCGGCCTGGCGTTTATCATTAAGCGCATGACCGCGCACATTACCACCAAACGCGGGGCCGAAGCCGCCATTGCCGGCATTGTCAGTTTTGCCAACTTATGCACGGCAAACAATACGATTGCTCTTATCATGGCGGGACCGATTGCCAAAGAAATTGCCACCAAATTTAACATCGCTCCCAACCGCGCGGCCAGTTTATTAGACATCAGCTCGTGCGTGGTGCAAGGGATTATCCCTTACGGGGCCCAGCTGTTAATGGCCGCCAATTTGGCTAACATTTCCCCGGTAGGCATTATGAAGTACTTGTATTACCCGTATTTGTTAGCGGTAGGTGTGTTTTTAGCGATTTTACTGCGTTACCCGCGCAAACATGCCGAAGGAATTTAGAAAAACCCCCTATTTAGGGGATTTCAAATTTGCGCTCAGCGGGAGTCCCCTTCAGTAAATTTCCTGACGGAAATTTCTTCCGGGCCGGGCCTCGCGGTTTTTGCCTTTCGCGGCTTAGGCTCGCTCAAACAAAAACATCGCTCCGGCCTTCGACTCCCGACGCGGGCCAAGCAGTTGGCCCGCTCCAAGCATAAATTTAGAAACCGCCCTTTTTGGGCGGTTTCTAAATTTGCGCTCAGCGGGAGTCGAACCCACATTTCCAGCTTCGGAGGCTGACGCTCTATCCATTGAACTATGAGCGCGTAAATCTATCATTTTTATTTTATCAAATTACTTTATTCTCTTGCAAAAAAGGCCCCCAAACCGGGGGCCTTTTTTGTAGGACACAACTAAACTTATAAGTACAAGATTCTAAAGCCAATGCTGATGTTCCAATCTTTGGAGTGCATATTCCCCGCCGCATGCGTGCCGGCGTTGACATACATGGCCGTTCCGTCGTTAATCAGGGTACCGATTTCAAATTCCGGCACTATTTCCATTTTGCCCGAGGTTGTAAAATCGTGGTAATAGTACAAATTTGCTTGTACCCACCATTTATTTTCGGACAAGTACGATAAATTGTAGCGTATGCGCCCCATGTTAATATCGTCGCGCCCGTGTTCACCAAATAAAGACATCAGTTGCTTGTAGCCAATAGCCGTAAAAATACCACTATCCCACGAATACAGGGCGAATGCCGACGGCCCCACCTGCACTTTGCCCGCGCCTAGGCGTTTATCGGTGGCGCTGGGCACAATCATTTCCATGTGGGCCCCATAGCCAAACCCGCCCTGAATGCTTTCCGGGCGCATCCAGTTCACGGCCAAGGTAATATCGCCCAAGCCATTAACCGATTTTTCCCGTGATTCAAACCGGGAAAGAGGCACCTCAATACCCCAGTTCCAGTTCGGGTCAATGACCTTATACATTTTAGCGGTAACCCCGCTGGTAGAAATCCCCGCGCTGTCGTCAATGGCGGTAAAGGTGGGGTTAATCTCCAAACTGGTAATGTTTTCCGTCGGCTCTACCCCGTATTGGTACTTGCGTTGCAGTTGGGCCTGGGCGGGTAATAATACACCGGCCAAAACCACTGCTAATATCCATTTTTTCATACTACCCTCCTTTTCCTAATTGGAAATATATTATAAAATATACGGCGCAGACGTAAATTAGACCGGTCTGCAGCGTATGTGACACTTATATTACACGATTGCGCTCCATTTTGCCAGCGCAAAAATTGATTAGTTTTATGAAATTAACCACGGTCCCTGTAAAAACGTATTTGACCAAGTCCAAAATTCCCGGTGCGGGCTATGTCATTAACCCCTATGTAGGTTGCCCGCACAAATGTTTGTATTGCTACGCCGAATTTATGCGCAAATTTTCCGCCCATACCGAGCCCTGGGGCGAATTTTTAGATATCAAATTATGCGATACTTCCCTGCATCCTTCCCAGCTGTTCCGCCAACATGTCATGCTCAGCTCGGCCACGGATGCCTATAACCCTTTTGAAAAAAAATATGAATTAACCCGCCGCATTTTACAACAGTTAGTAACCTGCCAGGCGTATGTGTCCGTACTTACCAAGTCGGCCCTGGTCACGCGCGATATTGATTTATTCCAACAACTTCCCGGGTGTGAAATTGCGTTTTCCTTTTCCACCGTAGATGAAACCGTACGCCAACAGGTGGAGCCGTGCGCCTCCAGCATACCCGAGCGCCTAAACGCGCTTAAAACCGTGCACGAGGCCGGCTTATCTACCGCTATCATGGCCGCCCCTTTACTGCCCGGTATCAGTGATTTTAAGGCTATTATACAGGCCGCCAAACCCTATACCCGCACGTTCCGTTTTGACACCCTGAATATGCGTTCCACTTTCCAACGCAAACTTATGGACTTTATAGACGTGCATTACCCGCACTTACTGCCGCTGTATAACCAAATTTATCTGCAAGGCAACCGCACCTATTGGAATGAGCTGGAACAAGAGATTTTGGCCTATTGCGCGCACGAAGGCGTACAGGCCGAAATATTTTTTGGCAAAGAATCTTCTTTTTCGTTTGCGCCCCCGGTCAACTCAAACGGCGGGCCGAACAAAACCAACCCGGTCCCCCCTACCGAGCCCCAGCTATTTTAATGCAAAACGCTGACCGAAAACCCTTATAAATACGAAACCAATTCGCTTAGTTCTTTGCGTTGTTGGTGGCGGTCCGCCGGGGTACAATCTTCGGCGGCGTATCCCAGGGGCATTAAAAGCACCGGGATTTCATAATCCGGCAAATTATAGGCGCGGCTGACTTCCTGCGGGATAAAAAAATTCAGCCAGCACGTACCTAACCCTTGTTCAGTAGCGGCTAACATAGCGTGGGTGGCCACAATAGACGCATCTTGCACGCCGGACGTGCGCGCAGGATCTTGCGGGTGGTGCCATTCTTCTTGCGTGTTTTTGGTAAAAATCAGCACTAGGGGTGCGTCGTAATGACACGGGGTCAACTGACGCATTTTTTCCATACCTTCGGGCGAATTGACCACATAAATATGATAGGCCTGCAAATTTTTAGCCGTTGGGCCCAGCCGGGCCGCTTGCAAGACAGCGTTTAATTTCTCGGTTTCCACGGGTTTGTTAGAAAATTTACGCACGGAGTAGCGTGCTTTTGCCAGTTCGGTAAAGTTCATATTATTGCTCCTAAGTATAAGATATTTTTATTATAGCAGTTGGAACGATTTTTAAGGTAAACATTTTTTAATTATTTGTTATAATAAAGGGGTAGTAAAATACAATTTAATCTGTTTTTGGAACCGTATAAAAAGTATACGGGTTCCTGCCATAAGGCGGGTTCATACATGCCAAAAACAGTCGTTAAAACACAATACAAATGGAATTGCAAGCCGGCTGTGTTGTGTTGAACGTTTATCGTTTTGTGACGATAATCTACGGCTGTTGTTTGTTGGGTAAATGTATGAGCTCACAGGCAAGAGCCGTTCTCTTTGGTTTCTTAAACAGATACTAAGGAGAAAAACATGACACAAAAACATACCCGGCGGGGTTTCACGCTCATTGAGTTGTTAGTCGTTGTACTGATTATCGGTATTTTGGCCGCAGTAGCCGTGCCACAATATAAAAAAGCTGTTATCAAAGCCCGTTATGCTAAATTAAAATCAATTGCCCAAAGTATAAAAAATGCAGAAAATATTTATTACCTTTCAAATGGTAAATACACAAAAAATTATACTGATTTAGATATTGATTTACCGGCAGGTGGCAGTGATGAGGCGGACGTTGTAGGACGATATGATTTTGATTGGGGTTGGTGCCAATTACAACAAGCTGATTATCTTTCTTTTTACTGCGTATCAAAAGACCGGATAGAATATAACGTATTGTGCGCTACCCCGCCTGATTGCAGTCTCTATTGTAAATATAGGGATACGAAAGACGGTGTTTCTGATATGCGTGATAAAATATGCCAGTCCGAAACCGGAAAAAGCACCCCGTATAAAAAAAGATATTATTATTAATTTTCTTTGACTAGTTATGCCGCTCGGTTTCGCGTAGCAGCTGTTCAAACATTTCAAGCTGGGCGGCGTATTTCTCGCGCGCTTGTTTGGGCGTTACATCACTGCGGTAAGTCCAGTTTTCTGCGCCTACTGTGCCGGGGGTATTTACACGCTCTAGCGTGCCAACAATGTCTTGCCAGGCAAACAGCGTAAGGGCCGAGGCCGACTCCAGCACGCGTTTTAGCATGAGGCGTTGTGTGTCCAAATTAAAGGGCACGTTGCCGTCGGTTTTTTGGGCGGAAATCATTTCCCATATATTGCGGCGCTCGTTTACGTCCATATTTTCCCACCAGCCGCGCAGGGTTTCCGTGTCGTGCGTGGACGTGGTAGCCAAAGACACCACGGGGTAATTTTTCGGCTCGCGATACCAACCGTTGTCTTCGCGCTCCCACCGGAGCACTTTATAGCCGGGGATCCGCAAATCCACGAGCATCCGGCGCACATAGTTGGGAATAACGCCTAAATCTTCACCCACCGGCAATTTGCCTTGGGCCTCATCTAGCACCATACGCAAGAATGTATATCCGCGGTCAATTTGGGCTTGTTCCCCCTCCACGTCAAACGCGCCTTGCTCAGCACCCGGCGCAAACACATAGGTGCGGAAAAAGCCCACCAAATGGTCCAGGCGGAAGATATCATACAGCTCGGTCACGCGGCGGATTTTGCGCCGCCACAAATCTAAATTATGTTCCAACAAATACGGCCAGTTATAGGCGGGCAACCCCCAGCGCTGGCCGTCTTTGGAAAATTGGTCCGCCGGCGCGCCGATTTCGTAACCGATGCGGTAGTTTTCCTGCTCGGCCCACACTTCGGCACTGTCCAAATTGGTGGCAAAAGGAATATCGCCAAAAATATATACGCCCTTTTCTTGCGCAAATGCTTTAGCGCGGCGCAGCTGTTGGTCCAACACCCATTGAACGTATTTAAAAAAGTCGACAAATTCTTTGTACTGCGCCTCAAATTGTTTGACGGCCGAGGAGTGAAAATCTTGGTATTCGGCAGGCCAATCGCGCCAGCTTTTCCATTTGTAAAAATCTTTGAGTGCGCGGAACAGCGCATACCCGCGTAACCACGGCTCTTGCGCGGCACAATAAGCTTCAAACGCTTGCGCGCGGGCCGTGTTGGCGGCTACTTCATGAATTAAGAAGGTTTGATACCCCAGCCAAAGCGCGTGCCATTTAGCGTGCTTGACCTCAAAAAACGGCGCATTTTTAGCGTCGTGCCAATGCATAATATCCACGGTTAAGGAGCCGATATATTCTTGCGCGCGCGAGCTGTGCTCAATGTCTTCTATCTCGTCAATTTGCGCATACACCGGGTCCACCGCAAAGGACGTGAGCGCACTGTAAGGGCAATTTACGCCGGGGGCGGTTTCTTGCAGGGGTAAAATTTGAATGAACTTAACCCCCAGCCCAGCTAAAAATTCAGTCCATTTTTTAAGCGAGCCAAAATCGCCCACTCCCCAATCGTGCGGGGCTTTCATAGCGGCCAGTGGCATTAACACGCCGCACGTGCGGGCGGCTAACAGTTCATCCTGTATGCTCATAAATTATTTTTTGGCAATCGCTTCAATTTGCACCACACCGCCCTTTGGCAATGCGGCTACCTGCACGGTGGTGCGGGCAGGCGGATTTTCTTTAAAAAACGTCTCGTACATGGCGTTCATTTCCGCAAATTTTGTGAGATCGGTCATAAACACGGTTGTTTTGACGACGTTTTTAAGCGTGCACCCGGCTTCTTTTAAGATGTTTTCTAGGTTATGCAAAATAATTTCGGTTTGCATTTGCACATCACCGGTGAAAACCTCTCCGGTAACGGGGTCAATGGGCAAAACGCTAGACGTAAAGATAAAGCCGCCGTCTTCTACAGCTTGGGAGTAAGGCCCAATAGCTTTGAGCGCCTGGGCAGAATTGATAATTTTTTTTGTCATACAAACCCTCTATGTGCGGGGGCATATCCCGCCAAATTATAAATATATGGTAATAAAGAGGGCGGGGCTGTGTCAAATACTCCTTCAACTATATAATTATGCTACAATGTAAGTACAATTTATCTTGTTTTTGGAACCGTGTGAAGAACACGGGGAGTTGACAAAACTTCATGGAGGTCCAAAAACAGCCGATACTTAGGTACAACATAATGAATAAAGCTAATTCTGCATGTTGTACCGAACGTTTATCGTCTTGTACGGTAAACTACGGCTGTTTTGGCTGGGTCCCTCCATGAACCTGGTAAAATTGGCCGTTTTTGTTTATCTCCCAAACAGATAAATTGGAATTAAAAAGTAAGGAGATAGACAAATGAAAAATAGAAATGTAGTTGTAAAAAATAAAGTCATCCTGAACTTGATTCAGGCTCTTCAACGTTTGTTGTTGCCGTTATTAAACAACCAAGGGTTTACCCTCATTGAGCTATTAGTAGTTGTTCTCATTATCGGTATTTTGGCCGCGGTGGCACTGCCACAATATAAAGTGGCGGTGGTTAAATCGCGCGTAAGCACCTTTTTACCCATTATCAAAGCCCTTGCCGATGCACAAGAAACTTATTATCTAGCCAATGGGAAATATGCTAACACAATCAGTGAATTAGATATAGGAATTCCTAGTACTTGCGTTCACATTGATGGTAAAGACTATGATGCAAACGGTGAAGGAGAAATGTTTAAATGCGGAACTGATTTCATCATAGATTATGACCCAAACAAATCTGTAAATGCCAATTACTGCCCTAATTACAATTCGTCTTGGGAAGTATGTAAACCCCAAAGAAATTTGCAAATAAATTTTCGTTTATTATACCGTGCAGATCAAACTAGAGCTGGAGAAAAGGCTTGCCATCCGTTAAGCTCGGAACTGGGTAAAAAAATTTGTAAAAGTCTTGAAGGAGTTTTTCAGTGCCCGAATTGTTAAAACTTCCTTGCGTAATGCCTACACAAATGGTATAATGAATAAAGAGTTAGTAGTCCTGCCAGTCCTTCAAAAAGATTTGCTTGTACGTACTACTTAAATTTGATATACTATATGTGTTGGGTTTAACCCGATGTTTGATTAAGCCCAAAAGTTTTTTGCGCTCGTAGCTCAGTGGTAGAGCATCCGCCTTTTAAGCGGGGGGCCGTGAGTTCAAGTCTCACCGGGCGCACTTTATAGTGCCCTCTTCGTCTATCGGTTAGGACGTCGGATTTTCAATCCGAAAAGAGGAGTTCGATTCTCCTAGAGGGCGTTTCTCTTTTAATATACCCGTTCTGCAAAGGAACGGGTTTTTTATTATTTCACGACGACAAATCCTCCCATTTTACTCATTTTCTTAAAACCCCAAAATCCCCCATTTTGGGCACAAAAAAAGCACCATTTGGACACTATAATTTTGGCATTTTCTCGACGAGGATTTATAATTTTGAAAGCAAAAAGTGGTCACAATAATAGCCAAAAAAGCGTAAAAACCGCTTAGTTCGATTCCTATAATGAGCGTTATACATTTTTGAAGTCTCGACAAAGAAGTATAAAAAGTACTAAAAAATTTTCCGAAAACTATGAAAGTAGTGGTCACAGTTTGGACACTATAACGGCACAGTTTTTCCCCTCCCGAAAAGAAATTCTTGCGACTTTTATAGTGACCATTCTACATACTTTTGGACACTATAGCAAAATACCAAAAAGTAGTGATTTGGCAAAAAAAGCAAAATGAGCAAAATTAGCAAAATCTTGTATATTGTTAGTGGACCCTTATGGTACACTTTAACACTAAAAAGTTCTAGAGCTAATATAATATCGAACCGCACTTTTTATAGTGCCCATTTTACATACTTGTGGGCACTATATAATATCTTTCTCTTTTTCTAAGTAACGGCAAGAATTATCTAGAAATACGATAAAATATAATAAAAGGTGGGTTTATTATGAAAAACAATACAATATCTGAAATTACACGCAGAGAGATTATGGATTATTTTATTACTAGTAATTATCCTCTAGCAGATAAAATGTCTGAAATCGAGTTTCTACAAAGGTTATATCCTTTACAGGACATGCCGTCCTCTGATTCAAGATTTAAAAATGCTGAAGGGGATATTCGACAGCATCGTATTAATAATTATGATTGGGGTGATAGTTGGATATGGACAGATACTCGCTTTAATATTTTATATGGGTCCGATGATAATTTTATACGTTTCCTTTGTTTATTATTACATCCTACCGTTCGAGATCCAAAAATTGTAAAAGAAATGCTAATAGAATTTAACAAGTATCTTGCAAATGATAATTGGGAATTAATAAAAATCAAAGAAATTTCCAAACATCCCATTTTTAGTGGAGTGTATAAAAAACAACACTTGCCTTCATTAACATCATCGACCATTGTTGATTATCAATTTATCAAAGAAAGAGAAAATATTATATTTGAAAATATAGACATTCATCCAGATGTTGCCATAGGAGCTTCAAAAGAATTAATAGAATCGTGTCTGAAAACAATCCTTAATGCAGAGCGAGTAGAGTATTCACAAAAAGACGATATTCCTCAACTTTCCAAAAAGGCAATGAAAACATTAAACCTGCTAGCAGAAGATATACCAGAATATGCAAAGGGGAAAGATTCTATTCGAAAAATATTATCAAGTCTTATTGGAATAGCAAATTATCTTGCTGAATTGAGAAATTTATATGGAAGTGGCCATGGGAAAGACGGAAGATTTATTGGTTTACAACCTAGACATGCCCGTTTGGTAGCAGGCGCAGCCATCACTTACGTAAATTTTATTTTTGAAACTTTTCAAAAACAGCAATTAATGAATGAAAAATAAAATATTAAAATGATTTTCGGAAAGAACAACATAATGTTTGATGCGTGGCAAATGCTATGAGAAAACCATCTCAATACAAGTCGATAAAAGGTTTATTTATTTTACTTGACTAGCCATTTCATTTTTGTCTTCTTCGTATTTTGTGTCTTGTGCGGCAGCCTTAACTAGCCATTCATAAGATTTTTTAGTATCTTTTTTTACACCCCACCCATTATAGTAAGCAAGAGCCACCGCATATTGGGCCTTTGCATTTCCTTGCTTGGCTCTTGTCAGGCATTTATTAAAGTGCTGGGTTAACGAGTTGATATCATCGGTATAACATGAGATCAATGCTTCCGCGGCATAGTCTTTTTCTGTATGTGTCGCCATAATATCCATAGCCTTCTTTATGTCCTGTTTAACTCCATCTCCAGAATAATACATGAATGCTATCATTAATTCCGATTCCGGATCTCCTTGCGCGGCGGCTTTTGAGTACCATTGGAAAGCCGTTTCCTTATCTTTCTTCTCTGAATACATATCTCCCAGGAATTTTTGAGCCCCAACATATCCCTGGGTTGCTGATTTTAATCCCCAAAATTGAGCTTTTTTCTCATCTTTAGCTGTTCCGATCCCTTGATAATACATACTTGCTATTGCCCACTGACTGGCTGCGAGTCCCTGATCAGCGGCTTTAGAAAGCCAGTAAAAGGCTTTCGAGTCATTTTTCTCTTTTCCTTCTTCGTCTAAATACACATATCCAAGTGATTCTTGAGCAACGGGGTCATTTTGCTCTGCTGCTTTGCTATACCAATATATCCCTTTTGATAAATCTTTTTCAACACCTATTCCTTGATAATAAATATTACCTAATGTTAGTTGTGCCTTGACATGGCCTTTGTTGGCGGCTTTTGTAAACCAATACAGTGCTTGAGATATGTCTTGCTTCTCTCCTTTCCCACTATAATACATAGTACCTAAAAGGAACTGTGCATCCTGATCCCCTTTTTTGGCTTCTTTAGTTATACTGGCCATAGAAGGTATTCCAGGAAATTCAATGGAAGAACATTCGTTGTGGGCAATCATGTCAATTTCTTTTTGTGAAAGAGCAATAGTTCCATCGTAGTTCCTGAACAAATATCTTGAAAGGATACATTTGAACAATGGAAATATATTAATAAACTTATTATCTACGTGTCCCGCGTGAGAAACATAAATTTTCCATATTTCAGATTCGGTAGCCGTGTCAACGGCATCCATTCCAAAAATTATATAGGAACGTGACACATCGTAAGTATATGTTCCTGTTATTCCGTAAGTTGGATTATACGTTGTTTGTGTATTGGATCTTCCATAGCCGTATGTAGTATTGCCAATATTGTATGCAGAAGCGTGAGTATATGTCGTGGAATTAGAACTTGATACCCCCGTTT
>JBGUOO010000046.1:0-34358 GCA_045129775.1 Elusimicrobiaceae bacterium
TGCGGCTGACTTCCTGCAGGGCCCAGTCCCCAATTTGGTGGCCGTAATTATCGTTGATGTGTTTGAAAAAATCAATGTCCAAAATCATTAAAGACAGCGTTAAATTAAAACGCTTGGCACGGTAGATTTCTTCGGAAAATTTTTCGTTAAAATAGCGGCGCACAGGCAGACGTGTAAGCTCGTCGTAATTAGACAGTTCTTGCACCCGCTCAAACAAGCGCGCGTTATCAATAGACAGCGCCATTTGCGAGGCAAACTGCTGCAAAGAAATAAAATCCAAATACCCAATATGCCGGCGGGAAAGCACATTATCAAACGCCAAAAAACCCACTTTACTGCGCTGTACTTTTAAGGGAATGTAAATGACACTGCGCGTAGAGCGGTACGTAGCGGCCGAGTCAAACACTTCTTTTAACAGGCCTTGTTCCTGCTCGGAAATTTCGCCCGCTTTGCGGTGCGTTACCTGACCGGAAATATCCACACACAGCGCGCTCTTAATGCGCCGCGCGTACGAATCGGTTAAATACAAACGCACGCGGTCAAAACGGAAGTATTTTTGCACGCCTTGCAAAATAAGCTCTAAGCCGTCGTTGAGACGCAAAGACGAAGCAAACACCGTGGACAGCGCGTTAAGCGCGGTGGACACGTTTAAGCGTTGGTTTTTGGCTTGGTCAATTTCGGTATTACGCAAATTGTGTGAAATTTCCTGCCCTAAGGCTTTAATAAGTTCTTTTTCTTGCGACGAAAACCCGCGCGTTTTTTTAAACCGCTCCAAGCGCAGCACGCCCACTTTTTCTTGCATATAGGTATGTACTTCGCCGCCTTTTAGTTCCATGCTGGGGCGTTGCCATTTGACCAACACATAAATGGCAGGGTAGCTTAAATCGGTAGAATCGGCAATGCCTTCGCGCAAGAGTTGTTTTAAGAAAGCCGGCTCACTAATCACGGAAATATCTTCCTGCTTATCCATGCAATACTCTTTTTTGCACATCATGCGTAGCGACAAAATGGCCCGTTCCTGTTGCCAATCAAAAAAGTAAATGCGGTCTAACTTAAATAAGTTACGCAAAACGGGCAGTGCACTTTCCAACAGCTCGCGCTTGTTTTGGAACGCTTGGTTTAATTGTTTGTGAAATTTATAAAGGGTATAGGATTTTTTATCAAACATAATTATCCCTCATAAATGCTAAGCAAATATTCAATTTCTTTGGCGGCCATGTCCAGCTCGCGGTCCAGCGAGGCTTGCGTAAAGCGGCCTTCCACAATTTGCGTGGCGCACACCGCCAAAATGCGTTTTAAAATTTCCATAATTGTGCCTGTGATGGTAATGTTGGGCAAGGTTTTAGCTTGGGTTAAAATGCTACCGTAACTACGCAACCGCCGCCCGGACGTAAGCATAAACATTTCCAACGCGTCTTCAAACGCCGGAAATACTTCCAACAGTTTGGCATAGCGGGTTTGGATATCGGGCCGGGCACAAAATTTGATAAACGTAAGGGCCTCTTTTTTGTGTTGGCTACGTACGTTAATAAACAGGTTCATGCCCGACAAATACGCCGCCGCACTGTCCCCCGTGACCGGCACCGGCACGGTACGCACCTGAATGCCGCGCCGCGCATCAAACGTGCTAAGCCCCAATTTGCGCGAAAGCATTAAACTGGCTTTGCCGGACACCATGGTCCCCAGCGAGCCGCGCTCACGTAAAATAGGCATATAGTTACTCAATGCCAGCGTAATATAATCGCGGATGCCTTCTTTAAATGCTTTGGTGGCTACGCAGGTACGTTTCAAATCGTCTGAAAGCAAATCCACCCCGCGCCCCCATACACACGGCAAGGCACTACGCATAGAGAGCGAGCCGCGCCAATCCCCGTTTTGCACCGGGTAATAGCCGGGCACGTCTTTAAAATGCTCGCGCAAGGCGGCACAGATATTTAAAAACCCTTCCCAGGTGGATAAATCTTGTTCCGGGTTTTTGGTAACGGCGGCCAAGTGGTCGGCCCGGTAATGGAGCGCGCTGACGTCACACCACCACGGGTAAGAATAAATATCTTTTGTACCCGGTTTATAGCAATGGTTTTTAAGCGGTATTAAACAGTTAGAGAGCGAGAGCCCCGGATCTAATTGAGATAAATTTTCCGCCACCTCTTCGCGCACCAACAGTGCCGTCCAATAATGAGGGATTTGGATAATATCGGGCACTTCTTCTTCGTGCGTGGGGTTTTTAATCGTAAACATACGCCGCCACAGCACATTACGCGTAAATACACGCACCGAAACGGGAATGTGCGGATTTTCTTTCTTAAATAAAGCGATAAAAGAGGCGTAAGTTTCTTTGGTTTTGTCGCCCGCATCGGGCATGGTCCATAAAATCATGTTGACTCCTACTACCAACTGCGTACTTTCATATTGGGGTTGATATCTATATTGGCACGAAGCGGTTTACCGGTAGCTTGGGCATATTCTAACTTTTTATAGGCCGCCAGTGCAATCATGGCCGCATTATCGGACGATAATTTGCGCTCTACAAAATAAACGGTTTTACCTTGCGCGGCGGCACGGTCCTGCAAGGTTTGGCGCAGGAGGCTGTTGGCCGCCACGCCGCCCCCCACGGCAATATGGTGCACCTTATATTTTTTAGCCGCCTGTAACGTTTTAGTCACCAGCGTATCCACCATGGCTTGCTCAAAACTGGCACACACGTCGGGCACGCTGATATTTTGGTGGTCGCGCAGGTAATAACTGACCGCGGTTTTAATGCCGCTAAACGAAAATTCCCACGTACCGGGCAGTAGCGGGCGCGGGAAAGCAACCGCATCGCGCCGGCCCTTTAAGGCTTGCGCCGAAACTTGCGGCCCGCCGGGGTAAGGCAAACCTAACAGCTTAGCTACTTTGTCAAAGGCCTCGCCGGCCGCATCATCGCGCGTTTTGCCCAATACCTTATATTGGCCGTACCCTTTGACGTACCATAACTCCGTATGTCCGCCGGAAACCACCAGGGCAATGAG
This sequence comes from Elusimicrobiaceae bacterium, assembly GCA_045129775.1. Classification (GTDB taxonomy): domain Bacteria; phylum Elusimicrobiota; class Elusimicrobia; order Elusimicrobiales; family Elusimicrobiaceae; genus Avelusimicrobium. The sequence goes on from JBGUOO010000046.1 coordinate 3,009, forward strand.
CGGAAACTGCAAGCGGTTTTTAACTTCGCCGTTTTCAAAATCGCACGCAAACAGGTGGCCTTCCAAATGGTTGACGCCGATAAGCGGTACTTTTTTATACGCGGCTAATGTTTCGGCCGCCACGCGCCCCACCATCAGCCCGCCGGGTAGCCCGGGCCCGCTGGCAAATGCTACATAATCCAGGGGATGATTTTGCAGGGCCTCGTTAATTACGGTGGCAATTTTGGCCGCGTGGGCGCGGCTGGCTAGCTCGGGCACGACGCCGTGGTATTTTTTATGTTCCTCTATTTGGGAATAAATGACGTTAGACAAAAGCACCTTACCGCCTTTGAGCAAGGCGGCAGAAGTTTCGTCGCACGTGGATTCAATCCCCAAAATAGTGAAATCTTGCTTCATAGTTACTTTTTCTCTGGACCCTTTTGATTTTTTTTATCTGCTTTTTTGGCTTTGCGCTCTTGGGCTGCTTTTTCGGCCTTGGCTTTAGCGTCTTCTAAGCTGATTTTACCTGTTAAAATTTCTACCGCTTGCTCCAGCACCGGGTCTTTTACGTCAAACTTAGGTTGCTTGGTCTGCTTGCCGGGAGTATAGACAATATCACTATATTGCAAAAAGACTTTTGATTCCTCTTCGGGCGTGAAATACACTTCCACATCCGGGAAAATGCCCCCCTCTTCGGCTTTGGTTTTATCGCGGTAATTGCGCTGGATTAAGCGGCCCGAAGGCGTGTAGTATTTGGCAATCGTCAAACGGAGCCCGGCCCCGCCCGACAAAGGCAACACTTGCTGTACACTGGCTTTACCAAAACTGCGTTGGCCCACAATAATAGCCCGCTGATTATCTTGCAAAGCGCCGGAAACAATTTCGCTGGCGCTGGCGGACCCTTGGTTAATGAGTACCGCCATAGGCAAATCGGGGTATAGCGGGGTACCTTCGGTTTTAAATTCTTGGTAATACTCGGGTTTGCGCCCTTGGGTATAGACGATCATTTCCCCGTCGGGCAAGAATAACTTGGCAATATCCACTGCCCCGGTCAATAAGCCCCCGGGGTTAAAACGCAAATCTAACACCAAAGACTTCATGCCTTGTTTTTGCAAATCGGCCAGAGCTTTTTTGACTTCTTCCGTGCTATGGCCGGAAAAATCTACTAAATACAAATAACCCACCCCGTTGGGCAACATGCGGTGGTAAGCCACTTCCGGCACGATTAGGGCACGTTTGAGTGTCATGTCGGGCAATTTTTCATATTCGCCTTTATCATTTTTACGGCTCAGCGTCAATTTTACCTTGGTGCCCGCTTTGCCACGCATCAGGGCCACCGCTTCGTCCAGTTTCATGTCGGCTAAGTCTTTGTCATCTACAAATAAAATGCGGTCCTGCGGCATAATACCTGCTTTAAAAGCCGGCGTACCCGGCATGGGGGTCATTACCGTAATATAGCCATCTACTTTTTGCAAGCGCATCCCCAGGCCGCCAAATTCACCTTTGGTTTCGTTTTTAAGTTCTTTGTAGTCCTTGGGGTCCAAATAAGCCGAAAAATCATCCAACTCTTCTACTACCCCTTTAATAGCGCCGGAAACCAGTTGGTCGGTATCGGTTTGTTCTACATAATTTTCTTTGACAAATTCCAGCACATCTACTAACGTGCGTAATTTTTTAAGGCTGTTATCTGCCGCCGCATACGCATAAGGGAACAACGTCCCCACAAAAAACACAACGGCTGCCCAAGCTACTACTTTATTTAATCTTTTTATTCTCATAATTCCTCTTATTTGAGCCACTGTAGCGGGTCCACCGCGGTGGTCCCTTGGCGAATTTCAAAATATACGGCACTTTGGCCGGTACCGGAAGAAGATTGCGTATCTTTGCCCACCATACCTACTTGGCCCAGTTCACTCACTTTATCCCCCACCGATACGGTAATTTCCCGCAAAAATCCGTAAATAGTAAAAAATCCTTTGCCGTGGTCCATAATTACCACATTGCCGTAAGAGCGGAACGGCCCGGCGTAAATGACGCTTCCGTCCGCACTGGCGCGCACCGGGGCCCCGTACGGGGCGGCAATTTTGATACCGTCTCTAAAAATCCAGGTATTGAGGTCGGCCCGGTATTCTTTGCCAAATTGGCTGATCACTTTGCCTTGAGCCGGCCACGGCAACGAATGGGCCGGTACACTGATTTTAGGCCCGGACACTTTGCCTTTTTGGCCAGCAGACGTTTTGGTGGCCGACGAGGCCGTACGTTTGCGCTCAAAAGAAGCCAACAAATTATTTAATTCGGCCGCAGATTTATTGAGTTCGTTAATTTCTTTACGTACCGCATCGGCCTTGCGTTTGGTTACATCTAAATCTTGTTGTTTCTTTTGGAACGATTGGGAAATAACGGCTTGCTCTTTTTGCAGTTGTGTATTTTGGGCCTGCAAGGTTTTATTACGCTCTTTAAACGAGTCAAAACGGTCTTTAGCTTCCCGGTTTTCATTTTGCAAGGCAACGGCAAAAGCGGCCTCACTGGCCAGCATACGGTCTATAAACAAGCGGGTTTGTGGGCTTTGTGCTTGCGGGCATACGGGGCACGCGGGCTCTAAATAATATTGTACGGCTTCTTGCCAGGCCGTTGCTTGCCACATAGGCATGCTACGTTCTAAGGCGGCCCGTTTATCTTCAATAGACAGCAAATTTTGTTCTATAACGGACAAATCTTTCTCCACCTGATTTTTCAGCCGCTGGGCTTGGGCTTTTTTATTTTGCAAATCGGTAATTTCTTTGGAAATTTGTTTTTCTTGTTCGCGGTATTTTTTGAGTTCCGCTTCTTTTTGCTGGGCTTGGTTTTTAAGTTTGGCCAGTTCCTGTTTGCGCGTGGCGGCTTCGTCGGCCCAGGCCGAGCAAGTCAGTAAACACGCCAGGAAACAAAAACTTAAAATCTTTGCCATTTGGATAACGCCCACCCTAACAGCCCGCAAAATACTACCAACAACCCTTGTTGGGGCCAGGTAATAAAATCAGCCAACCAATCTTTCAATAGCCCGGCCGGATATACCACCGCCGCCAGTAACCCCCCGCTAAGCGCCCCGGCCAATAAACCCGAGAGCAAACCGCTCAAGGCTTGCTGTTGGGCATACGGAGCCGCTTCTACCAAAAACATAAAGGTCAAAAACCCCAACAGGGCCAACGCCCCTAATACCCGTAGCAACTTGGCATACAGCCCCACCCGCCAAACTAACTGCGCGTGTACGCTGTCATAATGCGGGGTCAATTCTTCATACTCCGCGTTCAAATTATCCACCAGCGGCCCTATGTTGGCAATGGCCGGGAGTGCAAACGTCAGCTCAAAATAGGCCGGCATTTTATTTTTGCCCAGTTGCAGTAAAGACTCCACTAATTGCGGATTTTTATGCCGCACAACCGCCAGGGCATCGTCCGGCGATAACAAACGCACGGAAGTAATATCTTCCTTTTGATTGAGGGTATGGCCCCAATCTTCCAGCTGGGTAGGCGTTGCCGGCTCATCCACAGTCAGCAACACTTTAAAACTGTCCGCTAATTGGCGATGATACGTACTAAGCCCTTTTTCCACCACCAGCCACCCTTGCGCCAGTAAGGCAATCGCAAACACCAGCAAAAATAACTTGCGGTGCAAATGCCCTACTTGTTTGGGCACACGCACTTCCTTCATTTCCAGTTCAAAATTATCTTCCATAAGATTCCCTTAAAGTATGGTTTTGCGGTATAATTCCAAATAGGCCTGGGCGGATTTATCCCAAGATACGTCTTGGCGCATGGCACTGCGTACCAGGCGGTTAAAAAGCACGCGGTTTTTATACGTGTTAATAGCCTTTACTACGGCATTATACAGGCCGGCTTGGGTAAACGATTCAATAAAGAACCCAGTAGCGGTATTTTCGTTTTTACCGTCATAGCCGATGACCGTGTCCACCAGCCCCCCCACCTTAGATACAATGGGTAGCGTGCCGTATTTCATGGCAATTAACTGCGAAAGGCCGCACGGCTCAAAGCGCGACGGCATTAAAAACAAATCGGCCCCGGCATAAATTTTATGGGCCAAATCTTCGTCTAACTTCGCATGATAGCTAACGCTGCCTGCGTTGGCACGGGCCAAGCTTTGGTAGGCTTTTTCCAGCATAGGGTCCCCCATGCCTAAGATGACAAACTGGGCATGCTTTTTAAGCCGCTCAATAATTTGGATAGCTGCGTCCAACCCTTTTTGGTAATCCAGGCGCGACACAATCCCAATAAGCGGTTTATCCGGCTCTTGCGTTAACTTACAAACTTGTTGCAAGGCTAGTTTGGCGGCGGCTTTGCCGCGGGCCGCCTCATTGGCATCGTAACCGACGGATAGCACCGGGTCAATTTCGGGGTCCCACACGTCGGTATCAATGCCGTTAACAATACCGCAGAAATTTTTACTGCGCGCCCGGAGTACGCCGTCCAAACCAAAGCCCATGGCCGGGTCGGTTTGTACTTCGCGCGCGTAATTGGGGCTGACGGTATTGATGTTATCGGCAAACACCAGCCCGCTTTTTAAGAAGCTCATCCCCCCGTAGTATTCAAATTTTTCGGGCGTGTAATCTACCGGGTGGAAACCCGCTTTGCGAAACGCCCCGTACGAATAATGCCCCTGATAAGCAATGTTGTGAATGGTATATAAGCTGCGGGTGCGGGTGTAAAAAGCGTCCAATTTATACACGGTTTTTAAGTAAGCCGGGATAAGGCCGGTTTGCCAATCGTGGCAGTGGATGATATCGGGCCGAAAACCTATAAATTTGCACCCTTCCAACACCGCCCGGTTAAAGAAAATAAAACGCTCATCGTTATCGGCAAATTCCCCTTGTGCACTGCGGTAGAGGCCGGAGCGGTCAAAGTATTTGCGGTTATTTACAAAAAACACCAGCACATTGCCCCAGTTAATGTACGAGAGCGAAGCCTGTTCAATTTTATCCCCCACCGGGATTAAATACACCCCGGGTACAATTTTTAAAGAAGATACCCGCACCATGTTGCGGTAGTGAGGCAAAAAGAGTAATACTTTGTTGCCTTTGTACCCAGCAAATTGCTGGCACAAAGCGCCTACAACATCGGCAAGTCCCCCCGTTTTGCAAAACGGGTACGCCTCACTGGCAGCTAAAACAATATTCATTTGTCTTCCTCCTCTACCGTAGTATCTGCGGCGGCTGTAACCGGGGTTTGCGGCGCAGGCTGGACCGTTTGCTCAAAAGGTAAACCCTCGGCCGTAGCGTCTGCCCCCAAGGTTAAATCACCCTGGTTATAGCTGTTGCGTTTAAAAAATGGGTCGGGGGTGGAAACGTCCAAGGCTTCCAGTTTTTCTTCCCCTTCCAGTTCTTCCAGCGGAATGATGCGCGGCTCACCCACGGGCGGCAACGGCTCGCCAAACGGCAAATCTTCCTGTTTTTCTTCCAAATTCTTAGCGGCAAATACTTGCAAATCGGGCAATTCGGACACTTTATTCAGCCCAAACATGCGCAAAAACTCGTCGGTCGTTCCGTACACCATGGGGTGCCCGATAGTATCTTTGCGCCCCACTACCCGCACCAGCCCGCGGTCTAAGAGTTTTTCCAAGGGCCCCGCTACGTCCACGCCGCGGATGCCTTCCATTTCGGCCCGCGTAAGCGGCTGTTTGTAAGCAATAATGGCCAAGGTTTCCAGCGCGGCGTTGGAAAGGCGCGTGGTCATTTTTTCGTTATACAGGCGGCGCACCCAGCGGCCGTATTCGGGCTTGGTGCACATTTGAAATCCGCCCGCAATTTCCAAAATTTGCACCGCACTGCCGCGCACGGTGTAGTCATCTTGCAGTTTGCGGATCGCCTCGCGCACTTCTTTGGCGGTGGTATTTTCAATCACGTCCACCATGCGCGACACTTTAACCGGCCGGTCCGTAATGAATAAAAGCGTTTCAATAATTTTTTGTAAATCTTCGCTTTGCAGTAACGCCGGGGGTTCTGTGGCATTTTCTTCGGCAGGCAAAGCGGGGGCTTGCGGCGCGGGTTGCGCTACGTCGGGCGCCGCTTCTTGGGTTTGGGTTATTTCTTGCGTTTCTTCATTCATAAAATTCTCCTGCCTTAGGCTTCGTCGCCGTGCATTAAGGTTTTAAAATCTTTGTCTTTATTTTCGGGGTTTAAATAAATGCGGATATGGCCTTCGCGCTCATCCTGCCGGGCAATAATTTTTTTGATTTTGAGCAGCTCTAAAACGGCCATAAAGCACGTAATCACGCCGCGTTTTTTAGTTTCCCCCACAAAAACGTCATCTAACAGCACCCACTCGCGCCCTTTAAACAAGTTTACCACCTTTTCCATTTTCACTTCAATAGGGAATTCTTCTACTTTAAGTAACTCAATACGTTTGCGCTCATCCAGGCGCTCAAAGGCGCGTTTGACGGCGGCCAGCAAGTCAAACAGTTGCAAGTTAAGCACTTTTTCGCCGTTGTCAAAAATAGGCGCGGCGCGGTAGAATTGGTCCTTGTGTTCTTCTAACTTTTCGTTTAAAAATTTGCTGGCTTCTTTGTATTTTTGATACTCCACCAGTTTGGCCACCAACTCTTTCATGGGGTTGGGGCCTTCGTCCTCGGTCGTCGGCGCTTGGGACGGCAAAAGCGTTTTGGCCTTGATTTGCATTAAGGTGCTGGCCATGACCAAAAACTCGCCGGCTATTTCCAAGTTCAGCTCTTTCATCACATTGAGGTAATCTAAATACTGCGTGGTAATTTCGGCAATATTAATGTCGCAAATATCCAGGTTATCTTTTTTGATGAGGTGCAACAGCAAGTCCATGGGCCCTTCAAAGACGTTGATGTGCACATTGATTGGAGTAGGGGCAGTAGTCAGCATAGTTATTTAATAATCCGCATTACTTTTTTGACGCTCGTTAACGTGGCCACGGCGTTAGCGCGAGCTTTTTCTTTGCCGGCACCCACAATGTGCGCCAGTTGGGCTTTGTCGTTTTCAAACGTCTTGCGCCGCGCGTTAAAGGCGGAAAGTTCCGGCTCCATGAGCGCAAATAATTCCTTTTTGCACGCCACACAGCCTAGCGCACCGGCCTTACATTCTTCACAGCGTTTTTGCCAGTTGGGGTTGTAAATTTTATGGAACGCAAACACCACGCACCCGTCGGGGTTGGCGGGGTCGTGCTGACCTTTTTTGTTGGGGTCCGTAAACATGGTCATCACTTTTTTGCGTACGCTTTCCAAATCTTCGCCCAAGTAAATAGAATTGTTGTAGGACTTGGACATTTTGCGCCCATCTAACCCCGGCACACGCGCCACGGTGGTGTAGAGGGGTTGCGGCTCGGTAAAAACTTGCGTGCCATAAATTTCGGCAAACCGGCGGGCCAGGTCGCGCGCAATTTCCAGGTGGGCGGTTTGGTCTTTGCCCACGGGCACGTAGCTCGCTTGCTGGATGAGGATATCCGTTGCCATGAGCACCGGGTACCCCAAAAACCCAAAGCACGAAATATCGTCATCTGCGGCAATGGAGGCCACTTTTTCGCCTAGGGTTTTTTCGTCCAACTGCCCGGCATATTTTTGCTTGAGGAGCTCTTGAATTTGCTCTTTGTACGTCGGGTTTCTAAGTAGCCAGCCTAGCGGCGTAATCATGCCCAAAAGGGTATTAAGTTCGCTGACTTCGGGCACGTCGCTTTGGATAAAAATGGTGCATTTTTGCGGATTGAGCCCGGCGGTTAGCCAATCAATGAGCATATCCTCGCTGTTTTGGGCTAAATTTTCGGTATGTTGGTAGGCCGTAGTTAAAGAGTGCAAATCCGCCACAAAAAAGTAACAGTTATATTTATCTTGCAAGGCCACCCAGTTTTTTAAGGCCCCGTGAAAGTTGCCTAAGTGCAATTTGCCCGTAGGGCGCATGCCGGAAAGTACAATTTTATTCTCTGCCATAAAATACCTCTAAATACCAAAAATTTTACCTAGCAGTGCAATCAGCAAAAACGTAGGCGGGAAAATGATATATTTTACAATCCCCGTTAAAATCAGCCCAATCACAATCCACATGCCAAAGCGGCCGATAAAATGCTCGTACCAAACGGCCTTTTGCACCGGCAGCAACGCAACAACCACCCGCCCGCCGTCTAACGGGGGAATGGGGATTAAATTAAACACCGCCAAAAATACGTTAATAAATATCCCGTATTGGAAAATGTGCACCAGCGCCGTTAAGGTATGTTGGCTGATATAGGCGTGCGCCACCAGCGCTATTTTTAACAGCAACGCACAAAGCACGGCTAAAATCAAGTTCACCGCCGGGCCGGCAAAGGCTACAAGGCCCATGTCTTTGCGTGGGGACGGCAAGCGCATGGCGTTGACGGGCACGGGTTTGGCCCAGCCGAACATGGGCCAACCAAATAGCCAGCAAATGGCGGGAATGGCTACCGTGCCGATAGGGTCCACGTGGGAAATTGGGTTTAAGGTTAAGCGGCCGCTTAAATAGGCAGTATCGTCGCCCATGCGGTAGGCAACCGCGCCGTGGGCAAATTCGTGCAAAATAATAGAAAAAAACAAGACGGGTAGTAAGACAATAATATCCATAGTAGTATTGTACTATTTTACGCCCGATTATGCACAGGGAAAACGACTCCCTGTAAACATCCTTTTTACGTGGACCAACAATTTGCCAAAATCTTTCCATTTCGCGCCGACTTTCGCTTGCGTACTTGCGGCGCGTTGCGCCGTCGGGCAAACGTACGCCACGCTCAACTTACGGCACGAAATGCTTTGATTTTGACAAATCAGGGTACTGCTTATTTTCCCCGGTGTTGGTGGGCTTACGCCCGCACTTTTTCACTTTCGTCATCCCGCAAGTTTTCTGTGCGGGATATAAGTGAAAAAGTGCATTGCTAATGAGTCATTTTTTTATTATACTATAGGTACAATTTTATCCTGTTTTTGGAATCGTATGAAGAATACGGATCTCTGTTAGTTTTCTAACAGGTTCTTAAGCGCCAAAAATAGTCGTTTAGACACTTGATGACAAGAAGTCATGAGCTTGTTGTCAAGTGTTTAATGCTTGTCACTCCGTGACAAGTTACGGCTGTTGTTGTTTTGGTGAGCTTAAGAACCTGGCAATAAGAGCCGTTTTTATACTCCAAACAGGCAAATTGAATTAAAAACACAGGAGTATAAGAATGAACTTAAAAAGTACCCGGCGGGGTTTCACGCTCATTGAGCTGTTGGTAGTGGTACTCATTATCGGTATTTTGGCGGCAGTAGCCGTGCCACAATATACCCAAGCGGTTAATAAATCGCGCGCCGTGCAAGCCATTACGATGCTAAAGTCTATCATGCAAGCCCAAGAAACTTACTATTTAGCTAACGGAGATTATACAAATGATATAAGTGAACTTGACATAGAAGTTCCCCTGGACTACTTACGGTCTACCGGTACAGAAAATGATAACCAATATTTATTTAATTGCGGAGCAAAACGCTATTGCCAAGCCAAAGCAACCAACCCTGATTTGCCCGGTTTTGAGTTTCACGTGCTCCATCCCTCTGATGAAACATATTTGGTGGAAAGCGGTAAACAATGGTGTAAATTAACCCAGAGCGACCGAACGGAAAAAGCCAAAAGAGTATGCCAGTCGTTAGGCAAGCCGGACCGGGAAGATAAATATCCTGGAAAATATTTTTTGTTAAACTAGCGTTTCTTAATTTGCTGTTCACGGGCCGCTTTTAGTTTCTCTAAAAAAGCGGCCTATATAAAGTGTCATCCCCGAGGAATGCTATCGGGGATCTACGACGTACGGTTGTTACGCTGTTTATGGGTTATAACCCAATTAGGTCATCGTATAAATCATTCCAATTGGGATTTACACGACTAATTAAATGTTCCTTCCAGGATCGGTTCCATTTTTTAACCTGTTTTTCACGTTCTATGGCACGGTTAATATCCCCAAACACTTCATAATACACTAATTTATGAACATTATATTTTGAAGTAAACCCCGGTAAAAGATGTTCTTTGTGTTCATACGTTCGCCGGACTAAATTATTAGTTACCCCGGTATATAAAGCTCCATGGCTTTTGCTAGCAAGTATGTAGAAATAATACATAGGAATATTTTAGCAAAAGCCGAAAATTAAAACGGAAACAACCTGTATGCGGAAGATTCCCGATAGAAACACTCGGGAATGACAGACTTATTTGATTTTCTTGATTTGTGCGGCTTGCGCTTGCTTTAACTTCTCTAAAAAAGCGGCCTTTACGTTAAGCATATTATTTAAGGGGGCCGTTTTCAAATGGCAAATGCCAATGGCGGCGGCGTCGGCCGTGTCGTCGGGGTTGATGATTTTATCTAAATTAAGTGTCAGTTGCACCATACGCTGCACTTGTTTTTTGTCCGCCGTACCGGTGCCGCAAATAATCAGTTTCACACGTTTGGGGGAGTAAAACGTAATGGGTTTTTGCGCCTCTTGGCAGGCCAAAATAATCACGCCGCGCGTCATGACGGTGTTGGCCATACTTTGCGCGCGCTTTAAGAAGAAGTTTTGCTCCATGGCCACTTGGTCCGGCTGATACGTTTGCAAAATTTTTTGCATTTGTTTGTGGACAAATTCCAGGCGCTGGGGCAGTTCTTGCCCGGCCTCCGTGTGAATTAACCCACACGCAATAAGCGAAAGAACGGAACGGGCGTCCTTGGTTAGGATGGCCCATCCCGTTCTGTCTAAACCGGGGTCTATGCCTAAAACGGTAGTCGTTTTAGTGCTCACAAAACCTCTTACTCGGCTTCTAACTTAGCGGCAATTTCTTCGGGAATGTCGGAATTGTCATAGACGTTTTTGGTGTCGTCATGGTCGTCTAACGCTTCCAACATTTTCATTAACGTTTCGGCCGCGTGTTCGTCCGAAATAGTTACGTTCGTGTCGGGGATCATGGTTAAATCGGCAGACACGGGCGTAATACCTTTGGCCTCAATGGCTTTTTTCACGGCGTCCAGTTCGGCCATATCGGGGTTGGTGATGACTTCATACACATCGCCCGAGGTGCGCACATCTTCGGCACCGGCCTCTAAAGCCAAGTTCATTAAATCGTCTTCGCTGATATCGTCCTTTTTGACGATTACCATGCCTTTGCTTTTGAACATGTACGACACACAACCCGCCGTACCGATAGAGCCGCCGTGGCTGGTAAAAATTTTGCGAATTTCGGAAAAAGTGCGGTTTTTGTTGTCCGTGGTACATTCCACGATAATAGCCACGGAACCGGGGCCGTACCCCTCGTACGTAATTTCTTCGTACGAAACACCGGGCAACTGGCCGGTACCTTTCATAATGGCGCGTTTGACGTTGTCCGACGGCATGTTGGCCGCGCGGGCATCGTCCACGGCTTTACGCAAGCGCGGGTTTTGGTCCGGGTTGCCGCCGCTCATTTTAGCGGCAATAGTAATTTCTCTTAAAATTTTGGTAAATACTTTACCTTTTTTAGCGTCAACGAGGGCTTTCTTGTGTTTAATACCGGCCCAGTGTGAATGTCCACCCATAGGGAGCTCCTTGGTTTATAAAATTAGTTATTTCTATTGTAGCATATTTTGAGGGAATAGATAACTAGGTACAAAATTGCTACAATAAAAATATGCCCCGTTAGCTCAACTGGATAGAGTACCGGTCTTCGGAACCGGTGATACGGGTTCGAATCCCATGCGGGGCACTTTTTTCTGCCTAATTTGACTTATTTCGTTGTCGCTCAAGGGCTCGAATACCTCGGCGCTACCGCGCCGCTACGCACAGTATACTTCGCCCTTTCTCTCCTAGAACTAAGCCAAATTATTTTGAAAAACCTCTCTCCTCGTTCGCGTCGCGTCTTACACAAAATTTCTTTGAAAAACTAAACTCTTTCTATATTCCCCTATTTACGGGGCATTTTTTCTTTGCAATTTTGCGTAGTATCCCCACCTATACAGCTGTCTGTTCTTCCCCAAGCACCGGGCAAAACTTACCGTAAGCTGATTTTTCAAATTTGAGGTTAGGCAAGGCCGTAAGTTGAGCGTGGCGTACGTCTGCCGGACCGCCCGCTAGGGCGGCAAGTACGCGAGCGAAAATCGGCCTTGGATAACCCAAATTTGGAAAATTGTTGCCGGGGCATAAATGAACATTACGCCCGCTGTTTTTATCACAGCACTTGAAAAAACTAATTCATTTTTATTAAAATAATCCCATGAGATCACTCCAAAACGAATCCGCCGCCCACTGCCCCAACGAGTGTGAGCCTTTTGACGTCACTTATTGGTCCTTGGTGCGCGCCGATCAAGACCCCGATTTAAAAACCGCCATCCTAAGCGGCGAGCTGAACTTAGTGCGCTGCCCCGAGTGCGACACTTACTTTCACCACGACGGGGAAATCATCTATTTTGATGCCCCGACAGAGCTCCTCGTGTTTGTGTTTTCCCCCAAAGACAAACCGCGCGAGCACGAACTCAAAGACAAAATTGAGCACGATTACCAAATTATCAAAAATTCGCTCTTAAAAGACGCGCATTTAAATTATCCCCCCTTGTGTGTGTTTGGGTTGGCCGAACTGCAACACCTGTTACAGCACGAGGAAGAAGTGACGGCCGAGTCCGAAGTAGTGGCCGCGGCCAGCGCCACGCAAGGCTTGGGGGTAGCCCGGCTAAAACCGTCTTACGCGCGCGAAAATCATTTCCCGCTATACGTACCCGCCGCCAAAGAGGGCACGGCTAACGACTATGCCGTCGCCGCCGCTACCGTGCTAAAAAGCGGGCTTAACTCCACGCTTCTGCTCAATTTTAAAGATAAAATGAGCGAGGACGGCGCAGAGCCGCCTGTGTTGTTATGATGCGTGAAATCATCCCCGAAAAATATCAAGATATGCTTTTATCTATCGGCACGTATGCCCAAAAACTGGGCCTACATGCGTGGGTAGTGGGCGGTGCCGTGCGCGACTTTTACTTAAAACGCGACACGGTGGATATTGATTTGACCTTTGACGGCACGCAAGAGAGCGTGGCTAATTTTTGTGTGAAAATGTGGGGCGGCGTAAAGCGCAAATTTTCCAAATTCGGCACCTATAAAGTTAATTTGGACAACGGCCTCCACCTGGACCTGGCACGCCTGCGCTACGAAACGTACGCCTTCCCCGGCGCATTGCCCGACGTCACTTTTACCAAAGACGTCAAGCAGGACCTTTTCCGGCGCGATTTTACCATTAACGCCTGGGCACTTTCTATCTTGCCGGACAGTTTCGGCAAAAGTGTGGACCCGTACGGCGCTAAAAAAGATATTGACGCGGGGCTCATTCGCGTCTTGCACACTAAAAGTTTTTTTGACGACCCCACCCGTATGTACCGCGGCGTACGCTTTGCCGGGCGCTTTGGCTGGCGCGCGGCGCCCATTACCAAACAACTCTTTTTAGAGGCCGACCGCGAACAGGCCCCTTTGCTTGTCTCGCGCGAGCGCTTTAGCCAGGAATTTATGAAAATTTTGGCCGAAGAAAACATTAAACCCATTTTTGATTATCTCATCCAGTATGATTTGCTCAAATTTGCCTGGCCCAGTTTAAAATGGCACGACGGGCTTTTGAACGTGCACGGCGCTAACGAACGCTTGGGGTTTTTGGTCTGTACCTTGGGCGACAACGGCGAAGGTTTCCTGCGCAGTTTGCACGTGCATAAAGACGTTTCCCACGCCATCAAAGAGGCTTGGAAAGTGGAACAGGAACGCATGACCCCGCTGGCGCCTCTCTCCGATTTTCAACTGCATATTTTGCGGGCTTTCTTCCCCAATTTACCCCCCATGGCCTTAGAGCCCTGCGTGGTAAAAGGGTTGGACCTTAAAAACGCCGGCGTTTATGGGCGCAATATTGCTAAACTTTTGGTGCAAATCCGCCGGGCACAGTGGGAAGGCAAAATAACCACGCGCGAAGAAGCCATGAAACTAATTGGAAAATAACCTGTTTTAACTAGCAAAGAACAACCGCCCTCTATATATAAAGGGCGGTTGTTTTATTCATTTTGTTAGTTGGCACTAATTAAAATGAGCTAGTTATAATATAACTAATTTAGCCTATTTTGTCAAGCCCCGAGCCGGGGCCCCCTATGCCCGCGAGTATCATTAAACAAAAATCTTTACTTATTCCCCCGCGAGAAGCACAGTATAGGCCACGGGATTTCCGCGCGTACCGTTTACCACAAATATTTAAGTTGAGAGCCGCGAGAGGCACAGAAAAGCCGCGCCTCGTCTTGGGCTAAAATCGTTTGAAAAAACCTACTGCTATTACATTAATGCAGTGCCAATGTTTTGCACACTTTTTGACCTAACGCCCCACCGCAAGTAATCTTCCCTGCCTGAGTTGTACCAATAGAATGCTGATAAAAAAACTCTATATATATTTTACGGTTACTGCCTTGACAAAAATTATATGATTCATTATACCCGGGACAATAACTTAGAATGATACCATATTGACTAGAAAATTCAATCCCAAAATCCGAACTGCAATACCAATAATTATTACCCGTTCCATGACAGCTTAAGGGCATATCTACATCTAATTTTTTAATCGAATTTCCATCAACATACCTACCATTTGCTAAATAGTATGTTTCTTGCGCCTGCACCATACTTTTTACAAGCGGAAGCATCGTACCAACGCGCGATTTTACCACCGCTAACTTATACTGTGGCACTGCCACCGCCGCCAAAATACCTATAATTAAAACAACCACTAATAATTCTATTAACGTAAATGCACGGCTATTTTTCATTTTGTTATCTCCTTATATGGGCCTAGTAAAAGTTATCCACACTATCCACATATAAACCAAGATAACAAAAAAAAAAAACGAGTCAACCTTTTTCAAAGATTGACTCGTTCAATAAAAAATAACTCTGCCTATTTCTTACGCAAATATCCCCACAAATAGGCCGCACTGGCTAGTTGCAAGGTAAATGCGGCAGACATAAACACATATTGATACACTTTTACCGTCTCTACCGTCGGGTGAAAAAGCCAATAATACATCCGCCCAAATACCTGCAGTAGCGGCACAAAAATAAAATCGGCCGTCGTCAGCAAAGCCATGACCCCTTGCAACAGTGTCAGCAAACAAACGTATTTTTCCTGCACTAAAATAAACGCCGCCTGCCCCACATACAACACAAAAAACCCAACATGTAACCGCCACAACACCGCCCCGTGGAGGATATCACGCGTTAACAGCACCGTGTTAATCAGCGCGCCCAACACGCACAGCAAAAAAATCAGCTGCACAAAAAACGGGAATTGCCAAAAGCGGTTGATCAATTTTTCCATACTCAGCGCGACGTGGCCAACGCCCCCTTGCGGGCGTGCACTTCTTTGGCGATTTGAATTAACGTATCTAAAATTTCGCGGTAATTTTCCCCGCTGGCTTCAAATAACTGCGGGAACAAACTGGTTTCACTCATCCCGGGCAACGTGTTAATTTCCGACATATAATACTGCCCGTTTTTATCCATCAGGTAATCCACCCGCGCCAGCCCGTAACCTTGCAACGCGCGGAATAAACGCTCGCTGTCTTGGCGCATAGCTTCGGCGGTACGCGTGGGGATATACGCGGGCACTTGTGTTTCGCACCCGCCCGCTACCACGTATTTGGCATTGTAGTCAAAAAATTCACCGGCCACGGTGCGCAGTTCGCCACAGGCCGAGGTTTTAACGGTTTTTCCGTCCCCATACACAGCGCAGAAAATCTCGCGCGCGTGGTCCACGCCTTGTTCCACTAGGGCGTCGGTATCAAATTGGAGCGCATTTTCCAACGCGGGCCCTAATTGTTCCACCTGGGTCACACGCGTCACCCCTACCGAAGAGCCCAAGCGTACCGGTTTGACAAACACGGGCAAGCGTTCCTGCACCCATTTTGTTAAAGCATCTTTATCATACGCTACCCCGCGCGATACCTTTTGATACGGCACCACGGCAATGCCTACCTCGCGCGCTAAAAGTTTAGTCAATTCTTTATCCATACCCAGTGCCGAGGTTAACACGCCGCACCCTACATACGGGATATTTAACGTTTCCAAAAAGCCTTGCAGGGTGCCGTCTTCGCAATTCGTGCCGTGCACCACCGGGAAAATAACATCCGCTTTAATCAACTCCCCGTTGGCCGTTTGCAAAGTGGCATCCGGGCGCAACACCGGCGTTACGGGCACGTCTTGCGGGGTTTGCTCGCTACAGGTTTTTTGCAAAAACCAGTAACCTTGTTTGCTGATAAAAACAGGATAAATTTGGTATTTGTCGGGCTGGGCGCTAAGCAAACGGCATACAGTTTGCGCGCTGTGAACAGAAACTTCGTGCTCGGTAGATTTACCGCCGTATAGGACAATTACTTTTGTAAGCGTCATTTAGCGGTTCTCCCGGAAAATAGACCATTTCATCCGCCCGATAAAGCTGTCGGTTTTCTCTAAAAAGTCCTCGCCGTTAAACAAGTCCTCTTGCGGGGTCGGCTCGGCCACTTTAATTTCGGGCAAATCGGCGGAAGATTTAACCTCCTGCGCCGGTTTAGAAATAGAAATAGGGTGCTTAGCGCGGATGACTTCCCATTCATTTTCCGTCGGTGCGGCCGAAATGGTGCGCCCCAAGCTGTGCAACACGGGCGCGGAGGGGCGGCGCAACGACTCGCCGGGCGTAAGCGCCTCTTTTTTAGCGCGTAATGATACTTGCACGTCCCCTTCTTGCCGGGCATGTTTTTGCACCAAACGCGCGGCCAACAACGCGGCGCTTTGGCTACGCAGTTGGGCATTCTCTTGCGATAAAATTTTAGTTTTATCTTCCAGCGCACTGGTGCGTTTTTCCAAATCGGTCCGTTGGGTAGAAAGTTGTGCGTTATCTTGCGCAAGGGCTTGTTTTTCTTCGTTTAATTTTTGCACTTCTACCGAGAGAGTTTGCTTTTGCACCCCCAGCTGTTGCGTCTGGCGCGAAAGTTCCTGCGCCTGTTTGCCCAAGGTATTGACACGCTGGGTAAGGGTATTTTTCTCTTGTTCTAAGGCCTGGCCGCGGCGCGTAAGCGTGGCGTTGTGCTGGGTAAGCGCGGCGTTGCGGTGCGTCAGCTCTACATTGGTTTGGCTGAGCGCCTGGTTATTGTGCGACAAGATACTATTAGTTTGTGCCAATTCGGCATTTTGGCCGCTAAGCACTTCAATTTTTTCTTTAAGTTGGCCGATGACCACGTCGTTTTGGTTGATTTTTTCAACAAGCTCTTTGAAGTTTTTCTCCAAAAGGTCTTTTTCGCGGCGGATCGTTTCCAACGAAATTTGAGACTGTTCCAACTCCACGGTCAGCCGGTCGCGCTGTTCTTCCAGCGTGCGCAGTTGCGCCGTAAAGGCGGCCAGTTGTTTTTGGTGCTGGTCGGAATGTTCGGTTTGCAAGGCGGCAATGGTGTTTTTAAGGGCGGCCAGTTGTTTTTCTTTATCGGCCAGTTGGGCTTGCAACACTTCTTTTTGCGTGGCCGCGGTTTGCAGTTTGGTATTTTCGGCCTTTAAAGACTCAATTTCTTCCACTTGTTTAATGCACTTGTCCGACATTTCCTTGAGCTGTGTTTCCAGCGTGGACACTTTTTGCTGATATTCTTTTTTAATGGAAATAATGCGCCCTTCAAAGTCAAAGGCTTTAAAGCGTTCTTCGGCGGCGGTTAGTTGGTCGCGCAACGATAAAATTTCTTTGGCTTGGTCGGCCGATTTTTTAAGCGCGTCTAATTTTTCTTGCTGGGCTTTTTTAATCTCGCGGTCTAAGGCACTGTTGACGGCTTTTAATTGCGAGGCTTTCTGCCGCAAGCTGTTAAACAGGCGGGTTTGCTCGTCGCGTTCGCGGCGCAGTTGGGCGGCCTCTTGCGCGGCGGCGTACGCATCGCCTACAGCCGGGGCCCCCGTCGGCGCGAACACGGTGGGAAGCGGGTCAAAACTGCGTTGCACAGGCACTTCGCGGAAAGAAAACGATTGTGTTTGCTGGGCTTGGGAGAGGTTTTCCACACTGGTGCGCAAGGTGGCAATCGTGCGCGAGAGATGTTCCAAAAATGCGTCTTTATCTTTTTGGCGTTCCATGACCTCGCGCGTGCGGGCCAATTCGGACAAGATCAGCTGGTTTTGCGTGGTGGACGCCTCAAAGCGTTCTTCCAGTTCCAAAATTTTTTGCTCTAATTTTTCAAAACTGCGCGCGTACTGCGCCGGGCGCACCGGGGCGGCCGGCGGGCGGGAGGCAAACGTGTCCTCGGCCTGGGCCTGTGGGAACGGTTGCTCTTTAAATTTTTCTAAAAATTGGGCAATATCGTTATGTCCATTGAGTTCATCATCTAACGCCATAGTAAAAAACCTCTACGTGAAAATCTCTCAATTTACATTAAACTACATTACAAAGGAGTGTGTCAATTAAAAGAAATAGGAAAAATTAAGAAAAAATTATGTTAGAATAGAAGAGTAGTATAATTACAATTTACCATGTTTTTGGGGCCGTAACGGATACGGTGCGCTGTTGCAAAACAGCACGGGAAAAGCCAAAGACAGTCGTTTTAAGGTACAAGACAATGTTTTTTCGCGAACTCATTGTTTTGTACCGAGTGTTTTTTGTCCTAGACAAAAAGCCGCGGCTGTTATTCATGGGTCATTTTCCCGGCTCAAGTATAAGAGCCGTATTTTATTGGTTTTCAAAAACAATAAGGAGAAAACATGAAAACCAAGGAAAACGCAGTTTATGTCCACATTTCCAAAGGCTTTACCCTCATAGAGCTTTTGGTCGTCGTACTTATTATCGGCATTTTAGCGGCCGTGGCCGTGCCGCAATATAAGTTAGCGGTAGTTAAATCGCACGTGGCTACTTATTTACCGCTTATGAAAAGTATTGTAGATGCTGAAACAACCTACTATTTGGCAAACGGTACAGCATCTATGAACGTTAGCAAATTAGATATAGACGTTCCTGCCTCATGCACCCCGTTGAAAATCTCTGGGCAACGCATGTTTGCTTGTGGAAATGACTTTTTACTTGATAATTCTTCGTTAGAAGTTGTTTTAAGTTATTGTCCCAACTATAACACAGCATTTTCACAATGTAGCTCAAAAAGAGATTTTGCAATTTATTTTTATAATAATGGTTATAAGGGAAACACAAAAGAATGTCTTGTTAAAAATAACTCCGCATTAGGCACTAAAATCTGCAACACCTTAAACCTAAACTAATTCTTTTTTGACCGCGCCCACCAGGTAAAACGAGCCCGTGCATAATACCACGGGGGATTGTTGCGCAAGACGAAGGGCCGCTTTATAATCGGGCTCAAACGTGATATTCGGGGCGCGTAGCAACTCACCAAAATCCGCTTGCGCGGCACCACGCGCGGACGGTGGTACCGTTACAATTACGCGGACAAAATGCGGCGCGAGCATTTGTAACATTTGCGCAAAATCTTTGTCTTTCATAAACCCGCATAAAAGCGCGGGAGTTTGCAACGCATACGGTGTTTTCTGCCAAAAATCAAGTAAACCTTGCACGGCTTGCGGGTTGTGCGCACCGTCCAAAATAAACGTCGTATTTCCCTTTTTCATACGCTCAAACCGCCCCGGCAATTGCACGGTTTCAAACGCAGTTTTAACAGCTTTTTCCGCCACGCCCAACTGCCGCGCCGCCTGATAAACCAGGCACGCATTTTGCGTTTGTTTCCCGCCCAGCAAATGCAAGTTCCATTCTTCGCGCGCGGCCGTGTGCAAGGTTGTAAACCCATTCACAAAATCGTAGGCGTACTCGTAAAACGGCTGGCCCGCGCGCACCCACGTTAAAGAGGTATGATGATCCAAAACCGCTTGCTCAATGACGGTAGCGGCCGGGGTGGGAACGTCGCCACACAGCACGGACACACCCGGTTTAATAATGCCGGCTTTTTCAGCGGCAATTTGCGCAAGCGTGTGGCCTAAAAGTTGCGTGTGGTCCAACCCAACAGACGTAATGATACTTAAAACCGGCGTGCACACATTGGTAGGGTCCTTTCGCCCCCCCAAACCTGTTTCTAAGACGGCGTACTCTACTTTTTGCGCGGCAAAATACACCAGCGCGGCCGCCGTAATCAGCTCAAAAAAATTAAGCGGCTCTTGTTGCGCGGCTAGCACGGTTTGCACCGCACTTTTAAAATCTGCTTGCGAAATTTCCTGCCCGTTTACTTGCACACGCTCGGTGGGCGAAATTAAATGCGGCGACACAAACAGCCCCGTTTTATGCCCCGCGCACGTGAGCGTGTGCGCCAAAAGTGTGCACACGGTGCCTTTACCGTTGGTGCCCGCCACGTGAATAATTTTGTAATTATTTTGTGGATTTTTGAGCCGGGCGAGGAGCTCTTTAAACGCAACCAAACCCGCCCCGGCGTGTTGCGCGGTGCGGGTTTGCAAGCTCCAAAAACAGCCGTTAAAATTCATCTTTATCGGGGTTATAGCGGCGGATCACGGCCCCCAGGGCGGTGAGTTTTTGCTCTAAATTTTCGTACCCGCGGTCTATGTGATATACGCGCTCCACTTCCGTTTCCCCCTCGGCACACAGCCCGGCCATCACCAGCGCAAACCCGCCGCGCAGATCCGACGCTTGCACATGCGCCGCCGATAACTTGGCTACACCCGTTACGCGCGCGACGCTTTTTTCGGTGTAAATGCGTGCGCCCATACGCACCAGTTCGGGCGCGTGCATAAAGCGGTTTTCAAAAATATCTTCGTCAATTTCGGCCGTGCCGGTGCACAGCGTCATCAAGGTCATCCAGGGGGCTTGTAAGTCGGTCGCAAAGCCGGGGTAGGGTGCGGTACGCACACGCACGGGCTTGATTTCCCCGTCGTAAGCGTGCACATGCACAGCATTTTCGGTAACATCTAATGTAAAGCCCGCCTCGCGCAAATCGCTTAGCAAAATGGCGTTATGTTCGGGCACGCAATCTTGCACAATTACGTCGCCGCGTGTGGCCGCGGCCGCCAACATAAAAGACCCGCTCTCAATACGGTCGGCCACTACGGTGTGTTCGGCCCCGTGCATTTTAGTAACGCCGTGGATGATAAGGCGGCCTTTTTCGTCAGTCTTAATTTGCGCGCCCATTTTGTTGAGGAACAAAATGACGTCGTCCACTTCGGGCTCTTTGGCGGTGTTTTCCAAAATCGTTTCGCCGGGGATTAAACAGGCGCACATGAGCAAATTTTGCGTGGCGCCCACACTGGGGAAGCGCAAAATAATTTGCGCGGGTTTTAACTCCGCCGCGCTAATAAGCACGTTACCGCCTTCCACTTGGCACGTGGCACCCAGTTGTTCAAAGCCTTTTAAGTGGATATCCACCGGGCGCACGCCGATAGCGCACCCGCCGGGCAACGGGATATCGGCCTGCCTAAACCGCGCGAGTAACGGCCCGGCCACCCAAAAACTGGCCCGCATTTGCTTGACGAGCTCATACGGCAAATCTTTTTTTAACGGTCCGTTTGCCTCCACGGTAACGGTGTTGTTTTGATAGGTAATTTTTTTGCCTAAATACTCCAAAATTTTTAGCGTGGTGCGTACGTCGCGCAGATTGGGCACGCGGTGCAACACGCACTTTTCGTCGGTCAGCAACGTGGCTACCAAAATGGGTAGCGCGGCGTTTTTACTGCCGCTAATGTGCACCGTGCCTTGTAATTTTTTACCGCCTGTAATTAAAAATCGGTCCATAATTCCCCCTAATTGCGTGTAGCAAATACAAAACGCTCTACGTTAAATATATCTTTTTTTACCTCGGCGCGCCAGCCGATTTCTTGTAGCCCGCGCGCAAGCGGCCACGCTTGCCCGTCATCTAATTCTAAAGCCAACAGCCCACCCGGCGCCAAAAAACTGTCCGCCGCCTGACACAAGGGCCGCGTCACTTCAAAACCGTCTTTTCCGCCGTCTAAGGCGAGCGTCGGCTCATGCTTTACTTCGCGCGTTAAAGTGGCTAAATTTTCCGTTGGGATATACGGCGGGTTAGCAATAATTAAATCAAACGTGCCCGTTACTTCTTCCCACAAATTGCTTTGCAAAAGTTGCACGCGCTCCTCTAGTTTGTGACGCCGGATATTTTCCTGCGCCACTTTTAAAGCGGCTTGTGAAATATCTACCGCCAGTACGCGCGCGTAGGGGAATTTGACCGCCAGCGCCGCCGCAATGCACCCACTGCCCGTGCACATATCCAAAAACGTGTAGCGGCCTTTGCGCTCAAAATGCGCGGAGGCTTGCTCCACCAAATCTTCGGTTTCCGGGCGGGGAGTTAAGACGTCGGGCGTAACTACCATATCCAGCCCGCAAAACGGTTGCACGCCAAGTATGTGCGAAAGCGGCTCGCCGTCTGCTTTGCGCGCCAGTAGCTTTTCAAACTGTGCTTGGTCACTCCCGGAAATTTCAAAATCACTATTTGCCAGCACCCACGTGCGCGCCACGCCCAGCACGTGCGCAAGTAAGAACTCACTATTGGCTTGTGGCTCGTCACTATGGGCGGCGGTTAAGCGCGCCGCGGCTTGCGCTAAGAGTTGTGCAATCGTCATTAAATTTGCAGATTTTTGAGTTTTTGTTCCACGCGGTACGTGCGTAAATCCGTTAAAATCGGCTCAATGTTACCTTCCATAATTTCCATTAAATTGTGGTAGGAAATATTGGTGCGGTGGTCGGTTACGCGGCTTTGCGGAAAGTTATACGTGCGGATTTTTTCGGACCGGTCCCCGGTGCCTACCTGGCTTTTGCGTTCGTCGTAAATTTCTTTGTTGCGCTTTTCTTCTTCAATTTGGTAGAGCTTGGCGCGTAGCATAGCCAGGGCCTTCTCGCGGTTGGCGCCCTGGTGGCGTTCTTCGCGGCAGGAAACCACAATGCCTGTCGGCTTGTGCAAAATGCGCACAGCCGTTTCCACTTTGTTGACGTTCTGGCCGCCGTGGCCGCCCGCGCGGGAAGTTTCCAACTCCAGGTCTTCGGGGCGGATTTCAATATCAATTTCTTCGGCCTCGGGCATAATGGCAACGGTAACGGTGGAGGTATGCACACGGCCCGAAGTTTCCGTATCCGGCACACGTTGCACGCGGTGGGTGCCCGCCTCGGTACGAAGCCACGAGTAGGCGCCGTCGCCCTTAATGAACATACTTACATACTTGCACCCTTTTAAACCCGTGGGTGTAAACTCCAAAATTTCGGTCGTCCAGCCCTTGGTTTGTGCAAAGTGCTGATACACGCGCAGTAGCTCGGCCGCAAACAATGCCGATTCATCCCCCCCCGCGCCGGGGCGGATTTCCAAATAAATGTTTTTGGAATCGTTCGGGTCCGGCGGGATGACTAAAATACGCAGTTCTTTTTGAAGCTGTGGCAGTTTGGCCTCTAATTCGGCCAACTCGTCGGCGGCCATTTTGACCAGGTCCTTATCCTCGCCGGCCTCAATCATCGCGCGGTCGTCCGCGATGGCTTTTTGGGTTTGGGCAATTTCGGCTTCTTTTTCAATAATGGGTTTTAAAAAAGCGTGGCGTTTGGCTTTTTTGGCCAGTTCCTGGCCGGACAAATTACCCGAATATAATTCTTTTTCCAGCGTTTGAAATTCTTGTGCGTATTTAGAGGTATCCATAATTTTTTCCTATGAAAAAAGAGCAGACCCCTTGCGGTAGTCTGCTCTTTTTAAGAATCGTAGCTATTTTGCTTTAGCTTCGGCTTTTTCGGCCTTGGCGGCTTTTTTAGCGGCCGGTTTTTTGACGGCGGCTTTTTTGGCAACCGGTTTTTTGAGTTTAGCTTTAGCCTTTACTTCGGTTTTGGGTTTGCGTACCAAGGTTTTACCTTCGGTTTTGGCAAAGCGTTTGTTAAACTTTTCAACCATACCTTCCGTATCCAGTAATTTTTGTTTACCGGTAAAGAACGGGTGGCAAGCGGAGCAGATGTCCAGCTTTAAGTTTTTGGCTGTGGAACGGGTCATAAATTTGTTACCGCACGCGCAGGTAACTTCCACAAATTCATAAGTAGGGTGTATTTTTTCTTTCATTTTTATTTCTTCCTTTCAAAAATCTTGTACTTTATTATAGCATAAATACCAGACAAAAGAAAAGAGTCAATTTTATGCTTTATTATCTGTTCAAAACGTCAATATGTTATAATAAAGTAATAGTATAACAATTTTTTGATTATTTGTTGAAGCGTGGAGGAAGACCACGCAGAGCAACGGAAGAGATACTATTCTTTCGACGCAAGTTCTAAGTCAATAGATAATCGTCCTGTCTTACCCATTTCTTTGAATTTGGAAATGGGTAGGCGGCGATTATTTGTTAAGGGTCACTTAGAACTGCTTTTAACAAAGTCACCGCCTTTTTTGTCGGTAAAGTTTGAAGTAATTAGATAAGACAGGAGGATGTTATATGATGCAAAGCAATACCCGACGGGGTTTCACGCAGAATTGTTTACCCAAAGGTTTTACCCTGATAGAACTTTTGGTGGTAGTGATGATAATCGGCATTTTATCCACGGTAGCTGTACCGCAGTATCAAATTGCTGTGTGGAAAAGCAGATACGCTACCGTGAAAAATACAGCAAAATCTATAGCTAATGCCCAAGAAATATATTATTTAGCAAATGGGACATATACTCGATACCCTGAAAAATTAGACATTGAAATGACTAAGTCCGACCTTTGTACTGTTTTTCAAACGACAGCAAAATGTCCTTTACCATTCGGACAATGTATTATTAATGAAGGCGGCACGGTATCCTGCGAGTTATTTAAAGATGATGAAAAATTCATAGGCTATGAAATTAACTTCATACATAATACCTCTTTTCCAGGAATGATAAGATGTATGTCCACTAGCGCAGATGAAAAAGCCTTGCAAAGTAAAATCTGTAAAGCAGATACAGGAAATGACGGATATATTTCGGAAGGAGGCAGAAGATATATTTATAAATAAAGCGGAACAAACAAAAGTTTGTTCCGCCCGTTACTATCTAAAAACTCCACTAAAACGCGTTGACTTCCATTTGCTTAAAGAAGTCTTTGTTGGACTTGGTGGCCGTTAACTTGCTTAGCAACATGGTCATCGCGTCCACCGAGCTTAACGGCGCAAGCACTTTACGCATAATCCACACTTTGTTCAGTTCATCTTCGCTAAGGAGCAAGTTTTCCTTACGCGTAGAGCTACGGTTAATGTCCACCGCCGGGAAAATGCGCCGCTCGGAGAGTTTGCGGTCCAGCGTCAACTCGCTATTGCCGGTGCCTTTGAACTCTTCAAAAATCACTTCGTCCATACGGCTGCCGGTTTCCACCAGGGCCGTGGCAATAATGGTAAGGGATCCCCCCTCCTCAATTTTGCGCGCCGCGCCCAAAAAGCGTTTGGGCTTTTGTAAGGACGTGGCTTCCAAGCCGCCGGTTAACACGCGGCCCGACGACGGCGCCACCGTGTTATACGCGCGGGCCAAGCGGGTAATGGAATCTAGCAAGATAACTACGTCTTTGCCTTGCTCGGCCAAGCGTTTGGCTTTGTTGAGCACCATTTCGGCCACTTGCACGTGGCGGTCGGCGGGCTCGTCAAACGTAGAGGCTACTACCTCGCCTTTGACACTGCGGCTCATGTCGGTTACTTCTTCGGGGCGTTCGTCAATCAGCAGTACCATGAGGACCGCGTCTTTGTAATTTTCGGCAATGGAGTGGGCAATGGCTTGCAAAATCATGGTTTTCCCGCTTTTGGGCGGCGCCACAATGAGAGCCCGCTGGCCTTTGCCGATAGGGGCAATCATATCTATTACACGTTGGGTAATGGCGTTTTTGTCGGTTTCTAAGGTAAAGCGTTCGTTGGGATGCAAGGGGGTCAAGTTTTCAAACAGCGGGCGGTTGTAGATTTGGCTGGTTTCCACGCCGTTTACTTTTTGCACTTGGAGCATGGCAAAGTAGCGCTCGTTATCTTTGGGCGGGCGGATTAAACCTTCAATGGTGTCCCCGCGGCGCAGGCCAAAGCGTTTGATTTGTGAGGGCGACACATAAATATCATCCCCGCTGGAAAGGTAATTGTTTTCTTCCGAGCGTAAAAACCCAAACCCGTCGGGCAGAATTTCCAGCACGCCCCCGCCGTAAACGGAGCCGTTTTGCTTGGCTTGAATGGCCATGACGCGCCCAATGAGTTCCTGTTTACGCAGGCCCGAAATATCTTCTAAATTGTAATTGACGGCCAGTTTGGTTAGCTCGGCCACGCTTAGTTTATTAAGCTCCCGCGCGTCGAGCACTTTGGCGCCGTTGGGTTGGCGCATGGGTTGCTGGTTGTTAAACGGACGTTGTTGCGGGCGGTTGTTATAGTTGTTGCGGCGCGCACCCTGTTGTTGCGGGCGCGGAGCGGCGGCTTGCTTATCGGCGACTTGAGCCGGAGCGACGGTTACAGGTTGTTCTACCGGGGCGGTTTGCTCCGCGGGGGTTACTTCGGCCACGGCGGCTTTAGCGGCCTTGGCGGTTTTGGTTGTTTTGGCAGGTTTTGTGGTTTTTTCCTGCATTTCTTGTTCTTGCATGACTACTCCTATTTTTTTACGTGTAATAAATTGAGTGCCCGGCACAAGCGCGTGACACTTTGTTTTAACTGGGCTTTGTTGGTGTGGAAAAAGACCCCGTCGGCGCGGGCGGCTTTGACCTCTGCTTTTAATTGGTGCGCCACGCGGCGCGTATATTCCGCGCGCGAGAGCTTACGCCCTTGCAAGCGTGCCGCCAGTGTGTTAGGGTCTGCCAGCACACATATATTCAAATCCGTAAATTTATCCCACCCCGCTTCAAACAGTAGCGGCGCTTCCACCACTACAATAGGGTGCTTGCACGCTTTAAGTTGCGCTTGCACTTCTTTTAAAATCAGCGGGTGTAAAATCTGCTCCAGTGCTTTGCGCTTGGCGGCACTTTTAAAAACCCGGGCGGCAATTTCTTTTTTATCCACCGTTCCTAACGCGGCCTTAATCTTTTTAAGCACCGCCGGTCGGGTGTAAAGCGTGCGCGCAATTTCATCACACGAAATCACCCCCGCACCGCACTGCGCAAAATACCCAAGCGCGGTACTTTTGCCGCTTAACATAGGGCCGG
This sequence comes from Elusimicrobiaceae bacterium, assembly GCA_045129775.1. Classification (GTDB taxonomy): domain Bacteria; phylum Elusimicrobiota; class Elusimicrobia; order Elusimicrobiales; family Elusimicrobiaceae; genus Avelusimicrobium. Next base: position 30,062 of record JBGUOO010000046.1, read on the forward strand.
TCAGGCCGATTATAAATTGGGGGTTCCTACTCATACCGAAATTTTTTCAAGTTCGTACCAGTTTTTGCCGGCTTTGGCACTGACTAACAAAGGCACGCGCAGTTTTACTGTATTTTGCATTAACTCTTTAATATGCCGGGCACTTTGTAACAATTGTTCTTGCGGGAGCTCAAAAATCAGCTCATCATGCACCTGCATAATCATGTGTACCGGGCTGTTGTGGTACGCGTTAAATACATCCAGCATGGCTTTTTTAATAATATCGGCCGAGCCGCCCTGCACAATGGTGTTAATGGCGGCGCGCTGGGCAAAGCTGGCCATAGAGCCGATACCCATATTAAACTCGGGCAGATAGCGCACATGGCCGAGCATGGTTTTTACATATCCGTTCTGGCGGGCTAGCGCAATATTTTTGTCTATCCACTCACGTACCACACGATACGTTTTAAAATAATTGTCTATGTATTCTTTTGCTTCACGCAGAGAAATGCCCAAAGAATCGGACAGGCCCATCGGGCCCTGCCCATATATAATACCAAAATTGATAGCCTTTGCGCTAGAGCGCATTTGCGGCGTGACCAGCATGGGCATCACGCCAAACACCTGCGCGGCGGTTTGCGTGTGGATATCCCCCCCATCTAAAAACGCTTGGATTAAGACGGGGTCTTGGCTTTCGTGCGCCAGAACGCGCAGGTCAATTTGCGAATAGTCCACACTTAACAGCACATTGCCCGGCGCGGCGCAAAACGCGCGGCGCAATTGGCGGCCTTTTTCGGTACGTACGGGGATATTTTGCAAATTGGGGCTGGAGCTGGAGAGGCGGCCCGTAACGGTGCCGGTTTGGTCCAGGTACGAGTGCACCACATTGTTGTCATCGGCCAGTAAAAGCAAATTATCTACATACGTAGATTTAAGTTTACTGCTGGCGCGGTAGTCCAAAATCGTGCGCGCAATGGGATAGGTTTGGGCAATTTCTTCCAGCACACCCTCGTCGGTGGAATAGCCGGTTTTGGTTTTACGCACGGGTGGAATTTTCATCTGCTCAAACAGCAATGTGCCCAGTTGCTTGGGCGAGTTGATATTGACGGGGTACCCGGCTTGTTTGTCCACGGCTTCTTGGCACTGGGCGATTTCCTGCTCTAAAAGCACGCGGAAACTCTCCAGCCACCCCGGGTCAATGCGTAGCCCTTTCCACTCCATGTCCGCCAGCACCATCATCAGCGGCAATTCCAAGGTTTGGTACAATTCCCACTGGCCGCTTTGCTTAAGGCGCGCGGTCAGTTTCTCTTGCAGGGGCCAAATAAATTTATTGTAGGTACTAAGCAAGGTTTGCGGGTCCTCTTCGCTTACGGTAACCGAAAAATGCGCCGCACACGCGCCCGCAAAGCTCAAATCGCCCGACGGGTCCAGCAAATACTGCGCCAGGCGCCCGTCAAAACAATTTAAAAAGTGGCCGTCTAAGTTTAGGTCCAGCAAGCGTAAGGTCAGTTTGATATCATAGCCGAGTTTTTCAATCCCGTCATTTAAAAAGAGTTGTTTGACTTGCGCCATTTCCCAGGGCTGTACTTCTTGCAACGGCACGATGGCGGCTTCTTGCGGGTTGAGGCCCACTACCAGGAAATCTTCGTCGGTATGGATAAACACGCGCGGGGCCGTTTGGGCGCGTTTTAATACGTCCGCCAGCGGCAATGTTTGCGCCGGGGGTTGGGCGAATAATTCGGTTTGCACGGCTTGCGGGTTGGCGGGTACTAGATCCAGCAAGTTTTTAAATTCGTAGCGGGCAAAGAGTTGTTCCAACGCGGCCACATCGGCCAAGTGCACTTCGTAATCGGCCAGGTTAAACGGCATAGAAAAACTGTTGTCCAACACCACCAGTTGTTTGGAAAGCAGGGCGCTTTCTTCACTGGCCAGCAGTTTTTTGGCCAGGGCGGGCTTGATTTGCGGGTCCCCGTTGTGGGCGGCACGCAGGATATCGGGCAAGTGGCCGAATTTTTTGACCAGTTCCACCGCGCTTTTGGGGCCAATGCCCGCCGCGCCGGGGATATTGTCGGCCGAATCCCCCACCAGGGCAAAATAATCGGGCAGAAATTGCGGCGGCAGACCGAATTTTTCCTCTGCGGCCTGTGGCCCTTTAATAGCGTCTTTACCCGAGGGCCAAATAGAAATAAAATCGTTTAAAAATTGGTAAACGTCTTTATCGGCCGTAACCAGCACACTTTGCACTTGGGCTTTTTGGGCCTCACGCGCCAAAAAAGCCATTAGGTCGTCGGCCTCAATGCCGGGTTTGGCCACCATCGCCAGGCCCAACTCGTGGACTAAATCCCGCGCCAAGTTAAGCTGGCGCACCAGGGCTTCATCGGGCGCTTGGCGGTTGGCTTTGTAAGTGGGCAACAAGGCTTTGCGCCGCGCACAACCGCCGGGGGAATCAAAACACACGGCCACATAGGGCGGGTGTTTTTCCTTGAGCATTTTTAAAATCCAACGCAAAAACCCGTAGAGCGCCCCCACCTCCAGCCCGGTGGAAGTGGATAATTTGGGCAGTGCGTGGTAGTTACGGTGTAAAAAACCGTGGGCGTCAATTAAATAAAATTGGGGAGTAGGTTGGGTCATAAAAGGGAGTACAAGGCGGGCAAAAACTGACTCCCGCCCCAAGCGGGGCGGGAAACAAAAACTATTTAAGCAGTTCGTCCAGTTTAGCCGCTAGGGCTTCTTTAGATTGCAAGCCTACCGCGGTAAACGCAATTTGCCCGTCTTTAAACGCAATAAGCGTGGGAACGGAAGAAATTTGATACTTCCCGGCGGTGTTCATGCCTTGGTCCACATCCAACTTACATACTTTTACTTTGCCGGCGTAGTCGTTAGCCAGTTCGGCCACCACGGGGGCCAACATGCGGCACGGGCCGCACCAGGTGGCCCAAAAGTCCACCAGCACGGGGCCTTGGGCTTTTAGTACTTCCTGTTCAAAATTTGCATCGGTTAAAATTACTTCGCTCATAATACACCTCACTTACTATTTATAAAACCAGTATAGCAAAAAATAGTAAGTTTGGGTAAAAAAGTTCCCCCGGCCTAAAGAGGACCGGGGGACTACATAGAAATTACCACTTACTCTCTAATACATTCTAAGGCTACACCTGTACCGCCGGGGGCATTGTCGCAGTGCCAGCCGTTTTCGCAGTGATAGGCACCGCAAGTGGCGGGCGGGTTACCGTAATCAATCATCCCCTTCTTGGAACAAGACGGAGAAGGCCCACAATTAGTATCACACCATTCCTGGTCCGTACCAAATACTTTGGTCCCGGTGACACGTTCACCGCCTGCCCACCAGTTACCGCCATAATAATAGGAATAGTGAGGGTCACAACCAACACCGTCAGTCACCCACGGGATATGGCCGCCTCTATAATAAGCGGTTCCCATGCGGGAACAATACGGCGGGTTACTGCCCCCAATGTGTCTGCCTTTGGTAAGTTCCGCAATCTGCGCGTTTTTATACGCCTCATAGGAACCATACTGTTGCTTATACCCCATATAGCCACTGTTAAATTGTTCTTCACTGATAATGGAACTAGCTCCCGTAGCTAATTCCCAAGAAGAGGCGTGGCACACGACTAAGATGCCCACATCAAAGCGGTTGGGGCGGTATTTGTATAAACATTTGCCGTTGACTACTTTTTGGCCCGGCAAACAGCACACGCCGTCTATTTTTTCTTTCCCGGCCGGGCAGTCATCTGTCAAATGGCAATTTACGCAGGCTTTATTACCTTCATCTTTCCAACAATCATTGCCCGGTTTTAAAACGGTTTGCGGAGGATAGACCCATTCTCCGTTTACACAGCTTAGCAACACTTCGGCACAACCGCCTGTGGTTTCCCCTAACTTATTGGTTTCACCATCTTTACACTTCCCTGTCGGCGGTTCCCCGCAGGATGCTTTATCAGCGGCCGAGCATGCGCCCCAGCCTTGCCAGTGCCCGCTTACACACCGGTTCTTTTGCGTGCCGGCTTCCCCGCAGTTGTTGGTACACGCCTGTTCCTCTTCTTGACCGTCTGTACATTCCGAAGGAGTAGGCTCTTCGCCTTCTGTATATCCCCCTTCCGCGGCCCAGTCCGCATCACACTCCGCATTACCCGCTACAAAGTTGCTTAGTTCATTACACTTCGGGTAGCTTTTGTTTAAACTGTTTTGACAATAATCATCATCACAGCAGATACGCCCGTCCGCGTACGACGGCATCTTCAGCGTGTATTTGCCACTGCTCGCCGTGGCCGTCATCCCCACACCGTCCAAATCTGCA
>JBGUOO010000047.1:0-6601 GCA_045129775.1 Elusimicrobiaceae bacterium
GGACCGATGGAGGGGCTCATTAAGGAGAATGCCTTATAGGCCCCCCTTTTTGTCGCTAACGCGACGTTTTCCCCGCAAGGGGGACAAATAACTGCGTTTCTATTCATTTTATTTTCTCCTGTGCACCGTATACTTGCAGTGTAACAAAAAAAAAAAACAAGTCAAGGTTTTTCTGATTTCATGACGACAAAAGCAACAACGCCCACTAAGGATCCCCTCTCTATTTTTGATATAATATATATATATATGCGTAAAATATTAATCACTTGTGTATTAGTTTGTGTAGCCTGCGGCCTAAGCGCTTATGAAAGCGGGCAATTTTCCATCGGTCTGGGTGCCGTCTATTCCCCCCTGGAAGTTGGTACGGATTTTGGGGAAATCAATATAGACAACACGACAACCGGTGTCTCCCACGATGCCAAACTGGGTAAGCCCGGCATCGGCGGCGAACTGCAAGCCCTGTACTTTTTAAACCCATATATCGGGCTGGGGGTATCCTTTTCGGATCAATATTTCGCCAGTGATTTATCCAGCGGTTGGTACGTTCACAACCATGCCCGCATGCAACATTATATGGGTGTGGGGCATATTTTCTTAACCCCCAAAAGCACGTACAAAGTGTACCTGCCGCTAGGTATCGGGGCCGCGCATACGAACTTTGTGCAAGATTTTTCCTCCCTGGGGGACCGCAAACACCACTTTAAATATACCGGGTTTTCCTACTATGTGGGGGTAGGGATAGAGCGGGCCATTGCCTCCCACTGGAACATTGGGGTGGAAGGGCATTATACCCGCAACAAATTCCACGCGTCTTCCGCGCACTTAACAGCCTACCCGCGGGCGAATTTCTTCTCGCTCTTGTTACGGGTGATTTACGTGATTTAAGTAGTTACAATTTATCAACCGCACCGGGGGCTTGCAAATAGTTCCCGGTGTTTTTTCCTAAAAAGCTATAATAAAGTATGCCTGCCGACATTATTTTAACCGACGAATTTAAAGACGCCCTGCGCCTACTGGAAAACAAACCCGCACTAAAACCGCTTATCTTTATCACGGGCCGCGCCGGCACGGGCAAAACCACCTTGTTAAAATACTTTGCCCAGCACACCGCGCAAAACGCCGTGGTGCTGGCTACCACCGGGCTGGCGGCTATCAACGTGCACGGGCAGACGGTGCACTCATTCTTCCGTTTGAAGCCGGGCAATTTGCTGGACCTGGGGGCCCTGCGCCGTTTGCCGCGCAAAACCGTGGATAACCTGGACACGATTATCATTGACGAAGCCTCTATGCTCCGCGCCGATTTATTAGATGCCATTGACCACATTTTGCAAATTTCCACCCATTGTGATGAGCCCTTTGGCGGCAAACAACTTATTTTGTTTGGCGATTTGTACCAACTCCCCCCCATTGAAGAGAACGAACACAGCGGCCTGTTTAACTATTTCAACGCCCGCTACAACAGCCCGTATTTTTTTGAGGCCAACGTCCTTAAGCACTTGCCACTGGAAGTGTTTGAATTAAAACGCATTTTCCGCCAAAGTGCCGACCGCGACTATGCTCACTTATTAAACGCCATACGCGAGGGGAAAATCTCGCAACCGCAGTTAGACAGCGCCCTTAATAAACGGGTATCGCAAGAAACGCCCGACGTGCTGGAAAACGCTATCTTGCTGGCTACCACCAACCAAAGTGCCCAATGGCGCAACCGTAGCCAACTGGCCAAGTTGCCCGGTACGGAATATATCTACCCCGCCACGGCCGACGAAACATTCACCAAAACGCCGCCCGCAGATAAAGAGTTACACCTCAAAAAAGGGGCCAAAATTATGATGCTGGTTAATGACGACAACTGGGTCAACGGCGACATTGGCACCGTACACGAACTGGGGCCGGATTTTATCCGCGTGGAACTTAAAGGCGCTATTTACGACGTAAAACCCTACGTGTGGGAAGAAGTACGCTACGAGTTTAACCCCCTCACCCAAAAACTGGTGCCACAGGTAAAAGGTTTTTTTAAGCAGTACCCGCTCAAATTGGCGTGGGCGATTACCGTGCATAAATCGCAAGGGCTCACGTTTGATAACATTTATTTGGATATGGGCCGCGGCGCGTTTGCCACCGGGCAAACCTATGTGGCACTGAGCCGTTGCCGCACGCTGGCGGGCGTGCATTTAAAACGCCCCATTTTGACTTCTGATGTGCAGTGCGACGTGCGCGTGCAACAATTTTTTGAACACGTAAAAGGGGCCCGGTAACCGGGCCCCCCGAATTTTCAGTACCCTGATTATGGGTAACATAGAGAAAGCCCCTAAAAGGGGCTTTCTCCTAGTACAGGGAAGTTTTTATTTACTATACGGCGTGAGCGACTCGGTATAAATAGCGCGCACCGTGTCTTCATCCGCCTTCGTGGGCGCAATAGACAGTAATCCGCCCAACGACGGCGTATGAAACGCCAGCTCCACCAGTTTATCAATGTCCGCCGCGGTAAAACCCTCGTCTTGCAGTTTATGCGTGGCCCCCACACTAAACAGCCACTTCTCTATGCCGTGGGCGGCCAGGTCGGCCTCGTCGGCATTTCCTTGCAAGCCGGGTACCATGGGTTTGAGCAAACTGGCAAGCGTCTTGGGTTTGGCGCGGTAGATATGCTTAATCACGGCCGGCAGTAGCATGGCCAAGCCCAGGCCGTGCGTGAGGTTCGGGTTTACGCCCGAGAGCGGGTGTTCCAGCGCGTGCGTGTAGTGCAACAGCCCGTTGTCAAAACTCAGCCCCGCTATAAGCGCCGCATACGCCAGGAAGTAGCGCGCCTCCAAGTTCTTAGGGTCTTTTAAAGCCACGGGCAAGTATTTATAGACCAGCCACGTCACCGCAATCGCCAGATCCACCGCATAGGGCGAAGTGGTTTTGGTGGTGGCGGCCTCTACCACGTGGTTGACCGCGTCAATGGACACGTAGCGCGTTTGGTCCTCGCTAAGCCCGGTCATTAAGGCCGGGTCGTCAATGGCATACAAGGGGTAAATGCACGGCAAAGCAATGGCGGGCTTGTAGTTCTTTTCTTCAATGGACACGACGGCAAACTGGTTAGCTTCCGAGCCCGTACCGTGCGTGAGGTTAATGGCAATAATGGGCGCGGCCTCGGTGGGCACGAATTTGAACTCATAAATATCCTCCGCCGTTTTGCCGGGGTATTTCATGAGGATCGCCACACTTTTGCCCGCGTCAATGGCCGAGCCGCCGCCAATAGCCAGCATGGCCTGTGCGCCAAAGTCATGCGCCAGTTTGGCGGCCTCGTTGACGTGGTGGGTGTTGGGGTTGGGCGTTACTTTATCGTAATGCACATAGGTAAGGCCGTGCTTCTCAAAAGCGGCGGCCACGTGGTCCCACGCGCCTGTTTTTTTATAGGCCCCTTTGCCGGTAACGACAATTAGTTTGGTAAGCCCGCGGGCTTTTAAATCGGCGCAGATATCGTCTATCTTTTTGATAGCACCCACGCCGAAAAATACAGTGGTACGCGCGCGCAGTTCGCACACTTTGTGAATATCAATTTCTTGTTCCCACATCATAAATACCTCCTTTTGGTTGAGTGTACTTACTGTAGTTTTTTTGCGTTCCCCCCGCAAGCGCAAAAATTGATTAGAACGCAAAACACCCCGCGGGTGCGGGGTGTTTTCAAACTTTAAAACGGCTTATTTGCCGGCTTTGTTGGCGGCTTTGGCGAGGCGCGATTTTTTGCGCGCGGCCGTTTTCCAGTGGATGACTTTCTTTTTAGCGGCCTTGTCAATGCAAGCGTTCGCTTTTTTCAAGTCTTCTTTTAAAGTTTTTGCTTTGGTAGCGGCGGAGGCCTTTACCGTTTTGGTCGCTACGCGGACTTTTTTAATGAGCCCTTTGTTAGCGGAGTTTCTTTTTTCAGCTTGGCGCTGAGCTTTGAGGGCGCTGGTGTGGCGGCCCGTTTTTAATTTTGCCATGTGTTAATATACCTCTTATTAAAAAATCGGTTACTTGTATTATACCTTTTTGTCTATTGGCAGGTCAATGTGTTTGCCCGCCCGTGTGCAACAGCGTTTATAAATCAAACTAATTTATCACAAAATAGGAGCCGTCCATCGTGTCATCTTTTTTACCCATGGATGCACAGATGTTGTTAGTATAATCATTGAACCCAATACACCAATGTTTCCCTAAATAATTCGCATGCTCTCCGCGTTGCATATGAAATTCAAATGTCGGATATTTCCCGGCTCCGGTTTGAGGAGAAGCCTGGCAAGTGCGCTGGTCAAAACAGTGATATTGATAGTATTTACCGTCTTGTACACGGACATCTAAATCCCTCAAATTATTGGTATACGTGCGGTACATCAGCCAATACCGTTCTTGCGCATCCGTTATCGCTTTTAGGTTTACTTGGGCTTCTGCCGTACGGGCCTTGATGACCGCTTTCTCGTATTGCGGCAACGCTATGGTAGCCAAAATGCCGATAATGACCACCGTTACTAACAATTCCAGTAATGTAAAACCAGCCAAAGACGTAACTGAAAAATCTTGCATCCGTTTGTTAGGCATAACAGTTTTCTCCTCTAAATTGCGGGCCGATTGATTTCGGCCACTTCTCAAATTATAACTTTTATCCATTCTTGATGCAACCTAACACACAGTTGTTATATAATAAAGGCATGGACGAACGTATTCACATTTTGCCCAAATCTCCCGGCGTGTATATCATGCGCGGCAAAGACGGCACCATTTTGTATATCGGCAAGGCTAAAAACCTCTCGGACCGGGTCAAACAGTATTTCCAAGAGTCCAACCTTTACTCGCGCGGGTGGAAACTGCCCAGCTTACTGCCGCTGATTGCCAAGATTGATTACGTCACGTGCATGAGCGAGCGCGACGCCCTGGTGCTGGAAGAAAAACTCATCAAGCAGTATCAGCCGTTTTTTAACTCCATGGGCAAAGACGGCAAAACTTACCCCTATTTAAAACTCAGTTTAAGTGAGGACTTCCCCCGCCTGCAAATTGTGCGTAAAAGCGCGGTGGACGCCGCTAAACGCAGTAAAGACGCGTATTACGGGCCGTACCCCAAGTCCTACATTGTTAAAAGTTTAATGCGCTTTTTGTGGAAGAGCGGATATGCCCCTTTGCGGCCGTGCAAGTGGAATTTCTCGCGCGATAAAAAACTGCCGGAACAAAAAATCAACACGTGTATTTATTACCACACGGGCCAATGCCCTGCCCCGTGCGCGGGGAAGATTTCGTACGAAGATTACCGCAAAAATGCCCAGCGCCTGGCCGACTTTTTAGACGGCAATTTTGGCGGCTTAACGCAAACGCTAACCGCACTTATGCACGAACATTCCAATAAACTGGAGTACGAACAAGCCGCCGTGTACCGCAACTTTTTACATGCCTTAGAGCACATGAAAGAGCGCGTACTCGTCGGCCGGTTTAAGGATGACTATATCACCACCGCCATGCAAAATACCGACAAACTAAAACGCCTGGCCGAAGTAATTGGGCTTAAAAAATTGCCGGCGCATATTGAGGCGTTTGATAATTCGCACCTGTTTGGGCGCGAGGCCGTGGGTTGCATGGTGTGCTATATTAACGGCGAGAAAAACCACGAACACTACCGCCGATTCAAAATCCGCTCCAAACTGCCCGAAAAAGGCGGGAGCGATTTTGCCATGATGGAAGAAAGTGTGTACCGCCGTTTGCGCCAGTTAAAGCGCGACCCGAGCCAAATGCCCGACCTCATTTTATTAGACGGCGGCAAAAGCCAAATTCACGCCGCGCTAAATGCGTTTGAACGGGCAGATTTGTTTATTCCGTTTATTGCGCTCGCGGAAACGCACGAGGGCATTTATGTACCGGGCGCCCGTGAGAGCATTAAGCTACCCATTGGGGACCCGGCCTTAAATTTGCTCATGGAAATACGCGACGAGGTACACCGTTTTGCTATTACTTACCACCGCAAACTGCGGGATAAAGCTGAACTGCACGGCCACGTGTCGCAAGAGGGCCTTATTGACGGCAAAGACCCCGCTGGAAGATAAAATTGAGTTATATTTTCTTACAAACATTTTTGCCCAAATCAGTTCTGCCCGTACATTCCGTCATCCCTGGCTTTTCGGAGTGATCAAACCAAACCCTGTATGCGAAATCACGAACCTCGCTACAATGTGATACTCTTTGAAATGTTTGGGCATTTGCACAATAATACGCTACAACATTGTGATGAAAAGCTTGATTTTTTGCTCCGTCAATAACATCCAAGACAAAATAGTTATCACAATTAAACGTAGTGCCATCATCATTTGGTAAAACTTTACAAGCATGATCTATATCCAATGAATTTAAATCAAATGCATATTCCCCATTCGCTAAATAATAAGCTTCTTGCGCAGATTTAATAGCAGTCATAATTGGCCGGATAGCCGCAAGCCGGCTTTTGGCTACCGCCAACCTATACTGCGGTACGGCCACCGCCGCCAAGATGCCGATAATTAAAACGACAACAAGCAGCTCAATGAGGGTAAAACCCTTTCTTCCTCCCTTGCGGAGGAAGTGGTCCGCAGGACCGATGGAGGGGCTCATTAAGGAGAATGCC
>JBGUOO010000048.1:0-5767 GCA_045129775.1 Elusimicrobiaceae bacterium
AAAAGCTTTTAAACTTGTTACTATTCATTTTATACTCTCCTGTGAACAATATACTAGGAGTGTACCAAAAAAAAAAAACAAGTCAAGCAAAAGTTAGAGTTGATTTTTTAACGACGAAAAATTACAATACTACAACTTTTCTAACAGTTTTTGTACTAGGCGGGAAACGGCGTATTTGGGTAAGTCTTTGATGATAATTTTGATAAACTTGCCCGGCACTTTGCGTGCGGGGGGGAGCTCTACCTTATATATATACGCGTAAATAATCCGGTGGGAAAGCACATGTTTGAGTGGGGTTTGGCTGACAGCCGCCACCGGTGCCGGGCCAAACCATTTTTTAAGTTGCGGGTGCGCGGCCGTCAAATTTCCGTCGTGCGTTTCCACAAGCGGCAATTCATAGAGGTTTTGCCATACGTCGCCAGGGCCGCGCTGGTGCAACCACGTAAACTTGCCTTGTTCTACATATATATAGTGAAAATAGCGCGTGGAAACTTTGGTTTGTTGCACTTTGACGGGCAGTTTTTCCTGCGTGCCGGCTTTGCGCGCCTCACAGATTTTGGATAGCGGACACGTCAAACAAGCGGGCGCTTGCGGCGTGCAGACCATGGCACCAAAATCCATAATCGCCTGGTTATAATCGCCGGGGTGTTTTTTGTCTAAGAGTTCTTGGGCTAGGGCGGTAAACTGTTTTTTGCCGCCCGTGGAGTCTATGGGCGTGGAAATACCAAACACGCGGGCAAGTACTCGGTACACATTTCCGTCCACCACTGCGTAGGGCATATTGTAGGCAATAGAGCAAATAGCGGCGGCTGTGTAATCGCCCACGCCTTTTAGGGCGCGCACTCCGTCGTACGTTTGGGGGAAAGCGCCGTGCATACTTTTAGCGGCGGCGTGCAAATTACGCGCACGGCTATAGTAGCCGAGCCCCTGCCACAATTTTAACACCTCATCTTGCGTGGCGGCGGCCAGGGCGCGCGGGGTGGGGAAAGTTTCCACAAATCGGTTATAATAGCTAAGCCCCTGGGCTACGCGGGTTTGCTGCATGATAATTTCGCACAGCCAAATTTTATAAGGGTCACGCGTGTGGCGCCAGGGCAAATCGCGCTTATTTTTTTGGTACCAGGCCAGGAGGGGGGCGGAAATGGACTTCATATATAAGGTATTGTACTATTTTAAATAGAAATTATGTAGAATAGAAGGGATGTAAAATATAATTTGAAATCTGTTTTTGGAATAGAAAATACAGTTATACAACCAAGAACAGTCGTTTTTAAGGCACAACTTTGACGGGAAATCTAGAGCCCGACGGGGTTGTGCCGAGTGCTTGCCGTTTTTATACGGTAGGCCACGGCTGTTTTGGTGGGTTGTGTATAGCTGGCCCGGCGAAAGAGCCGTTTTTCTTTCCTAAACAGAAAGGAGAAAAAATGAATCAGCTATACACCCGGCAGGGTTTCATGCGTGGTCGTTCACGGGGGTTTACCCTTATTGAACTATTAGTAGTAGTTCTTATTATCGGTATTTTGGCGGCGGTAGCCGTGCCGCAGTACCAAAAAGCGGTGGAAAAAAGTAAAGCGGCCCAAGCGTTTGCAATGATTCGTAGTGTTGCCGCGGCACAAGAGGCATACCACCTGGCCAACGGTACCTATGCTACAACATTTGATAAACTAGATGTAAGTATTCCATGGACAGAAAAAGTAAGATGGATTGATGGATCAAGTCATAACTGGGCTGTCTATTCCAATGATGAATGGAGCTTACAACTGTATTATGAGGCATCTGGCATAGGAGTATCAGTTGGACGTATTTCCGGACCGTATGCGGGAGCAGGTTTTGTATATCTTTTAGAGTCTTCCAATGACCCTATACACACATTGTTATGTCACGAAAATGATTGGACAGGCGGACAAAGCATTACTTTTTCTAAGAGCTCAGGAGCATATTGCAAAAAAATATTTCACACCAAAGGGACACGACTTTCTCCTATTTTCTAATTTTAGATTATATCATTGTTTCTTAAACTGCAAAATCGGGGGCGATTTTGCGGCTTTTGTTTTTATGGGTTTAGCCGGGGCGCCAACAAATTGGGCCCCGGTTTTTTTTGAGGGCGGGGGGAGAAAAACCTCACAACCACCCTTGTTAGGTTTTTTGGCACCTTGGCTATGCAAAAACCTCATTTGAGCACTTAAATTTTGGCAAAATTTATACCTTATTTACCGTCGTAGAAATACACTTATCCACTGGGTTTGACATAAAATTGGCATAAATGACATAATAGTTGACATAAAACTAAAAAATAGCTATTATATGTCTATCCCGGGGGATAAACCCAGTGGAAAACATTTCAAAAACAAACGGTTATTAACAGTTTATGAACAGCGAAAACAATACCTTAAAAATACGTTTCCGGCTACCGAACGGTGAGGAATTTGAAGCCGAGGGCCCGCGCGAATTTATTGAGGCCCAGCGCAACTACTTTTTGGCCCTTATCGGCCAGGGTAAAGCCGCCGCGCAGGCGCTCTCTCAAAGTGCCGGTTTAGCCGCTGCTCCGCGTGCCACTTTCCCCAATACAAACACCCCGCAACATACCGAGCAATACCTGTGGGAAAAACTGCTTAAAGAGGATGATAACACCCTTATTTTGCGCCGCAAAGCTAAACTGACCCCGCAAGAGGTGGCCGCTTTGGTACTGGCCGGTGCGCGTGTACTCTTACAAAAGCCTGCCTATCCGGCCCTGGAGCTGGCCCGTTCTTTAAAAGTATGCGGTATAGAGGCAGGGCGGTTGGACCGCCTGCTAACCGGGGAAGTCCAAGCCGGGCGTATAGTGGGGGAGGGAAATAAACGCAGCCGCACCTATAAATTAACCCCGCAAGGCTTTGCCCGGGCATTTGCGCTGGCTGAAAAATTACTGCAAAGTGCCCCAAACTCGGCATTTTAACCGCTATCTTACCCCCAAACCGCCTATTTACTAAAAATGCTTATTTTATAAGCATTTTTATTTTTTACTATTTTTTTGCAGTTTTTCCCCATTTTTATAAAAATTTTTTCAAAAAATACCCCATTATCCACAAATGTTTTTTAAGCTATCCCAAAATCAGCATGAAAAACAATGCGGAAGGGGGTATTTGCCACGGTCTATTTAACTAATGAGAATAGGTATTATGTTAAGTAATTAGGGTTTTAAAAGTAGTTTTACTACTGCTTTAAATATTATTAAATTTTTTAGTTTTATATTTAATTTATAATAATTTTTATACATATTCTAAGTTATATTATAGATATTTTTTGTTGGCAAAGTGGGGTGTTACAAAATTTGACCTTTTTTTAACAAAACGGGGGTACTACCATATAACCCCAAAATGCGTAAAAACAGGCTTAATTTTAGATTTTTGCTCCCCCACCCATGTCTGCAAAAATTGACTTAATTTTGCATTTTGCTAAAATGCCCTAAAACGAAAATGGGGTACCTAGGGTATGGGGCAAATTAAAATCGCGTTCTGGGCCAATGCCCTAAAACCAATTTGGGGGTACTGGCCGTACGGGCTTTTGCGCGCCAAGCGTTTCCAGCTAAACCTCAAAGGTGGGACCGCGACACTTTCCTAGGGTATGAGCGTCTAAACGACTTTTTGAAAACAACCAGCAGGAAGACCCTGAAACAAGTTCAGGGATAATTTCATTTCATAACAAAACAGTATTTCTGAGAACTACGCACGGAAAAGAGGGGGAGAAACGGCACCAAATTGGCAGTTTCTCCCCCCTTTTGAGATGATAAAAATTTATTTTTTCTTTTTCTCGCTGACTTGTTTTTCTATGGATTTGCCCAGCCCGGATAAATTGGTTGTTTTGATGTTTGGGTCAATATCCATATTTTGGTTGTTTTGTTTACCCAATAAACTGGCTTTGTTGGCGGCGTCTTTCTCGGCCACGTTTGTTTCGTTACCCAGTTTGTTCTCCCCCCCGCCAATGGGAGCCGCCTTTTGGGCCGCGGTAAAATCTTTGGCTTGCTTGGGTTTAAAATCACTCATAGAGGTAGCCTGCGCCGAGGACAAAGCAACACCTTTTCCCCCTTTTTGCGCCGAATGACCCGTGATACTTTCCGCCGAAGTGCCGGCTACAAAGCCGGGCGTTTGGGGGTGTAATACTTCTACGGTAGTTTGCGGATGAACGACTTCCACCGTCGTGGCGGGGTGGATCACTTCCACATTTGTCGCCGGACGGGCCAAGCCATTATCCGTTTGCGGGCGGCTGGCAGAGGCAGTAGTTTGTGCGCGCACCGCACCGGTTTGCGTGGTGGGGCGGTTTAGTTCTGCCGACGTAAAAGGCCGCGCGGTTTGCACCGTTGTTGACGGGCGGTTTACTTCTGCCGACGTTGTGGGGCGCAACAGCTCCACCGTGGTTTGCGGTTTTTGTGCCACCCCCCACGTGCTAAGCGTGCCGATTAAAAAAGTGCTTAGTAAAATATGTTTCATAAATTTATTTCTTGGCCGGAGTTGCCGGAGCCACCGGCATTGCACCACCCATCAAGGCGGAAAGATCGGGCATCCCGGCAGGCATTGCGGCCGCCCCAGCTTGTTGGCCTTGTGCACCACCCGTCATATTACCCATGGCATTCACCATGCCTTGCACTTGTTGCATCATGGCCGCCGGGTCCACATTGGCGGGCATAGCGGCCGGCGCGGTAGAGGCCTGTGCGGCGGCCGGAGCTGACGGCTTAGCCGGCTTGGCTTGCGGGGCAACCACCGCGGCTTGTTTACCGACCGGCTTTAATTCCTTGGCCGATTTGCCTGCTACTTCGGTTTGAACTCCTTGCGTTTGGACACCTTGGCCCCAGTTGCGGTTGTTGTAATTGCTAAACGAGCGGTACTGTTGTTGCGCCGGTTGTTGCTGGCCTGCGCCAAAATTGGTGCGGTTTTGCTGCCCCGCTTGATACGCACAAGCAGGAACAGCTATTAAAAAAACAAGTAGAAAAGTAAAATTTTTCATAAAATCCCCCTCGTAAATCTACCTTAATAGTATAGTGTTACGAGGGAAATTTGTCAAGTTGGGTTTCTTATAAATTAAAGGGCACTTCGTTGTTGTTCGGATAGCCGGATACCTCCGCGCTAACGCGCGCGTGCCGCCAGTATTCCTCCTATCCTCACGCCTAGAATTGCCCCCTAATTTGAGTGAAACCCCCACTTATATACTGCGCAAGTTTGCTCCGCGTTCTAGCCCAAATTTGTGGAAAGCTCTCTTCGCTTAATTCTAAAGTAATTTGAATTTTCAAAACAGTTAACGTATGAGTGCATTTTCAATTTTACAAATCTGCGCAGCTAAAGAAGAATCGGAAGTAGTATAACAAGTTCGCTTTCCACTACCGCCGGCATGCTTCAACCCCACCTGATATACCAAAAATAAATTAGTATGTGTGGGCCCTAATATGCACTGAACGTATGAAGCAGCTCCCAGTTCGCAACTTCCCCAATCAAAAACAGCTGTTTTATTCGCCCCACGATTAGAAAATCTATTTGCCTTAAGTTCTACATCCAAAGCCGCCCAATCTAGTGTATATTCTCCATTTTTTAAATAATATATTTCTTCAGCCTTAGCCAAACTTTCGGTTAAAGCTTTAATCGTAGCATAGCGGCTTTTCCATACCGTCATTTGATATTGCGGCACCGCTACTGCCGCTAAAATACCAATAATTAAAACGACGACCAAAAGCTCTATAAGGGTAAAGCCTTTATAAGCCCCCCTTTTTGTCGGCAAGCCGACGTTTTCCCCGCAAGGG
>JBGUOO010000049.1:0-3579 GCA_045129775.1 Elusimicrobiaceae bacterium
CCCTTGCGGAGGAAGTGGTCCGCAGGACCGATGGAGGGGCTCATTAAGGAGAATGCCTTATAGGCCCCCCTTTTTGTCGCTACCGCGACGTTTTCCCCGCAAGGGGGACAAGACACAATACTTGCATTTTTATTGGTTTCCATAAGTTCTTCCTCTTTTGTTTTTAATTTGCAATTCCGCTGCTTATGAAACCAAACAAAAACGGCTGAACGCTTTGAGCATACTTCAGCTACCCAAAAACAACAGCCGCGGCTTGCCATTTTTACAAATGACAAACGCTCGGCACAATACGCCCCAGGGATCAGCTAGGGCATATTGTGCCTAAATCGGCTGTCTTTGGACTGAAGTATTGCTTTTGTTTCCAAAAGCGATCCGCACACCTATTGTACGGTTCCAAAAACAGATAAAATTGTATGTATAGTATAATAAAAAAGGACTGGGTTTTCCAGTCCTTTTTTATTCTCAAAATAACTGCTTTAATTCTGCGCTACATGTTTATACTTAAACAACCACGCAAACAGCACGGCTACTACGAGCGAAAACCCCGCAAATACAAACCAGCTCTCACTCCAGCCGTTCATAATGAGAGCCGACAGGTCCGCCGGATAGACGCCGTTGACCATTTTGGACGGGTCCAAATGTACGTTTACCAGGGCGTTAATCACTTTTTGGGCGGCTAGCGAGCCAATTGCCGCGCCAAAGCCGTTGGTCATCAGCATAAACACACCCTGCGCCGAGGAACGGATAGACGGGTCGGTTTCCTGGTCCACATACAAGGACCCGGAAATGTTGAAGAAATCAAACGCCACGCCGTAAATAATCATGGACGCAATGAGCATTAAAATACCCAGTGCGGTGGACGGGTTACCCACGCCCAAGAGCCCAAAGCGCAGTACCCAGGCGAGCATACTAATGAGCATTACTTTTTTGATGCCGTAGCGTTTTAAGAAGAACGGAATGAGCAAAATACACAGCGTTTCGGAAATTTGCGAAAGCGAAATTAAGGCCGTTGCGTTGTTAGCCCCCCACGAGCCCGTATAGCCCGCCAAGGAGTTAAACCCCGTAATAAACGGCCCGGCAAACCCGTTAGTTACTTGCAGGGACATACCCAAAAGCATAGAAAACACAAAGAAAATCGCCATTTTTTTCTCTTTAAAAAGCGCAAACGCTTTGAGGCCCAGGGCTTCGCCCAGGGTGCGGGCTTTTTCGGTGCTGGTGGGGCAGTTCGGGAGCGTAAAGCAGTATACACCTAAAATAATACCTAGCACCGCCGAAAAATACCACTGCGTGTAAGACCCTGCAAAGTGGGCAAAGTTCGTCGTCCACATAGCGATAATAAAACCCACCGTACCAAATACGCGAATGGGCGGGAAGGCCTTAACGGTATCAAAATTTTGTTGCCGAAGTGCGGTATAAGCCACCGAGTTGGAAAGCGCCAAGGTAGGCATATAAAAAGCCACACTTAACGTGTAGCAGGTAAATAAAGCGGCAAAGTTAATGCTCGCTTGCGCGCCGCACCACGCGGCCCCCGCCATAAACACGGCGGCTAACAGGTGGCACAGGCCCAGCATTTTTTGTGCCGGCACCCAGCGGTCCGCCACAATGCCCATCACGGCAGGCATAAAAAGAGACACAAAACCTTGTGTCGCATAAAACCAACCAATTTTATCAGCAAACCCGGCACCCGCCAAGAAAATGCCCATAGACGTTAAATAGGCACCCCATACGGCAAATTCCAGGAAGTTCATCACGGTTAAACGAATTTTGATGTTCATAAGTAAGTATGCGGGTTTCCCCGCCAGCACAATACGTACTTCCTCCTTTAGAATGGGTGGGCACAAAGCCCGCCTTACCCTTATTGTACAAAAAAAGTATAATGTGGGAAAACCAACTATTTACAGGAGTAAAATTATGGCAGATTATAGTTTTGATGTCGTCTCAAAAATTGACCTTAACCTGGTTAGTGAGTGTGTTTCCGCCGCTAATAAAGAAATTACCAACCGTTACGATTTTAAAGGCACCAACTCGTCTATTGAACTTAACCAAAAAGATAACGAGCTAAAATTGGCCTCGTCGGACGAATACAAAGTAAACACCTTGCGTGACATTATTTTCACCCGCATGGCTAAACGCGGTATTGCGCTTAAAAACTTGACGCCGCAAAAAATTGAGGCCGCCCTGGGCGGTAACGCCAAGCAAACGGTTAAAATACAGCAGGGCATCCCCGCCGACAAAGCCAAAGAAATCACCAAAGCTATTAAAGACGCTAAGTTAAAAGTATCGGCCTCTATCCAGGGCGACCAGTTGCGCGTGTCGTCTAAGTCCAAAGATGAATTACAGGCCGTGATTGCGTTTTTAAAAGGGCGCGATTTTGGCGTAGAACTACAATTTACCAACTACCGCTAAACTTTATAAACGCACAAAAACCCTGCTTGCGGGCAGGGTTTTTTTATGGGTGCAAATAAACTATTTAGCGACCGGGGTTTGCTCGGCCGGGGCGGGCTCGCCCGTGGTTTCTTCGGGCGCGGGCGGGAAAAGCTCGTCGGCCATTTTTTCGGCATATGCGCGGGCTGTGTTGTAGTCTTCGGCCGCTTTTAAAAACTGGGCCGTCGGGCGGTTGCTCTCTACATTTTTAGCCATTTCCAACTCTAAAATCGCTTTTTTCAAGTGGAAATCTTCCAGCGCCACCCATAATTTAATGTGATTAACCAGGCGGTCTTTTTCTTCGTTTACCACCACCGGGCACGATTGGAGCGCCTGATTTAAAATGCCCAGTTCACGCTCGGCAATAGTACGGTCGGTATGGGAAAAAATGGGGTTATGGGTGTCCAACTCCGGCACGGCCACAGCGGCGGCGCGCACAGTAGAATGGTCGGGCAGATAGACGTTGCCCACAATCATCCCCCCCGCAAACAACAGCGCCATGGTAAGGACATAAAGGGTGTATCTCATAGTTTCATTATAGCAAAAACCACGTGATTGTGCTTTTTCCGTACAACTAAACTTCGCGATAATTTCAAACTAATTTGTGCCACAACGCGGCTTGCGCTTGCGTAGCATACTTACGGGGAGCGCCCCTTTGGGGCGCAAGTATGTAAGCAAGCGCGTAACAAAGTTGTGGTGCAAATTAGGAAGAAATTATATAGAATAGAGGAGTAGTAAAAAACAATTTTACCTGTTTTTGGAACTATATGTAGAATATAGAGCGCCGTAAGGCACTGGTCAATCTAAAAACAGCCGATTATCAGGTACAAAATGAACGGACTAATTACCCGTTTGTTTTGTACCGAATGTTTATCGTTTTGCACGATAAGCTACGGCTGTTACGTTTGGGTTATTGACCAGGCTCAAGTGTGGTAGCCGTTTTCAATGGTTTCATAAGCAGATAAATTAAACTTAAAATAAAGAGGAAAAACTTATGGAACTAAAAAATGCTGTCATTTGCCCCCCTTGCGGGGAAAGAGCCTGCCCCCGAGGGCTTTTGTCGGGGGGCGCGGTAGCGACAAAAAGGGGGGCCTATAAGGCATTCTCCTTAATGAGCCCCTCCATCGGTCCTGCGGACCACTTCCTCCGCAAGGG